>CALXOT010000061.1 GCA_944390085.1 uncultured Succinivibrionaceae bacterium
TTCAGAAAAGCAGGCTTACACTTTGTTAAAGCAGGAACTTCCTGACAGTATCATCGTCAGTGTCGGTCACCGGCATACCTTGCTGGCCCTGCATGACTTTACCTTAACCTGTAAGGATCCGGCAAACTGGATCTGGCAGGGGGCTGCGCAGAAGGTCTGAGCTGGTACGTAAGCAGCAGGATAGCGGTTTCGTAAAAAGACTGCAGCCCCGGTTGAGCGGGGCTGCCGGGCAATTTTGCCTGATTATAGGTTTAGAAATATGTAAATAAAGGAGTCAGGGTGCTTACTTGGTGTAGAGCATGCCGGACTTGACTTGATCTGCAGTTTCCTTGCCTTGCAGACATTCTAAGATGGCAAAGCCAAAGTCCAGGGCAAAGGCCGGCCCCTTGCCGGTTACAATTTTGGCGCCGTCATCCACGGTCACTCCTTCTGCAGTGTAATTGGTGATGCCGTCAGTGCAGCCAGGATAACCGGTGGCCTTAACCTTGTCATCAATAATGCCATGATGAGCCAGTACGAAGCCCGGTGCTGCGCAGATGGCGGCAATCCAGCGGCCAGCGGCACGCTGTTCCTTGAGCAGCGGGATCAGGATGGGACAATCCCGGCAGTGTTCAGAACCGGGCAGGCCGCCAGGGATCACGATGACATCAAAACTTGCCTTGCAGTCAGCGATATTCTTGTCACATATAACCTGTGTGCCATGGGCGAGGGTTACTTGCAGTCCTTCCTTTACCACAGCGGCTTTGGTTACTGCAATTCCACCACGTGCCAGGATATCGGCAGCAGCGGTAACTTCCAGATCCTCAGAACCGTCGGCATAGCAAACTAAAGCTGTAGTCATCGCAATCTCCTTAATTATTTATGCGTTGTTACAGCCTCATCTTAGCATGAGCAGGGCTAGGCGTTAAGTTCCAGCGCCGGGCTGATGCGTGAGGCACGCAGGGCCGGGTAAATGGAGGCGATAAGGCTCATGCCCAGGGCGCAGGCAAAAACTAGCAGTACATCCAGGGGTTCAAGACGCGAGGGAATGAAATTTATAAAATAGATCTCTTCGTTTAAAATTTTAATGCCCAGTAACTGCTCCAGGCCTGAACTTAACGGTGTCAGTCCCAGCGCCACCGGGATGGCAAAACAAAGGCCAAGCAGGGTACCTTTCAGCCCGGAGAGCAGTCCCATGCAGCAAAAGCTGCTGACAATCAGGGAGCGCGGAGCCCCCATGGTAAGCAGAATGGCAATTTCACGCTTTTTTTCGCTGACTGCCATCACCAAATTGGAAACAATATTAAAGCAGGCCACGGCCATCACCAGGATCATGGCCAGATACATGATCCCGCGGATCATCTGAATGTCATGATAAAGCTTGCCCTGTGAGCTGAGCCAGGACTCCACATAGCAGGGTTCACGGGCCGTTGCTGCCGCTGCGCTATAGGCAAGCTGCCGGGCATTGAGCAAATCTGCGGTTTTAATCTGGATCTGATTGGCACCATTGAGGTTTAAAGCCTTGAGGGTATCCCCTAATTGCGTGAAACATACCGCACTGTCAAGCTGTCCGCCGATGGCCAGTTCTCCTGCAAGTTTAAGGCGCAGTGAACGTGGGCTTTTAAACAGGGTGGTACTTAATTGAACTTCTTTTTCTGGCAGCCTGGCTGCAGCCATCCCGGAGTTATCCGGGATGGAGGCGTACAGATAAAACTCATCGCCAGGTCTGAGCCCTAAGCGCCTGACAATACCGCGACCTAAGATTGCAGGCAGCGCAGTTGCAGTTGTCTCTGCACTGTCAGCTGCAGCTTTGGCTGTTTGCAGCGCACTTAACTTAACACTTAAAAAGTGCCCGATTGCGGTTACCTGTTCTTGCCGTGAGGGATCAATGCCATACAGGGCGGCCGGCACAAAGTCGCGGCCATTGCTGAACACGGCCTCCAGCATTAAGGCGGGGACGGCAGCACTTATACCAGGCTGCCTGGTTAAGGCTGCAGCAAAATTTTCGGCATCGGTAAAATATCCGTGCTGAGCCTTTATTTGTGCCGAGGGGATCACGGCCAGCACCCGCTCGTGGAGTTCACGCTCAAAGCCGTTCATGGCGGACAGGCCGACAATCAGTGCAAACACGCCCACTGCGATGCCGGCGGTGGAGGCAAAGGACATGAAGCGCGACAGGGCTGCCTTGCGCTTGGAGTTAAAAAAGCGCAGGCCCAGCTTCAGGCTTAAACTGTTCACTTAATGTATGCCCCGCTGCCGTTTTCAAGCGCAAAGATGCGATCACAGCGGGAAGCTAAGCCCTGATCATGCGTCACCATCAGCACTGCCCGCCGTTCTTTTCGCACCAGGCCTTCAAATAAGGAGAACACAGCCGCAGCGTTTTCTTCATCGAGGCTGCCGGTGGGTTCATCCGCTAAAATTAAATCAGGCTGCGGGCTTAAGGCCCGCGCTACTGCCACGCGCTGGCGTTGACCGCCGGAAAGTTCGCCGGGTCTGCAATTTTGCTTGTCAGAAAGTCCGACTTTTTCCAGATACTCCTGTGCCCGAGCTTTTGCTTGGGACGGGCTTAGGCCTGCAATCAGCAGGGGCAGCTGTACATTTTCCAGTGCCGAAAAATCCATCAGCAGGTGATGGAACTGATAGATAAAGCCCAGATGGTGGGAGCGTAGCTGTGCCTTTTTATTATCCGTAAGTTTTAGGATGTCCTCTCCTTTGAACAGCAGCTGTCCGGAGGTCGGACTGTCCAGGGTTCCCAGAATATGCAGCAAGGTACTTTTGCCGGATCCGGATTTGCCGGTGATGGCAGTCAGTACTCCCTCTTTAAGCGCGATGCTCAGCCCTTTGAGCACCGGGGTTGCAATGGAGCCCTCATAAAAGGTGCGGGTAAGATCTTTTGCCTCAAGCAGATATGTCATAAAGCCTCGCGTTACAGGGTGGACAGGTGCAATGCCGGATCGCAGGCGGCCGCCTTGCGTGCCGGATAGAGGGTACACAGTGCTGCCAATGCAAGGCAGCCTCCTGCTATTAATGCTATATGCTGTACGGATACCACAATGGGCAGGGTGCCGCGCATAATGGTGATCCCCAGAAACTCCAGTACCTGCTGGGCGTTGAATGCCAATGGCAATCCGGTGACGATGCCCAGCACGATGCCGGCAGTGGCACAGAAAAGCCCCTGCAGCATAAATACTTTCAGAATGAAACTATTATCTGCCCCCAGGGTTTTTAGTACGGCGATTTCGCGTCCGCGGGCGCTTACCAGCATGGTCAGTGCCGACAGGATATTAAAAGAAGCAGTGAGGATGATGAGACAGAGCATTACTGACATTGACAGCTTCTCCAGTGCCACAGCCCGGAAAAAGTCGCCCTGACTTGCCCGCCAGTCGCTGAAGGTAAGTCCGGCCGCAGTCAGCTTGTCTGCCAGATCTTCAATTAAAAAGGGATCACTTAAAAAGAGGCGGTAATATTGCCCGGATTCACGCAATAAACGGCGTGCATCATCAAGCGCAGTCAGCAGGGTTGGGCTGTGATTGCCAGGTAGCGGCAGTTGAGCGTTGCCTGCTACGCTGAATACGCGTTGCGTCGGTGTCAGTCCCAGGGGAGTGTAACGGGCATTAATGGTGGAAATAAGCCGTACCTTTGAGCCGATTTCCAGACCATGTTCAAGCATGAATGAAGAGGGAAGGATCAGGCTGTAACTGCCCGCAGGAGGGGTAGGGAGCAGCTGTAACGAACGTGCTGCAACCTTACTATTGCTGCGGTCAGCTGTGGCCGGATGTTGTGGTGCAGTCCCGGGGGCAGGGATGAGAGAGTCAGGGTTATATCCCTGCAGTATGGCCAGGCTCAGGTCGTCCTCAGTTTGCAGCAGTACCTCTCCCTGCAGGTAAGGCAGGACCGCCTTAACCTCAGGCTGACTTAATAAAAAGGGCAGGGTCTTTTCATCCTTAACTTGCACCACCACATGTGCGGTGGTATCAAGTACAGAATCTTTAAGCCGGTTCTGCAGGCCTTGCATTACTGCCGATACGGTGATGAGTGCGCATACCCCCAACGCAATCCCCAGAGCGGACAGCAGCGCCACGAAAAAGGCAAATTTATGGGCTTTGCGCGACAGCGCAAAACGCAGGGCAATACTCAGGGGCAGCGGACGGAACATTTAAGGTTTAATTTTGGGTGAGCCAGTAAAGCAAGCGCTTTTAATAGCGCGAGGCTTACTATAGCACATAGAAAAAAGGTGCGCTTTGAAAAAACCAGGCGGCAGGAGGAAGATCCTGCCGCCTGAGCACTGAAAGTGCATTAATTCAGATCATGAATTTAGATCATGCATGCAGATGAAGCTTAAGCTATTTGGCACCAAACCATTTCTGATACAGCTTGTCGTAGGTGCCATCAGCCTTGATTTTGGCAAAACCGTCATTAATCAGCTGGAGCATTTCCGGATTATTCTTGTTGACGGCAATGCCGTAGCTCTCCGCGGTCAGGGTTCCGGGCAGGGAAATGATGTCAGTGGACTTGGTTACAGCGATGTAATAGTCATTTACCGGCTTGTCATTGATGGCAGCCACGCAACCGCCTGATTTGAGCTCTAAGTATGACTCAGGGGCAGAGTTGAACTGGGTGACTGTAGCTCCCTCGATATTTTCAGCATAGAGGGCACCGGTAGTGCCGATCTGCACACACAGGGGCTGATTCTTTAAATCCTCGACAGACTTAATCTTATCGGCACTGTCCTTGCGGATCAGGATGGTAAGTCCGGAATCGTAATACGGCTCAGAGAAAGATACGCGCTTTAAACGTTCTTCAGTGATGGTCATGGCCGACAGGGCTGCATCAATGGTATTGCTCAAAAGAGCTGGGATCAGGGCGTCAAAGGTCATGGAGTTGACTTCAATGGTATAGCCCTGTGCTTTGGCAATGGCGTCAATCAGTTCAATGTCAAAGCCAGTTAACTGCTTGGTGTTTTCATCCATGAACTCAAAGGGGGCATAGGAAGGTTCAGCGCCGACGCGCAAGATTTTGGCGTCATCAGCAGCAAGGGCGCAGGAGGAGGCACTTACGGTGAAGATTAAAGCGCAGACAGCGTTTTTTAATAGTTTTACAGCTGGCATGAACAAAGCTCCGCTAAAGTTAAGGGCGCTGTGGCCTGCGGGCGTATCTAAGATCAGGCAGGGGCGCCGGTTACGACAAAATATTGCAGTCAATTGTATTAATTTTGCAGGAGTGTGCAATAAATTCAGCTTTTAGGTGCAAAAAGTAGGATCAGTGCACTGTTTTAGACCAGTGGAAAGGCACGCTGCGCTTAATACCGTTTGGCAGTGGTGACGGCCCAGTCTTTTGGCACATAAGTGAGCTGTGGTATTTGACGTGGCGCGGATGAAAAGAATTGCTGAAAAGGGCGGGGTGGTCAGCAGCTGCCGCCATGACGCTATGACAGTAAATCCGGTCAAGCACCTTTTATCTTACATGGCGGCTTAACTCCGCTTTTGTACTGAAAATGAACTGCACTGCCTTAAAAAGGTGCAAAAACCGGCGCACGGTAGCATGCTCCTGAGGCTTGGATTAACATGGCACAGCCCTCTTTACAAAAATAAAGGATTAAAACAAATGGAATTAGAGACTTTATGCCTGCATGCAGGCTATACCCCGAAAAACGGGGAGCCCCGGGTGGTGCCAATTTGCCAGAGCACTACCTTTACTTACAGCTCCACTAAAGAAGTTGCGCAGCTGTTTGATCTGGAAAGCGCAGGTTATTTTTATTCACGCATCGGTAATCCGACAGTGGATGCTGTCGAGCAGAAAATAGCAGCGCTTGAGGGCGGCGTGGGCGCGATGTGCACTTCTTCCGGACAAGCTGCTAGTCTGATCTCAATCCTGACTTTGGCCAAGGCCGGTGATCATGTGCTGTCCACCAGCAGTATTTACGGCGGCACTTTTAATCTTTTTGCTGTGACTTTAAAGCGCTTTGGCATTGAGGTGACCTTTGTTGATCAAAAGGCCTCTGACGCTGAAATTAAGGCGCAGATCCGGGAAAATACCAAGGCTGTATTCGGTGAAACCATTGCCAATCCTTCCATGGACGTGCTGGACATCGAACGCATTGCCAATATTGCCCATGAGTCCGGTTTGCCGCTGATTGTGGACAATACCTTTGCCACTCCGGTACTTTGCCGCCCCTTTGAGTTCGGCGCAGATATTGTGGTGCACTCCACTACCAAATATTTAGATGGTCATGCGCTGCAAATCGGTGGCGTGATTGTGGATTCAGGTAAGTTTGACTGGGCCAACAATCCGCGCTTTACCGAATTTACAGAGCCCGATGAGTCCTATCATGGCCTGGTTTATACCAAGGCTTTTGGCAAGGCTGCTTATATCGTCAAGGCCCGGGTGCAGCTCATGCGTGATCTGGGCTGCTGCCAGGGACCGCAGGGCGCTTTTTATATCAACCTCGGTCTGGAAACCCTGGCCTTGCGTATGCCGCGCTATTGCGAGAATGCTATGCAGGTGGCGCGTTTCCTGGCCTCTCAGGATAAAGTCAGTGAAGTGCGTTATCCAGGACTTGAAGGATCTCCTAATTTTGCGCTGGCACAAAAGTATTTAAAGAATGGAGCCAGCGGCGTGATCTCATTTGAGGTCAAGGGCGGGCGTGAGGCCGGGGCTAAATTCATTGACAGCTTGAAGCTCACTTCATTGCAGGTACATGTGGCCGATATCCGCACCTGTGTGTTGCATCCGGCAAGTTCCACCCACCGTCAGCTGACTGATGAGCAACTGGTGGAATGTGGTATTACCCCGGGTCTTATCCGTCTGTCTGTTGGCCTTGAAAATGTCTCTGACATTATTGCTGATCTGCAGACAGCCTTGAATGCTCTGTAACCAGAGCAGCAAGTAAGCAGGAAGTCCCCATCCCTTTCAGGGTGGGGATTACTCAGAACGTAAGGTAGACGTGGCGCGTTGCCCGTCCGCCTTAACCTCAAGTACAGCTCCCTGATAATTAAGTCCCTTCAGGTTATAAAAACGAATTTCCCCGGCCCGGCTGCTGGCGCAGTTAAGCTCAGTGGTGCCGCTTAAGCGATCCTTAAGATCAATGTCATTTAAGTTAATGCTCACGGTGAGGGGAGTGCCGCCTATCAGCACTGCTACGGTAGCCTGATGTCGGCCTAAAATTTTAACTGCCACCGGCCGGCCTTTGTTTCCGGCAGGCTGTTTGGCAAGCAGCGCACAATAGTCGTTAAGGTTCTGCGGGCGGGTAAAGTAGTCAAATGCGCTGATGCTGTTTTCCGGATCAAATGCCGAAGCTCTGTAAGTTTTGGGAAGGGTGCCCTGGATTTCACCTCTGCTGCCAGGCAGCGCCGGTTGCAGTCCAGAGCGGGGCCGTTCCGATTGGGCTTCTTGGTTACGCTTGTTAGAAGTTGGGCTTCGGGGAGAAAAATCATTGCTCCGCCTGGCCTCTCGCAAACGCTGCAGCTTGTCCTGATCTGCCTGTTCCTGGGAGTAGGGGCTCAGGGCAGCCAGGGAAGTACTGCTGCTTGCACAGGTGCACAGCAAAGCACACAAGCTGAAAGACAAGGCCAGTGTTGTCCTGCAAATAAGCTTGAGCTGAGGCTGCATCTTCCCTCCTTTTGTCCTTCCTTATTCATTCTGTTACTACGGGCCTTGCTGTAAGCAAGCGTACAGGCAAGTGTAGTGCTAGACGTGACGGAAATTTGTGTTTGCAGCGTCTGCTGGCGCTGACAAGCAGCATAAGCGTAAACTGTGCCAGTTTTCAGGGAGTTGCGTGGTAGAAGCCCCCCAAAGCAGCGTAAACCAAGAAACGCAGCGTAAAGCTGGAGTGGGGGCAGCGTAAACAAAGAAAAGTGAAGCAGGGAAAAGCGAGGCAGGGAAAAGAAAAGCGCGGTCTGGGCTTGCCCGGCACCGCGCTTGTTCAGTCCCTAAAAAGGCTTGATTAAGCCTACAGGCTGTTCAGTTCCTTAATCTGTGCCTTGATCTTGTCAAGCTGGGTCCGGTTGAGTTCCAGCTGAGCCTTGGCTCCTTCGATAATCTTGGCCGGAGCCTTGGACACGAAGGCTTCATTGGCAAGCTTGGCTTCACCGCCCTTGATTAAGCCTTCAAGCTTGGCAGCAAGCTGGTTCAGGCGCTTTAACTCATCATCCTTGTTGATAAGATCCTTCATCGGGATCAGAGCCTCGCAAGTGCCAAAAGGCTTGGAAGCACATGGCACGGTCTGCTCGCCTGCCTGCACAAAGTTCAGGCTGGTGATGGCGCCTAAGGTCTTATACAGGTAGAAGTTGTCCTTTAATACGCGTTCCTGTTCCGGGTTGGCGCCACGTACCAGCACTTCAAGCTGGGCATTGGGATTGGCTTTCATCTCAGCGCGCAGATTGCGCACGGTGGTGACCAGATCCTTAATCAGGGCGATGTCAGCTTCAGCGGCAGCATCGGCGGCATATTCTTCAGCGTGCGGGTAGGGTGCTTGCATGATGGTATCACCGGCCTTGGCCCTGCCGATGCAAGGTGCGGCCTTTTGCCAGATCACTTCCGTGATAAAGGGCATAACCGGGTGCGCCAGGCGGGCAAAGCACTCCATCACGTCAGTAAGGTTGGCGGCAGTGATTTCCTTTTCTTCAGCGGACAGCTCACTGCTTTCCAAAATGGCCTTGGAGAACTCAATATACCAGGAACAATATTCATCCCAGATAAATTCATACAGCGAGGCTGCGGCCTGATCAAAGCGGTAACCGTCAATAGACTGACGCATGGCATTGATGGCAGCGTGCAACTTGGATCTGATAAAACGATCGGCAAGACCGAGCTTGTCAGCAGCCGGAGCCTGATAGTTCTTTTCCCCAAGCTTGATCTTCATGGAGAGGAAGCGGGTGGCGTTCCACAGCTTGTTGCAGAAATTGCGGTAACCGTCCAGGCGCTTCATGTCCCAGTTAATGTCGCGGCCATTTGAAGCCAGCGCACATAAGGTAAAGCGTAGGGCATCCGTGCCATGCGGGGCAATGCCTTCTGGGAACTGCTTGCGGGTACGCTTTTCAATCTGCAGTGCCTTTTGTGGCTGCATCATGTTGGCAGTGCGCTTTTTGACCAGGCTGTCGATGTCGATGCCGTCAATCATATCCAAAGGATCAAGCACGTTGCCCTTGGACTTGGACATCTTCTGCCCTTCCTCGTCACGGATAAGTCCGGTGACATAAACGGTCTTGAATGGCACCTGCGGCTTGCCGTCTTTATCCTTCATGAAGTGCATGGTCATCATGATCATGCGGGCAACCCAGAAGAAGATGATGTCAAAGCCTGTGACCAGCACAGAGGTAGGGTGGAAAGCCTTAAGCTCGCGGGTTTCCTCCGGCCAGCCTAAGGTTGAGAAAGTCCACAGGGCAGAGGAGAACCAGGTGTCAAGCACATCCGGATCCTGTGTCAGCTTGACGTCCTCAGTCAGGCCATACTTGGATCTGGCTTCAGCCTCGTTGTGGGCAACGTAGAACTTGCCGTTTTCGTCATACCAGGCCGGGATACGGTGACCCCACCACAGCTGGCGTGAGATGCACCAGTCCTGCAGATCGCGCATCCAGGAGTAATACATGTTGGCGTACTGTGCCGGCACGAACTTGATGCGGCCGTCTTCCACGGCTTCCAGGGCAGGTTTGCCCAGCACTGAGGCACGTACGTACCACTGATCGGTCAGCATCGGTTCAATGGGCACGCCGCCACGATCACCAAAAGGCTGGGCTAAGGTGTGATCCTCGATTTTCTCCAGCAGTCCCTGTGCCTTGAGATCCTCAACCATCCGGGTACGGGCCTCAAAGCGCTCCAGGCCGCGGTAAGCTTCCGGGATAAAGCCGGATACGGCATCAGTGCTCTGGCCGTTGTCATCAAAGACCTCGCCCTCATCGCGGATATGGGCATCCTCGGTCATGATGTTGATCATGGCAAGCTTCTGTCTCTTGCCGACCTGATAGTCATTAAAGTCATGTGCCGGAGTGATCTTCACGCAGCCGGTACCGGTGGTCATGTCTGCATGCATATCGGCAACGATGGGGATACGGCGGCCAACTAAGGGCAGGATCAGCTCCCTGCCAATTAAGTCCTGATAACGCTCATCGGCAGGATTGACGGCAACAGCAGTATCGCCCAACAGGGTCTCAGGACGGGTGGTGGCGACCAGCAGGTGATCCTTGCCTTCTTTGGTCTTAAGTCCATCGGCCAGCGGATAGCGGATATACCACATGCTGCCTTTAATTTCGCGGTTTTCCACTTCCAGATCGGAAATGGCAGTGCGCAGCTTGGGATCCCAGTTGACCAGGCGCTTGCCACGGTAGATCAGATCTTCGTCATATAAGCGCACGAAGACCTCAGTCACGGCACGTGACAGCCCTTCATCCATGGTAAAGCGTTCACGGCTCCAGTCCACAGAAGCACCGAGGCGGCGCATCTGCTTGGTAATGGTTCCGCCTGATTGTTCCTTCCATTGCCAGACCCGGCGGATAAATTCGTCGCGTCCCAAGTCGTGGCGGCTGACCTTCTCTTCTGCAGCGAGCTTGCGCTCCACCACCATCTGTGTAGCGATGCCAGCATGATCAGTACCGCATTGCCACAGGGTATTGTCGCCATCCATGCGGTGATAGCGGATCAGGGCATCCATGATGGTCTGCTGGAAAGCATGTCCCATGTGCAGGGAGCCGGTGACGTTGGGCGGGGGCAGGGCGATAGAATAAGCGGGTGCACTCTCATCGTAGCTGGGCTTGAAATAGCCTTGCTCTTCCCATTTGGCATAAATGTCTTTTTCAAACTTTTCCGGCTGGTAGGTTTTTTCCATGTCCATCTTGACTCAATCCACAATCCACTAATAAAAAAGCGCTGGAAATGACGCCGCGCTCCTTAAAATTTGGGGATAATTCTAGCTTTTTTACAAGGCGCTGTCACTAAATTCAGGGCTTTGGGGCACGCTTTTGGGGCGCAGCGGAAAGTTGTGGCGGCGCTAAAACGGTCCCCGGATCATCCCCATGCCGGGATTAACTTGTTAAAATATAACGATGCGGCCTCACCTCCTCCCGGAGACTTTGCGGGCGCTTTCCAAATTAAGAGCAGCTAAGTCACGGCAGATTAAAGAGGTTATAGCACCATGGCAACAAAAAAAGATCAAGGACGACCGGAGGAGCAGACAGTAAAGCCCCAGCCGGTTCCGGTGACTGCTGCAAACCGGCGTCAACTGAAGTTGTTTTGGTATGTTGCCCTTGGTTTTTGCATCCTGGCAGGCAGCCTACTGGTGGCTTTTTATCTGCAGCTTAAAAGTCTGAATGATTACGCTGTACCGCCACGTGCTGAGCCTTATACCCTGGAAGCTGGCATGAATGCCCGAGATGTGATCTCAGATCTGGCGGGGGATAATTTCAATCAGGCGGTGATCTGGGCTTACGTCAAACTCAATCAGGATAAGTTTTCTAAAATCCAGAAAGGTCGCTATCTTATAAATGGAACCTTGTCGGTGGCCGAACTGCTGCGGCAGATGTCGCAGGGCAAGATCATGGAAGTCAAGCCCTTTACGGTGACCCTGGTGGAGGGCATGAATGTGGCCATGGTGGAAAAAAGGCTGCAGGCCGCTTCGGATCTTGATTTTGATGCAGCTTCCTGTTTTTCGCGCCCGGCGTCCTTTATCAAGCATACCCTGACTCAAGAGCAGCTTGACTTTATCGGCGGGGAAAAAGATACCCTGGAGGGGCTGCTGCTGCCTGCTACATATCCTTATTTTAAAGACGACGGTGCCAGGGCCATCGTGGCACGGGCATTGCGTTCCATGGTGCTGCTTTTGATGCGTGAATGGCCGCAGCGCGCAGATAAAAAGACTCTGGCAGATCCTTATCAAGCTTTGATTCTGGCTTCTATTGTGGAGCGTGAAAGTGCCATTGCCTCTGAGCAGGTTCAAATTGCTGGAGTGTTCTATAACCGTTTGAAAAAAGGGATGCGCCTGCAGACTGATCCTGCGGTAATGTACGGGGTGTCACCGGGTTTCCGGGGGCCGTTGCGGCAAAGTCACTTAAAGCAAGACGGCCCTTACAATACCTATACCCGAGTGGGGCTGCCGCCTACTCCGATTGCGATGCCCAGCGCCAGTGCCGTCAGGGCGGTGTTACATCCATCTTCTACCAATGCACTGTATTTTGTGGCCAAGAGCTATGATCCGCGTGACGGGCATAATTTTGCAAACAGCCTGAAAGAGCATAACCGCAACGTGGCAGCTTATAAGCGCAGCGTACGGCAGTATAAGCGTGCACAGCAGGAGCAGAAATAATGTTCCTCAGGCAGCAAGGCAAAATATTTTTATACTAAGACGGATATACGGATAGACCGATGCAGACAGAGAGCATGGCACTCAAGGCCGCAGCACAGCAGGTTCCCGCAAAACGGGGACTCTTCATTACCCTTGAAGGTACGGAGGGGGCAGGGAAAAGTTCGCTTATCTTAAGTTTAAGCACTTTTTTGCAGCAAAAAGGTTTTACGGTGCTCTCTTTGCGTGAGCCTGGTGGTACCGAGATCGGTGAGGAGATCCGAGCCATGCTCAAGTCCCCGGAGCGCCGGGAACAGATTTCACCGCTTACAGAGCTGCTTTTGATGTATGCCTCGCGGGTACAGTTGGTAGAAAGCAGGATAAAACCAGCCCTCAAGCGTGGGATCATGGTGCTCTGTGATCGTCACGATCTGTCCTCCTATGCCTATCAGGGCGGGGGACGGGGAATTCCCTTTGAGACTATCCGCGCAGTCAGGACTGCCGCCCTGGGGGATTTTCATCCCGATCTGACCTTATTGCTTGATCTGCCAGTGGAGCAGGGAATGCAACGGGTCAGGGCACGCGGTGAGCGCGATCGCTTTGAACAGGAGCGCCTTGATTTCTTTGAACGGGTGCAGCGTGCTTATTTGCAGGCAGCAGCGCAGCTTGATTATGTCAAGGTGATAGATAGCTCACGTAGCTTTGAAGAGGTGGCTCAGGATGCTGTAAGACTTACAGACAGCGCTTTGTGCCAGGCCGGTTTGTGCTGAGCAAAGTGCTGATGGCATCCCCCCTCTCAATACAGTAAGTACAGCTTTTTGTAAGTGCAGCTTTAGCATTGTGCTAGCAAGGAGAACATTTGATGTTAAAGCCCTGGTTAAGCCCGAGCTTTGCTGATTTTTCTACAGCCTGCCTGCAGGGCAGGTTGCCAGGTTCTGTCATTATTGCAGGCAGCAGTGGCAGCGGCTGCATGGAGCTTGCCTTAGAGTGCGCACGCTTTTATCTGTGCGAGCATCAGGAAGGCGGTCGCCCTTGCGGCAGCTGCGCCTCCTGTCGCAGCTTTGCTGCCGGAGCGCATCCTGACTTTATCATGCTGCGCTCCAGCCTTAAGGAGGAAGCTGATGCCGGGCTTGATTTGGTCACTAATCCGGCGCTGGCCCTGAGCGATCCGGAGCTGCAGGTCACAGACAGTGGCAACCGGCGCTCGGTGCGCATCGACAGCATCAGGAAGTTAATTGACTGGATCGGACTGTCCCCGGCTTATGGCCGTGGCAAGGCCTGCATTATTAATGATGCGCATACCATGCCTGAAGGGGCAGCTAACAGCATTTTAAAAAGCTTTGAGGAGCCACCGCCGCATACGCTCATCATCATGACGGCCAAGAGCCTGGAATCCCTCTTGCCTACCATCATTTCACGCGCCTATAAGATCACCTTAAAGGAAGCTTCGCTAAATGTGGCCGAGGGCTATTTGGGTGGTATGGGCTTTTCCGGACGTGCATCCATGGTGGGACTTGCCCTGGCACGCCAGGATCCGGACAAGGCCGTGCAATTGTTGCAGGAAGGGATTGATAAAAAAGCCCAGCGGATCATTTCCCTGTTGTGTACTGCCGTGCAGGGGGGCGCCGATGGGGAGCTGATTGATGAACTTGCTGCCTTAGCTCCGGCTATACAGGTCATGATCTTGGGCGAATTAGTACGTGAGCTGTTAAAATACAAGGCGGGTTTTGCGCTTGCCACATTGCCGCTTTTGGATGAACAGAGTGCGGCGCTGTTGGTCAGGTTGCCTGCGGAACATTTGTTTACGGCTTTAAGCTCCCTCGATCAGTTCGCGGTGAGTGCCTCTTATATTCCGCCGCGCGCACCGCTGGCGCTGCTGCGCGCCTGGGTACAGGCCTTGGCTAAAGGTGGGCATAAGTGATTTTTTATAAATATTTATTCAAAGAGATAGCCAAAACGCAGATCATCATCTTATTGATCCTGCTGACGGTCTTTCTCTGTCAGAGCCTTATCAAACTGATAAGCCGCGCCGCTGTCGGGGCCTTGCCGGTGGAAGTGATTTCCTCCTTGGCTTTATACGCCATTCCGGAAATTGCCATGATCATGCTGCCTCTGACCTTGTTTTTATCCATTCTGTTGACCTTAGGGCGTATCTGTTCTGACTCTGAGATGGTGGTGCTGCGTTCAGTCGGCTTTTCACCAGTCAATGTCATGGCAGTTACCATGCTGCTTGCGCTGATTACAGCAGTTGTCACCGGTTACACCAGTATTTACCTGATGCCGGAATCCATTAAGACACGGGATGCCCTGACTTCGGATGCCAAGAACAATCCCCGGTACTTGCCTATTGAAAGCGGACGTTTTGTAAATCTGGGTGAACGCTTTACCGTTTATATCGATGAAGTGGAAGGCAGCGGGGAGGATAAGACCATCTCGCGCATTTACGTCATGGATACCCCTTTTGAACTGGATCGGGGCTCCATTACCATCGCGGAGCGGGGCTATCTGCAAAATGATGCCCAGGGGGTGCGCTGGCTCTATCTGTTTGACGGCAAACGCTACGAGGGCACCTTAAATGAGGGGGCTTTCAGACGGATCAATTTCTCAAAGTTCCAGGCACCGGCTGCACGTGACAATACTCAGGCAGCAGAGGATACCTCCAAGAATGCCATGCCGACCTCAGAGCTGCTAGACTCTGACAATATTTCCTATCAGGTGGAGGCGCAATGGCGCATTTCACCTATTTTTGCGGTATTTGTCCTCAGTTTTATTGCGGTACCGCTGTCCATGGTTAACCCCCGTCAGGGGCGTTTTGCCAAGCTGATGCCGGCGCTTTTAATCTATGCAGCTTACTATATGTTCCTGCTGTCAGTGCGCAATCTTATAAATCACGGTAACCTGCCGCTTTATCCGGGTCTGTATCTGGTGCCACTGTTATTTACCCTGTTAGCGGCCCTGCCTTTGAACCTGCCGCGCCGTTTTGTGATGCGCCTGTTACCGGTGCCTGTAAGATCCGGGCAAGTGGCAGGGACAACGGGCAACCCCAAGGCTGCAGCAACTGCGGATGAAGATTTGCAACAGGATGAGGCCAGTAAGGGGCCTGTGGATCAGGCGAAGGATGGAAAGAAATAATGGGGATCCTTGATAAATATGTAGCCAGGCAGGTTCTGCTGACCATCTTGCTGGTTTCTGTGTTTTTGCTAGTTCTTACCGGGCTTATTACCTTTATCGATCAGATGCGCTATATCGGGCGCGGCGAAATCGGATTTTCATTCCTGGTAGGTTATCTGTTCCTGCAGTTGCCTGGACTTTTTGTATTGTTTTTTCCGATTGCAGTGCTGCTGGGCGGGGTGATTGGCCTGGGGCTGATGGCCAGGGGATCTGAGTTAATCATTTTGCAATCTGTCGGGATCTCTCGTGCCGGCATTATTTTCAGCGCGCTGAAGCTGGTTTTTCCGTTGATTTTAGCGGTATGTGCCTTAGGTGAACTGGTGGTGCCGCATCTGGAGCAATACGCAGCCAATCAGTACAATCGTTATGCTTCAAATGGCAGCATTTCCATTACTTACGATGGCCTGTGGCTGCGTGAAGGGGAAAGCTTTATTGGCGTGCGTTATACCTTGTCAGACAATTCACTGCTCGATATTGTGCGTTATGACTTCAGGGGAGATGAGCTTTTAGCCATCAGCAAGGCAAAAAGTGGCAGTTATCAGGATGGGGTCTGGGTAATGCATGATGTGCATAAGACCATTTATTCACAGGGAGCGGTGCAACCGGTATTTTTGGGCAGTGAGAACTGGCATTTGAATTTAAATCCGGATCGGGTTGGTATTATCGGGCTTAAAGGCAGTAATCTGACCATTAGCGGACTTGCTGATTACATCAGTTATCTGAAAGCCAACGGACAGGATAGTTCTATCTATCAGCTGCAGCTTTATGGCAAGCTGGTGGCGCCCTTTACCATGGTAGTAATGCTACTTTTAGCTGCCTCAACCGTATTTGGTCCCCTGCGTACCATGACCATGGGGGCGAGGATTGTGGCTGGTATTGCGCTGGGCTTTTGCTTTTATGTGGCCAATCAGTTTGGTACCCCCTTTGCGTTGGTTTACGGCGTACCTCCACTGCTAGGAGCTGCCTTGCCTTCTATTTTGTTCTTCTTTTTTGCCCTGTATTTGTTGCGAGCCCACACCTAAGCCTGGCATATTGCAAAAACAGGCTTTACCGGGCATCTTCTTTTTCTTTGCGGGCTGTTTGGGGATGGCTAATTGAGCTATAGCGGGGGTGAACCATAGCGGTTACCTCCGTCTTTATTTCCTCAAGTAGCTTGAGGATACGTATTATTTCGTTCTGGTGGTGCAGGTGAGTGCGAAAAAAATCTTGCAATTTATGTTTTTTAAGCTAAAATAGCCGCACTTCCCAGCCGAAGTGGCGGAATTGGTAGACGCAGCGGATTCAAAATCCGCCGCTAGTGATAGTGTGTGGGTTCGAGTCCCACCTTCGGCACCAAAACTGTGATTTTCTCTCACATTCCCTGCAAGTCACAAACCTTCCTTATAATACCGAATTCCCTTATATTTTCAAGCTTTTTGAGCTGCAGAGCCCTTCAGAGATGCCCCTTGCCTTTCACTCTATTGCATGTTTACGCACACTGTTATAATGTGCGTAAAAGTGTGCGTATGTGTGCGTGATTTTTAACCCTTAGAGGGTTAGATCATGCGACTAATAAATTACAAAGAACTTGAGAGCAAGATTAAAGAGTACAGAAAAACAGGGCAAAGAAAATCAATAGGCTGCGGAGAGCACGTTATTCTGCAGGTTTACGGCACTGCAAAGCCGATATTTTTTGCCCGCATTGTGGACAAAGACAGAAAAGAGAAAAAGATCCGCTTAGGGACATACCCCGATCTAAAACTAGGAGAGGCCAGACAGCAGGCGCGTGCCGTGATAGCTGACCTGCAGCAGGCAGCCGTAGCAGCTGAGCTGGAGGCAGCCAATCAATGCCCGCCTTTTGGTGCCTTCATTGACCAATGGCTTGAGACCAAGAAAGACGGAGAAGCCAATAAGCGCTTTATGACCCTGCGCGGCCTGCGCCGTCATATTAGCGCGCTGGACGGAAAGCGCCTGAATGAAATTAGACCGGCAGATCTGTGTGAGGTGCTGGACAATCAGGAAACCACGGCGGGAGTGCGCTTCAGGGCCGTACAGTGCTTCAATCAAGCCATGAAGTACGCCATAAACCGCGGCTTGCTGGAGCATAACCCCTGCGCAGCCCTTACAAACGCAGCTGAAGGGATCTATAAGAAGCCTAAAGTAAAAGGCTTTGAGAGCGTGCCGCCTGCAGAGCTCAAAAGCAAATTTTTTGACCGTTTGATTTTTGCACCCGTGCAGGCAAAGCTGATTTTAACCTATATCGCTATGAGCTGCGCGCGGCTGGAAGAAGCGGTTAATTTGCGCTGGAGCTGGATTGACCAAGAGAAAAGGCTGATCACAATACCGGCTGAATTTATGAAGATGGCACGCCCGCACACCGTACCGCTTACCCCGCAGCTGGAGGCCGTGCTGCAAGCCTATACGCATTATTTTCCTAAGCAGGGTGATCTTGTCTTTTATGCAGCCAATGACCCCACCAAGACTGTGCGCTATGCCGCGATTCAGACGCCGGTGCGCTCTGCCTGCAAGGGCATTGCCACTATTCACGGCCTGCGCAAAACCGCCCGCACCTATTTTGCAGAGAATCATGCAGATTTTGAAGTAGCAGAGCGCTGCCTTGCCCATGAAGAAAAATCAGGCGTAGTAAGGGCCTATCAAAAATATGACTACTTAGAAGAGCGCCGGGCCTTACTGGAGCAATGGGACGCTTTCATATTAGGGCAGCTGCCGCCTGAGTTTGTAGCAGTTATCACGGGAGAAGCCGTATAGCATGGCGGATCTTATTAGCGACATTGATTCAATCAGCTTCAAACATGCGGGCGGACTTATGGCGCTGCCTGCTTTTGGCAACCTTATACGCGGCGCTATGAAGTTTATTCTGTTTGATTGTGCAGATGATGCAGACTTTGCCGAACTTTTCAAAATGCATGCACTTACTGAACATATACTTGAAAATAAACCTGAAGAAGACCCAAATTCAGCTGAATGGCGACTGCAATGGCTGCTGAAACATAAAGAAGCAGACTGCCTAATGTATGGTATAGACATTTTGAGCGATATTGCAGGCAATGTACTTATAGAACCGCAAAGAGCAAAGGTTGAGCTGCTGGATAACATTGCATCAATTTTGACCTTCAGAGACGGCGGGCCTAATGATCCGCCTAAACAGCCAATGTATAACGACACTGCGCTGAATACTTTTGGGCATGTGACGGCTATATGTGCGGCTTTAAAAGCAGAAAAATACAGCAGGCGCTCTAAAAACAAACATGACTTTTTTAAGCTTGACAAGGTGCAGGAAAAACTTAAAGATGCTTTAGAAATAATCCACGGCAAAGCAGCCGCTAAAGGCATACTTGAGGATCCAAAGTCTGATTTACTTATAGATAAATACCTGCTAGGTCAAACTGATGAAACCGCTCGAGAGCGCGGCGGAACAAGCAAGACAAATGAAAAATATCTTGCTCCGCTTATATGGCAGAGTTTAGGCCGCTATCTTGACAGCTTAGATCTGGAAGCCTGCGGCATAACTGAACGGAGATTTCTTTGCTTTTTAGGTATGGAGCTGAGGCTTAAAGCAAGCGGAGGGCTTGATTCTACAGAGGAAACAGATGCAGAAGAAGAATTTTGGGCCGATTTTGCAAGGCAATGCGCTGAGCACTGCAAATATAAAAGCGGTAAGCACTACAAATATTTACTTGACTTAGGCGGCCAAAGAAAGCCCTTCAGCAGCAGAGATGATTTTATAAAACGCTTTCCAAGCATATTCTTTATATATCTGTTTGATATTAAACATAAAAACATCAGATTGTGGTAAACCCCCGCACCTGCCTAAATAGGCCCCAAGTTCAATTTGGGGCCTTACCTTAGAAAAGTTCATTACTTACTATCTGCCCTGAAGCCGCCTGTTTTTCACTGTGCGGCTGTAAAGCTCACACATACGCGCACATACGCACACGCGCGCATAAAACACAGGCAGAAAACAGAAATGACAGATAAAACCAAAAGCACCGCGCCAGCCCCTGACAGATGGCTTTCACTCACAGACATGACGGCTTATTTACGCTGCAGTAAAAGCTCAATTTATAGACTTACTCAAGCAGGGAAAATACCGCAGCCCATTGCGCTGACTGGAGACTTGAAGCTATGGGACAAGCAGAAAGTTGATGCATATATCTTAGGAGGCAGTACAGACAGCACCGCAACTGAAGCTGAAAGAGAACAAGCTTAAACCAAAGGCGGAAAAATGAAGAGAAAAGCAAGCCCGCAGGGGAGCGGGCGCAAAAAGGCGTATGCAGAATATTTTACTATATATTCAAGCCCAAAGCTGACGGCTTTTCAATATGGGCTGTACGCTCCGCGCATTGAACGCGCCGGCAATGAACTCCGCCTTTTCGCTGCTCCAAACCCCAACGGCAAAGAATCTGAAGAGCAGTTTGCTATGCAGATCGAAGGAGCCATGACGCTTACAGACCGAGAACTGCGGCAGGCAGTAAAGCGGCATTACACTGAAGGCGACCATCTGTTTATTACCTACTTCCTGAACAAACTGCACGAGCTTAACGGGCACCGCCGCCAGCGTGACGCCGAAGCAAAGACGGAGCTGCAGCTTTCCTTTAATGAGTTTGCTGCCTTTAGCAGCAAAGACAGCGCGGCAGCAAGGCGGACTGCTAAACATGGCCTAAAGGTGCTGCAGGCTTTTGGCTTTATTGCCAGCTATCCGGCAAATTTCAACGCCAGCAAGGGCAGAGCCGGCCTTTTTATGGTGCAGGTGAATGCGAGGGCAGCAGGATCTTTCATGCAGCACGCATTTTGGATAAATCTGCCTAAAGCCCTATTCAGCGATTTAAGCGCGCCCGCTCACGCCCGCGCCGTGTACTGCTATCTTGCAGAGGTGCAGCACCGTAATATAAAAGGCTGGAATGAGGGCAAGGAACAGGCGCTTAAAGTATCAGCGCTGATTGCACATACGCCATTAGCCCGCTATCAATGGAAGCATACCAGCCGCAAGCTGCGCACCCCGCTGGAGGCTGCGCTTTCCTTTCTGCAGAAGTGCTGCTTTATTACATGGTGCTATGAAAGCACTAATCTGCCTTTTAAGCAGCGCACGATCTTATATAACGCCAATGCGGAGCAGATCAAAGATCGTGCAAAAAAGTCCACCTTTACCCCCAATATCGTGCAAAAAAGTCCACTTTTGGCAAAAAATCGTGAAGAAAAGTCCACCTGCACGCCTGAAGAACCGCTTAAGAATGCGGGTTTTCACAACCATGAGCCGGACAATATAGAGCTAATAGCTCTAATAGAGGGGACGGGCTTAAGCTGCGCCAGCCCGCCCCTTTATACGGAAATAAAGGAATGACTAAAGCCGAACTGAAAAGAAAGATCGAGGCAGAGATGAAGCCATTGCTTGAGGCATGGCTGCAGCAGAATGTGCCGGGCTTCAAGCCGGGACAGCCGTTCAAGTGCATCAATCCGGCGCACCAAGATAAGCACCCAAGCATGATCTTCAATGGCGCTAACGCTTCAGGCATTGCGGCCTATACCGTGCACTGCTTCAGCTGCGGCTGGAATGGAGATATTTTTGCAGTTATCGGAGCAGTGCAGGGCCTTCAGGCGTTCCCCGATCAGGTGCGGGCCGTTTGCCAATGGGCCGGAAAAGATCCTGCAGAGTATTTACTGAGCACCGGCAAAGGCAGAAAAGGCAAGCGCAGGAGCAGCCGCACCCTTAAGGCAGGCAAAGGAAATGGCCCCGCGTGCAGCGCCGCCCCGGCAGAGCGGAGCGCGGGCGAGCTGGAAGCGATCTGCGAGCAAATCAAACAGCTGGAAGAAGGATCGGCCTTCACTAATCTGCAGCTAAGTTTACACAAATATGCCGCAATGCCGCTGAATCCGCTTTGCCCTCAAGACTGCGCCCCACTTTATCAGGAAGAGGCGATCTGCTTTCTTGCTGAAAGAAGATTTCAGCGCCCTAAATGGACGGTAAAACACTTTTTCTTAAGCATGTATCCAGCTGCAGGCGAACAAGAAGAGGCATGGCGGGAAAAGGATAGCTATATGAGCTTGCTTATACCGCAGGAGCACGGTCACAGCGCGGCCCTGATTAGCAGTACAGATGATGAAAGCACAATCGGGAAACCGCCGCCGCTGTTTAATGAGCAGGCCATAGAAGAGGCGCGGGCAGATGGCTCCAATAAGCTTTTTATCACAGACAGCGCTGCAGACGCGCTCACGCTGGAGGATCGCGGACTGCATTGCATGGCAATTTTCAGCAGAGCCGGTTTTCAAATACTTTGGGCCGATCTGTATGAAACCAGATGGCCCCGCACCGGCTCGGCGGAGGCAGGAATTTTAATTTTATGGCTGCAGCGGTCGAAGCTGGAGCGGGATTTAAGGGAGGTACTTAACACATGGAAATATAGCTGCAAATCATTCATTGAACTTGACCGGGCTATGACCGGCACAGATCGAAGCGCACAGCTGAAAGCTGGAGCTTTTAAATATTATTTATATTGTTAAGGAGATCATTTAATGAATAATGATCCTTTGAATGCATTGCAAAGATTATCTGCGGAGCGGCTTAATAACGCCATTGAAACCAAGGCCGCAGCTGCACCTGCTAACAGCACGCCCGCCCGCGCAGATAACGAGACCGGAACCGCTGACCGAGTTAAAAGCGTCAGAGAGCTTGCAGGCAGCTTTGAAGCATGGACGGCAGAGAACGCCGCAGGGAGCCGCTGCAGTACAGGAATAGCTGCACTTGATATTGCCCTGAGCGGAGGCTTTCCGCGTTGCGGCTTAGGCATCGTATTTGGCAGCACGTCACTGGGAAAGAGTACGCTTATAGATCAAATTGCTGTGAGCTATTGCCGAACCAGCGGCAACCCTATCACCGCAGCCCTGATTTTCAGCACGGAAAATGACAACGGCACCACCATTGCCAAATGCCTGAATGCGGCCTATTTTGCAGAGAAGGTACAGACATTCAGGCAGAGCGGCAAAATATTGCCTGATCTCAATATAGAAGATTTTGATACCGGACGCTATAAACTTCACCCGGAAGCGGCGGCATGTGCTGAGCAATTCTTTAACGAGATGGGAGATCGTCTTTACTTAGCTGAGCATATCGGCGCGCTGGATACTTCAGCAGTAGAGACTGAGTTTACGACATGGCAGGAAAGGCTTCGCGCCTGCTATGTGGGGCAGCAGATTAAGCCGCTTGTAATAGTAGATTTAATGAACCATGTGCACCCGGATTATGAGCAGCAGGATAAAAGGCAAGAGATAGACCAAGCCCTGATCGAGCTGCGGCAGTTTGCCCTTGACCGTGATCTATTTGTGCTGTGCGTTTGCTCCGCCAATAGGTCAGCCTACAACGTTCCGCTTGACTGCAACGCCTTGAAGGAAAGCGGCGGGCTTGAGAATTTTGCAGATCTTGTAATGGGCCTTGACGTGATCCGCGAAAAAGCCGAGGCAAGCAAAAGCAATGGACTTGAAAAAACTTACTATGCTGAAAGAGCGAGCCGAGATGAGAAAAAATACGGGGCCCGCCTGCTTTACTTGATTATTTTCAAGAATCGCAAGGGCAGCATATTTCAGCGGCTGAACTGCGCCTACTATCCAAAAAATGATTATTTTGAGATAGATCCGGAACTGTGCTTTAAGAGCCCGACAGAGTTTAAAGAAGCTATCAAAGGGCAAACCTGCACCATAAGCGCCACGGCGCAGGGCTATGGACAAGCTGCGTCAAACTGGGATTGATAGGAGGGATTTATGAAAAAGCTTTTAATTGCTTTTCTTGCTCCGCAGCTTACCGGCCAAGAAACAAAACAGCCCCTTTTTGGCAAAACGTTAAAGGCCGTAAGATGGAAAGACGGGACACTGCTTTATAGAGCAGATGACGTTTTTATGAAATTTAACGGGTACAGCAAGGAAGAGGCTGCAGGGCTGGAAACAGCGTACTTCAGTGCAAAGAACATAGAGCTTTTACTGCAAGCCAAAACAGATCCTGATCTTGTGCTGGATATGGCAACGGCTATCTTGCCTTAAATCATTTAATAACTAGCAGAGCGGCTTTCCGGCATGACTGGAGGGCCGTTTCAGTTTTATTTACTGCTAAAATTCAAGCAGCAGCACACACACTGGAGGGCACGTCATGACAATTCAGATCGATCTTCAGGAAGCTGAAGAGCTTGCAGCAAAGGGCCTGACCAAAGCACAGATCGCGCACGCTTTAGGCATATCGGAGCGCACCCTATACAAACAGCAGGCAGAAAATGCAGAATTCGCAGACGCTATAAAAAAGGGGCAGGCCAAAGGAATTAAACAGATAGCAAATGCCCTATTTGATGCAGCCATAAATGGCAATGTAACCGCCATGATCTTTTTTCTGAAATGCCGCGGAGGCTGGAAAGAGGCAAAGGAAGCTGAAAAAGTGCTGCCGAGTGATCTTGATGAGATGCTTGCAGATTTAAATATTTAGGCAAAATGATAGAGCTCACCTATGCGCTATAGGCATTCAGCGCCTATTCTGCCGCATATCCGTACAGATAAATGCTCATATACATGCCGGTATTCAATACGCCCTAGAATGCGCGCTAAAGCCCAATAGAGGGCTTTAAAAGCAGCTGAGCGGGCGCGAACAAACAAAGGATACTGCAGCCAGCCTTCAGGCCATATCAGCCGCAGGTGCGAGCGCCGGGGACATGAAGCACGTTTTTTCACGCCCACGCTCTGGCGGCTTCGGCAGGATTGGTAAAGTCTGGCAGTTGCGGCTTTATGCTATAAGAGCCAGTTTTGCGGATTGATGGCAGGACTTCGGTAGTGAGCCAGCGGCGAAACTCTTTAGCTATGGCAGACCGCGACCGCATCATCACAAAGTAGAGCTGCGGCTCGGTGATGAAAGTCGCTTTTTGGCTGCGTCCTAAAGCATCTGTGATGGGGTAAGTTAAACTTAGGCCATCCCCGAATTCTTCTTTTAGCTGCTGTAAAATCATGCTGCTGTTAGTCAGCTCTAAAGCTTTGCACACGTCAGCAAGGCAGAATGGAGGCGCAGAGCCCGCTTAAATCTGCAGGAACCTTACCTTCACAGATGCCAATCACGTTCAAAAGCGCCTGCAGCTTTGCCGAAAGCAGCCGCTCCGCAATTTCCTGCATTTCCTTATTTCCGCTGCATTTGAAGCAGAATTTCAGATCTTCAATTTCCCTTGCAAGGTCAGCCCCAAGCAGCTCCGCGATTGCCTGAAGTGACTTGTTATATTTTTCGCTGTAAATATCACAGCAAAGCTGAATCAGGCTGTAAGCGTGCAGGAACTTTGTGCACTCCACCATATTCATGCGATCTAAAACGCAAGGGCTGATTTCATTCAGAATCATGACGTACACCTTTAAAATTTTCCCTAAAACTAATCGTGATAAATCCGGCTTGTGATTAGCTTTCATGCGGGAAAATCAGGCAAAGTGTGCGTAACTGTGTGCGTAACCTTAACAACCGTTTGAATTATCAGGTTTTCGCGCTTCAGAAATGGTGCCTTCGGCACCAAAACTCTCCTAAATTTTTTTGTATTTCAAGCCAAAATTTCAAACGTCAGACTTGTTTCCACGCAATGAACCTGCGTTGTTTGGCACTGAAAACCAGTGCTACACGAATAAGCTCATGATTTAAGCCGTGGACTCCATACTGGCGGGTTTTGATCTGTTGTATCGCTTCATTTAACAAGGATTCTGCTCCGGAGTCAGCGCTGGCAAATTTAAATTCAAACACCCAGTGCCGTGTTCCGGCATGCACTTCCATGTCGCTGCGTCCCAACGCGTTATGGACTTCGACTTGGGACAGCATGGCCGCCCCTATTAACAATACTTGTAAGTATGCCCGGCAACTGGCCTCATCTACTATGGGATAACGTTGGTAGTCAATGGCATGGACGACATGATTGAATTGCTCAATTACCTCATCAATCGATCCTGCAGACAAGACCTCGTGGATAGACGGCTGGCCTGGCTTGCGCAGGCGTTTTCCCTTAAGCAATGCATCCGCATAAAGCTGAGCCATGGAAACTGCCACTTCCTGGTTGGGATAAGCCAGGAACACATATTGGTCAGCGGTCACTTCACGGATAGTATAGTAGCCTGCCTGAGTAAGCAGCACATCCAAACTGATTTCGTTGTATTGACGAGAAGCATTTAAATCGGACAGCCGGACAGTTTTGCTCTCGCCGTAATCCATTGGCTGTGACAGTGCATGCTGGCTAAGATACTTCAACAAAACTGTAGGTTGACCACCGCTGCTGTACCAATAATTCTGAAATCCCTCAGCTGGTTTTGCCAAAAAGTTTAAAACCGACCAGGGACAATAGACATGGGTTTGGGCGCGTCTGTCAAAGGTAAAGCCATCATATTGCTCACGCAAGTGTGTTATTAAACTTTCTCTTGGAAGCTGCAGAGCCTCTGCCGCCCGATCAAGGTAGTAAGGGAAACATGTAATTATTTCATTTTCCGTATACCCCAGGAGGGTGCCATACTGGATATCAAGGGAGATATCCTGAAGGTTATTAAAGGCCGAAAAGATACTGGTATTACTGAATTTGGTGATCCCCGTCATGAAGAAAAAGCGTTGGCAGCCTTCATTGGCCTTAAGAGTCAGGAAAAATTGACTCATGAGTGAACGCACGCTCTCAAACAGTTCCGGTTTGTCCAGACAAGCAGTAAGCGGCGCATCATATTCATCGATAAGAATTACCAAAGAACTTGGTGCAAGTGAGGAAAACCAATTTGAAAGTTTTAGGATTAAGAAAGGATCCTGGCTCTCACCTCTAAACCCTACTGCAGAAAATTTCAATCTAAGGGTTTCAAAAAAGTTTGTTGTAAATTGTTCTGCAGTTTCAAACTCTTTAAGCTCAGAAAAATCCAGCCGGACGACCGGATAGGTTTTATCCTGCCAGAGCTTCTCAATTGCAAGGCCATGAAAATCCTGCAGACCCTTTTTAAAGAGGGACTCAAAAGTGGAGATCAAAAGCGATTTGCCAAAGCGTCTGGGACGGGCCAGGAATATTTTTCCCCGATATTGAGCCAACTGAAAAACTATGTCAGTTTTATCGACATAAATTTCTCCGTTAACTCTCAATGAGCTGAAATCTGAAGTCCCTAGTGGCAAGGCCTGCAACATTATCCCTTCCCCAAAACATCATTACTGACATGCATGATCATTTTAGCGAATATGGTATGGGAAATAATTGAGATAAGCATAGAAAGTTATAATTTATTCATTTTTAGTTATATTTATGCATTTTTATGCCTATAAGTTCTAAGGACTTATATCCCTCAATATATTGGGCAACGGAAAAGCCGGATTAAAAACTTAAGCTTCTCCTCGCGCTTGTATTCCTGCCTTAAAGAACGGAGGGTAGCTGCAGATCATTTTTGATAATTTATGGCAGGGCTCTTTACCCCTGCAGCCGGGTATAGTTGTCAAGCACAACCTTTGTTTACAGTTTCTCCGCCTGAAATGAGCTGTACGTGAATTTGAGAACTCTAATAATAAATAAGCGTATAATCTAATCCTGCAACATTAAGCCCGCTAACCTGATTTTGCGCATCAGGATTTATCTGGGCTGGCTTTTGTTTACCTTACAAAAATTAACTGAACATTATTCAGGAGAATGTAATGCTGTCCTTTACTCAAGCAGTCAAGACCTGCGTCGTGCAGAAACCTGTTAATTTCCGTGACAGAGCCCCGCGTTCTGAGTTCTGGTGGTTTGCGCTGGCCACCTTCCTCACGGGTATCGTAGTGAGCATACTAAGCCTCATTCCTGTTTTAGGTATCCTTTTATATCTGGTTTACACCGTGGCATCTTTTGTCATGACTTTAAGCGCCAGTGTGCGCCGTCTGCATGATATAAACCGTACCGGCTGGTGGACAGCCTTACCTTACGGCTGTTTGGTTTTAGGCTTAGTGTTGGCGATAGTGGGGGTCGCAACAAGTCCTGATATATACATGATTGGCGTTGTGATCAGCATGCTGTCCATGCTGTGCTTTATCGTCCTCATCGTGTTTTACATCATGCCGGGTACTGTAGGTGCCAACCGCTTCGGTCCAGATCCCTTAGCTCCGCTTACAGCGCAAGGTGAGGCCCAAACTACTCAGGCTGCGCAGACTAGCGCTCAGGCAATTCCAGGAGCTGATGGCGACTTTACTAAATTTGCCAAGTAATTGATTAATCAATCATCCCTGCGGTAAGCAGAAATCCCGGCACTACGGGCAGCTGTCATCAACAGCAGAATTTATTTAGACATGAAAAAACCCGATCCTTGCGGCCGGGTTTTTTATTAATTGAAATTTGCTAAGTTTGCTTTAGTCAGTGTTTTTGGCTGCTGACTTTTTCTTTTTACGATAGCCTTCCTGAACCTTGGCAAAACGGCCGGTCAAGCTGTCACTTGGGCCAAATACTGGGCGCTTGTCCTGCAGGAATTTATTTTCATAATCTCCAACTGCCCGGATCACCAGTTTATACAGGCCAATCACGGCGATGATATTGGGGATCACCATCAGGCCATTGAACATGTCAGCAAGCTCCCATACCAAATTGACCTTGAGGAAGGAACCTAGCATCAAGAAGCACAGTACAATCACTGAGAAGGCATTGACCACCTTGGTGCCAAAGAGATATTTGACATTCTGCTCGGCAAAGAAATACCAGCCGATGATGGTGGTAAAGGCGGCAAAGAACAGGCAGCAGGCCACAAATCCTGAGCCGGCATCTCCCATGCCCTTGATAAAGGCAGTCTGGGTTAGCACGATGCCGGTGGTCTGGCCGTCCAAAGAATTGGTGACCAGAATCACAATGGCGGTAGCATTGAGTACCACGAAGGTATCAATGAAAAGCCCGATGAAGGAAGCCAGACCCTGTTCAGCCGGGTGCCGGACGCGGGCAATGGCATGCGCATGCGGGGTGGAACCCATGCCGGCTTCATTGGAGAACAGACCTCGTGCCACACCATAGCGGATGGCTTCCTTGACACCAGCGCCAATGACACCGCCAGTTGCTGCAGTGGGATTGAAGGCTCCGACAAAGATCTTTTCCAGGGCCTCAGGCAGGAATTCAATGCAGGTCACAACGATATATAAAGAACCTAACACATAGACCGAGGCCATCAGCGGTACCATCTTTTCGGCAAAGCTGGCAATGCGCTTGACGCCGCCAATGAAGATGAAGCCGGCAATCATGATGATAAAGAGGCCGGATACCCAGGTGGGGATATTAAAGGCACTTTCAAAGGCAGTGGAAATGGAGTTGGCCTGCACCATATTGCCTACAAAACCCAGGGCAATAATGATGAGGAAGGAGAAGATCATGGCCAGCGGCTTGCTGCCAAGGCCTGCTGAAATATAGTAGGCAGGGCCACCGGTAATATGTCCGCTGCCATCACGGGTGCGGTAGATTTGTGCCAGTATCGCTTCAGCGCAGATGGTGGCCATGCCAAAGAAAGCTGCCAGCCACATCCAGAAAATAGCCCCCGGTCCGCCCATCACCATGGCAGTAGCAACACCGGCTAAGTTACCGGTTCCAACCTGTGCAGCCACTGCTGTGGCCAGAGACTGGAAGGAGGACATGCCATGCTTGCCAGCACGGGCACCATTGATGGAGAAAGCGCCAAATACATGTTTGAAGGCACGGCCAAACTGCCGTATCTGAATGAAGCGCAGCTTGAAGGTGAAAAAGATGCCGGTACCGACCAGGATCGGGATCAGGCACCACGGCCCCCAGAGAATGGAGTTAATGTCTCTTACTATTAAAGTAAGCTGATCCATGGAGTATGCCTCTTGCGTTAAAAAAGAATAGATCTGTGCGTGGCATTGTGTACGTTTTTGGAGCAAAAGGCAAAATTAAGCATTAGCGCACCAATAAGGTGCGCTATTTTGGTGCCAGAGCTGATCAGGTAGAGGGCTTATCCTGATCAGGGGCGGCGCTATGGCCTGACTTAGCAGGTTGTGGTGGGACAGAC
This sequence comes from uncultured Succinivibrionaceae bacterium, assembly GCA_944390085.1. Classification (GTDB taxonomy): domain Bacteria; phylum Pseudomonadota; class Gammaproteobacteria; order Enterobacterales; family Succinivibrionaceae; genus Avisuccinivibrio. The sequence goes on from CALXOT010000061.1 coordinate 29,399, forward strand.
AGGGTGCTTTGAGAGCTGCTTTTTTGGGCAAGTTTCTGAGCTCGGGCCTTGATGTTCTGAGCTGCAGCGGCAGCAGGATTAGGGCGGGATGATGCCACGGCAGCTTTAGTTTCAGCTTCAGCTTTGTCAGAATGTTCACCAAAATGCTGGTTCATCTTGGCGTGCAGGCGCTTTTTAAAATAGATTCCCAGAACAATGAGCACTATTACGGCCAGGATTAAATAGATCACTTTTTGCACGTCACCGACATATTGCATCAGCAGATCAAGGTTGTCGGCAAAGAAGTAGCCCAGGTAAATCCAGATAGGCACGGAAATGAGGGCAGCAAAACCGTCCATGGCGATAAAGGTGAGGTAGGAAATACGGCGGCTCATGCCTGCCACCAGAAAGATAGGGGAGCGCAGGCCAGGCAGGAAGCGTGCCACAAACAGTAAGCCCAGGCCATATTTCTTAAATTTGCGTTGAATCTGTGAGAAGCGGCGGGGAGATAGAATTTTGCGGAAGGTGCGGATGCGCTGTATGCGGTAGCCGAATACCCGGCCTAACAGGAACATGGTGCTGTCACCTGCCAGAACGCCGGCCAAACCTACCGCCAGCATCCAATGGGGGTTGGTAAGTCCCAGCCCGGAGATCACACCGCCTGATACCAGGGTGATGTCCTCAGGAATGGGCAGGCCAAAGCCGCAGGCAATCAGGATGACAAAAACAGCCCAGTAACCGTATTCAGTGAAAAAACCAACCAGAAAATCTAACAAGTGCGTATCCCTTTACTTAAATTTACTTAAATATATCAATTTATATTTGTTTCCAACGGTTCTGCGTTCAGACGTGCGGAGCTTTTTTGATAGAACTTACATGATTTTAACATTAATGCGGCGGGGCAACAGTTTTTAATTTGCCTATCTCTGTCAGAATTATTATTTTGCAGTGCTGATCAAATGCTTGGCGCCAGGATAGCCTAATTGCTGCCAGGCCGCATAGGCTACCACGGCAGCTGAATTGGCCAGGTTAAGGCAGCGGCTTTGGGGCACCATGGGTATGGTAATGCGCAAGCTGGGATCTATAAGATCCATGACTTCTGCAGGCAAGCCTGAGGTTTCACGCCCGAACATGATGTAATCACCGTCCTGGTATTTAAATTCACTGTGCAGCACTGTGCCCTTAGTGGTGGATGCTATCAGGCGGTTAGGTTGTTCTTCTGTAAGGAAGCGCTCAAAGGAGGTATGGCTTTTTAAATTGGCTATTTCATGATAATCAAGGCCAGCGCGTAGCAAACGCTTGTTGTCAAGATAAAAATCCAAAGGCCCGATAAAATGCAGCGGTGCACCTAAATTGGCACTCAGGCGGATCACATTGCCAGCGTTTTCAGGCATCTGCGGGCGGTACAGCACGATATGAAACATCTCTTCCTCCAGATTATGGCTGCGCAAAATTATAGTGGGGATGGCTATAAAATCAAATGCTCACTACTAAGTATATGAGCCTGGCGGTACCGGGTTTGCCGTGCGCTATCAAGTCAAAGCGCTTGAGAGAAACTCCGGCTTAAATTAAACTTATCTACCTTGAGTATGCCTGCCGTCAGCAGAAACATCCTTAAAATACGCATAAAAACCAGGGCGCGGTGTGGGCGTCCTTAACTATATAATATGTAATTGCACTTAATGTTTAAGTAAGATCCACCGGCTGTCCCTGGCAGCTTGGTTTTAGAATGGCGCAGCAGTTTCAGTCACTTTGCCTGCATCAGGCGCAGGTGCGCAAATGGGTAGCGGAGGTTAATCATGTTGTCACGCCCTAAGTCAGCTCAGCCCAAAGCTCAGGGCAGTAGCCGCTTAAAACAGATCTTGTTTGGCTTTACGTTGATCTTTGCACTGTGCTGCTATGTGCTGTTTTTTGACTTCCACAACACCAATGCCCAGGCCTTAAGCGGGGAGCTTACTTTAAATGGGGAACAACAGGCTCAGGCTGTGCCGCAGGGATCGGGCTTTATCGCTTTCTTATTTGATTATTGGGGTAGCTTCAGCTATATCCTGCCCTTAATTATCGTTTATCTCGGTGCCGAGCTCTTTTTATTCCGTATCAGTCTTAAAAACATCGATTTCTTCCGGTTGGGGCTTCGGATCCTGGGTTTTAATACTTTTTGCCTGGGCGCTTGTGCCTTATTTTCAGCCTTAGGCAGCCGTGGTGTCAGCGGGGCTGGCGGTATTTTGGGTGATTTTTTAAATTTGATTATCGCAGCTTTGCTACCGTCAAGTTTGGGAACCCTGACCGCCCTGATTTTTACCCTGGTCGGCCTGTTCCTCTTTATTGGAAAAAGTCCGTTACAGCTGTGTGAGAGTGTGGGAGCTGGATTTTTTGGGGTGCTGGAGCGTTTAAAGGGCAGAGGTGCCAAAGCGCCAAGGGAAACAGCGGCACCTGCAGTTGCAACAACAGCCACTTCCTCTTCCTTTAATGGAGCAGGAACTGATGGACAGGCAGAGACTAAAATAGCTGCAGGCAGCAGCATTATTGGTGAAACTTCAGATGCTGGTGCCGCTTATTTCGGGGCACGCACAGCTGCGATGGAATCATCACAGATTGCCCCTGCGCTGGAAGAAACAAAAGCGAGCTCTACTTTTGTCAGGCAGGAGGATGCAGCAGACAGTACCCTATCGGCAGGGGCAGCAGGGGGCAGTGAGCATTTTGCCGCATCTGCCTTTGGCAGTGGGAAGCAGAACAGAGCTGATCCTTTCTTTGGTTCTGACAGCCAGTCACGGCGTGTCAGGGTAGAACCGGGTTTTGGGGATGAGGGTAATTTTGCTGCAGCTGATCCTTATCCGGCAGAGGCCTATCCTGCCTATACTACCGCAAGCACAGCTTTTTCCGTGGCCAGTGAAGAAGCTCAGGCAGATGACAGGGTTTCCACTATCATCACCCAGGCCGGAGAGAGTACCACAGTGACCGGGGAAGCTGCTGCTGAGGGGGCTGGTGTTTCTACTATCATTACCACCGCCCAGCCATCTCCTCAAGCTCCGGACCTTAAGGCTGGTGCCGGGAGTTTAAGTTCAGCAATTGCGGGCCCAGCTGCACCAAGTGCAGCTGAGGATGACGGTGAGACCCATACCGTAATTACCTATCATCAGCCAACAACAGCTGTACCAAATGAACAGACCGCAGCAGCCTCCGCCTCAGATGAGGAGGAGATCCATACTCATATCTTCAGGAACGGTGCTGTAGCTGGCAGTGTCGCTGAAGTTACTGCTGCTGGCAGGGTGCAGGAGGGGAATAAATCCAGTACAGCGCAGCAGACCGGGCAATCAGCCTCCTTGTCCGGGGTGCAGCTCAATTCAGAGCTTAATAGTGACACTCCGGTGGTGAGCGCAAGCGGCATGTCCTATACCCAAAGGCCGGATGACAGCTTAGCTGACAGTTATGGGCCTGCCGAGGTTAAGGATAAAAATGAGCCAAGTGGGCACAGCGAAGGGCGTATCATTAGCTTCAATGATTTTTTATCGAAGGAGGAACGTCAGGGCCAGCCTTCCTTTGAGCTAAATTCGTTGCCTCCGGCGGTGGCTGCTGCCAGTGCTGACAAAAAGGCAGCTTTAAGTGATGAAAAGGAACATATTTCAGAAAAAGATCTAGCAGAGCGCTATCCCAGTGCCAGTCGTGGGGTATTAAATAGTACGGCTCCTGAGACAGGTGGCAGTGTGGCCGCAGGGACTGCGTCTGTAGAGAAAACGGTTTTAAGCCCTGAGCCCAAGGTTGGGGCTGCAGTTCCAGAAGTATCAGGGATCGGACATGCCGGGTCACCTCTTACTGCAAGCCCTGCTGCAGCTGTGCCGGAACAGGCGCAGAGTATATCGCCTCTGGTAAGTCAGGGCAGCAACAGCAATACCTCCAATTTGCCCGCTTACCTGCAGAACACCAATAATGGCAATACTGCTGAAAATTCAGATGGTCAGATCTTCTCGGTGCCGACCAAAACAGATTGTGTTCCAAGTTCCATCTCAGCTCCCAGCACATTTTATGATGCCTGGCGTCCTGGGGCCGATCTCTTAACTCCGTCCCCTGATACTGAACAGGTAGATGAGAGTATTTTTGCCGAGATGGCGCAGCGCATCAATTCTTTCTTTGCTGACTTTAAGATCAAGGCACAGGTAGTGGGGCACCGCGATGGTCCAGTCATCACTACTTATGCTCTGGAACTGGCTCCCGGGGTGCGTTTTGCCTCCATTCATAATCTGGTGGATGATCTGTGCCGTATCCTCAAGGTACCGCCTCACTCCGTGCGTGCGTTAAGTTCCTTGCCTGGAACCATCTTTGCCGGGCTGGAAGTCCCTTCACCCAAGCGCCGCCTGATTTCACTGCATGACGTGGCAGCAAGCCCTGAGTTCCAGAATACCCGGGCAGAATTGCCGCTGTGTCTGGGGCAGAACGTGGAGGGTAAGCCGGTTATCGTTGATTTAGCCACGGCTCCGCATCTGCTTATTGCCGGTACCACGGGTTCAGGTAAATCGGCCGGGCTTAACTCCATGCTGATCTCGCTTTTGCTCAAGCGTTCGCCTGCCGAGCTGCGGCTTATCCTGATAGATCCCAAACGCCTGGAGTTTGCGCTGTACAATAATTTGCCGCATCTGATTACCCCGGTGATCTCGGATGTGGCGGAAAAGACCGGTGCGGCACTGCAATGGTGTATTGACGAGATGGAGCGCCGTTACCGCCTGTTTGAGTCCTTCTCGGTGCGCAAGCTTAATGAATACAATGAAATCATTGAACAGGCCCAGTTAAATGGCGAATTGGTAACCGATCCGGTATGGTCTCCGGAGATGGGAGGCACTCCACCCGTCCTGCGCAAGCTGCCCTATATCGTGGTGGTGATTGAGGAATTTGCCGATCTGATGGCGCAGCTGAACGGACGCCGGGGCAAGGGGGCAGACACCCCGGAGGCGGCGATTGCCCGCCTGGCCGCCAAGTCCCGTGCCTGCGGCATCCACATTATCCTGGCAACCCAGACCCCGCGGGCTGAAATCATTACCGGAACCATCCGTGCCAACATGCCCTCGCGCGTGGCCTTTACCGTACAAAGCGGCAGGGAATCCCTGATTGTGCTCGATGAGACCGGAGCTGAATGCCTGCTTGGTCTTGGCGACATGATCTGTAAGTTCAATGGCTTTAACCGCAATGCCAGCTTCCGTGCCCATGGCGCCTTTGTCTCCAACAGTGATGTGCTGCGCGTAGTGGAGAGCTGGCAGGCCCATGGTGAGCCTGAGTATATTGATGGAGTGACCGAACTGCCTGAAGATGAGCAGGAGGAGAGCAGTGCAGAAAATGAAGGCAGCTCAGGTCAGCGCCTGGATCCGTACTTTGAAAGGGTAAAGGAATATGCACTTGATTATTATGCCCGCCGGCAGAAACCCCTGCCAACTTCTGAAATTCAGAGCGTATTTCAGGTAGGTTATCCGCGTGCCCGTAAGATTGCCTATCAGCTGGAACGTGAGGGGGTGCTGGACAATAATTAGGCGTCTGCGGACGTATTTCCTGCAGGAGGCAGGACAAACAGGAAGGAGTACAGATGGAACAGCAAGTTTGCCTGACAGCGTCAGCCCCGGATTTGTGGCTGCATCTTGGCCGGATGGCAGATGGCAGGGAGCTTAAGATCAATCTGACAGAGCAGCCCCACTTACTGATAGCAGGAGGCAGCGGTACCGGAAAGTCTGCTTTGTGTGATGCCATCATGTTGTCTTTGTTGCAATATGCTCCTGAAAAACTGCGCCTGATTTTAATTGATGCAGGAAGCGATAGCTTTGAGCGTTATGCAGCATTGCCGCAGCTTGCGACAGCTCCAGTCTTTGCAGATCCGCAAAGGGCAGTAGCCGCGTTGCGCTGGTGCGTCAGTGAAGCTGAGCGCCGGATATTGTTGTTCAAAGCTAGGGGAGTACCAGATTTAAAGACCTATAACGAAGGCTGTGCTGGTATTAAGCAGGTTGGGGAAGGATCAGAACCTCTGGCACAGCTAGTAGTGTTCATTGAGGATTTTTCATTTCTGGTACACTCTGACGTTTCAGTTTCCCTGTATGGTTACAGTAGCAGGGCGCTTAATTTGTGCTGTAAACTTGCTGACTGCGGGAGCTGTTGTGGTATTCATCTGCTGCTGGCATTGAAACACCCTTCGCTTACGGTGTTAAGCAGCTTTTTGCGCGCTAAAATTCCGGCGCGGATTGCCTTTAAGCTGCAAACTGCAGCAGAGTCCTGCCTGATGCTTGATACTCCGGCTGCAGAGTTTCTGTCAGCCCCCGGTGCAATGCTATGTAAAAACCTATGTCCAGAGAGCCGCACCGCCGTCAGTGCTACTGTCCTGAAGGTGACATCTGAGCAGATAAGCAAGGCCTGCGCTAAGTGGCAGAAGGGCAGGACACAGCATTTTATTGCAGATGTGGATGCCATCAGCAGTGTCTTGGCTGCCCTGAGACAACGGAACAGCGAGTTCCTGTGCGATCCGGCCTTGCCTGCTGCACGGACCTACGCGCATCATTGCCTCAAAACAACAGGGCATCTGCCCAGCATCGCTCAGCTGCAAAGAGTATTGGCAGTCGGCTGGCCGCGGGCGCGGGTGCTGATGCTGGCTCTGAAACGAGAACAGGAGCTAATGAGTTTAACCCTATGAAAGTTTTAATATTTTTTATAAAAAAGCTGACAGCAGTCTTTAAACCTTGCCGGTTGGGATTTGTTTTCTTTTTGGGATGTATCCTGTTGTCCGGACTTACACAGTCAGTCAGCGCGCAGCCTTTGTCGCACAAGCTTGAGAGCTTTAAGGCCTTCAGTGCCACGTTCAGGCAGAGTGTCAGTGCAGCTGACGGCAGGGAAATTGCCAGCTCTGAAGGCACATTAGCGCTTAGGCGGCCACAGGATTTCATGCTGCATACCACAAGTCCTGATGAGCTTTATCTTTATACCCGTGCCGACGGGGTTTATTATTATGATGCCTTTATCAATCAGCTGACGGTGCTGCCTCTAAGCTCCCTGGCAGATTCCCCGTTTGCGCTGTTACTGGGTAAGGAACAGCGCGCCTGGCAGGACTATGACATAAAGGAAGAGCGTCAGGATGAGCATTATGTGTTAACTCCAAGGCTGGGGGTACAGGTCTCAGGCGGGGGAGTAGGCACCCTGACGCGCCTGGAGCTGTTTTTTGCAGGTAAGCACTTAGAGCGGGTGGAAGTCTTTTTTGCCGATGGCAATGTTAATTCCTATACCTTCAGCGCCCAGCGCTTTGAGGTAAACGATGCTGATTTTGCCTGTGAGGTTCCCACGGACGCGGAAGTAAGTGATGAGCGATGATCTTTTTGCCGCATTTGACGCAAATTTAGGGCAGTCGGCGGCTGTGGAGACTGAAGCTGACGGGGCGGAGCTTACGGATGGCGTGCCCCTGGCTGCGCGCTTAAGGCCGCAGGGGCTTGAGGATTATATCGGACAGAGCCATTTAGTCGGCCCTGGCAAACCGCTGCGCCGGGCGCTGGAACGCGGACAGGCCTATTCGATGATTTTCTGGGGGCCTCCGGGGGTGGGCAAGACCACTTTGGCACTGATTATCGCCGGGCGCATCCATGCAGTACTGGAACAGATCTCTGCGGTCACCGCCGGCATCAAGGATATCCGGGCGGCCATTGAACGGGCGCAGCGGCGCAAGGCACAGGCGGTGCGTACCCTACTTTTTGTCGATGAGGTGCATCGCTTTAATAAAGCTCAGCAGGATGCTTTTTTGCCGCATATTGAAAATGGCACCATTACTTTTATCGGTGCTACTACTGAAAACCCGTCCTTTGAACTCAATTCGGCCCTGCTCTCGCGCTGTCGGATCTACGTGCTCAAAAAGTTAAGCCATGAGGAAATGCAGTCCCTGATAGATTTGGCGCTGAACTCGCCTAAGGGCTTACAGGAACTTAAGCTTAAGCTTGATGACAGGGTGCGGCAGGCAGTGATCTCGCTTGCAGATGGTGACGGGCGTTATTTGCTCAACACCCTGGAAATGTTGTCTGATTTGGCCACTGAAGGCAAAGATGGAAGCCGGGTGGTTACTTTGGCCATGGTAGGGGCAGTAGCCGGCAGGCGGCTTATTAATTATGACAAGGGCGGGGATGCTTACTACGATCTGATTTCAGCTTTCCATAAGTCAGTGCGCGGTTCAGCCCCGGATGCCGCCTTGTACTGGTATGCGCGTATCCTCAGTGCCGGGGGCGATCCGTTGTATGTGGCGCGCAGGCTTCTGGCGATTGCTACCGAGGATGTGGGGCTTGCAGATCCGCGGGCGATGCAGGTGGCGCTCAATGCCTGGGATATTTACGAACGGGTAGGGGCAGCTGAAGGGGAGCGTGCCATTGCTGAGGCTGCCGTTTATTTGGCACTAGCCCCCAAGAGCAATGCTCTTTATAACGCCTTTCATCAGGCCAGGGAGGATGCCACACGTCTGCCATCCTTTGAAGTACCTCTCTACCTGCGCAATGCTCCGACCAAGCTCATGGACAGCTTGGGCTATCATAAAGGATACCGCTATGCCCATGATTATCCTGGTGCCTATGCCCCGGGGGAGTGCTTTATGCCCGAGGAATTAGACGGGCGATCTTACTACGAGCCCAACGAGCGCGGTTTTGAAATTTCGCTGAAAAAGAAGCTTGAATATCTGCACGAACGGGATGCTGCGGGGACGGAACCGCGCTATCCCAAAGACCATGCCAGGAGGATGCAGCAGGCGCTGGAACAAGAGTTCAAATCTTAGAAAAACTGATGCTTTCGTGATAGAATTGCACCGCCGAAAAAGGGGATGCAGCCCCTTAAAACCTTCTATTGTATAAGCGACGTTTTTTATGCTCGATTCAAAATATATCCGCAGCGACATTCAGGAGGCCGCAGAGCGCCTGTCAAGCCGCAACTATCATTTGGACGTTGAAACCTTAACCGCCTTAGAAGAGCAGCGCAAGAGCCTGATGGTGGCCACACAGGATCTGCAGGCCAAGCGCAATGCCCTGTCTAAGTCTATCGGCAAAGCGCTTAAGGAAGGACAGGATGTCAGCGCCATCAAGGCGGAAGTAAGCCAGATTTCAGACGAGCTGACCACAGTCAAGAAGCAGCAGGACGAGGTTCTGGCTAAGATCAGGGAAATCTCCCTGACCATTCCGAATCTGCCGGATAAATCCGTGCCGGTGGGGCCCGATGAGACCCATAACGTGGAAGTGCGCAGGGTCGGTGAGATCCCGAAGTTTGACTTTGAGGTAAAGGATCACGTAGCCATCGGCGAAGGGCTGGGCATGCTCGATTTTGCCAATGCCCGCAAGATTTCAGGGGCACGTTTTGCTGTGATGTCAGGGCAGATTTGCGCCCTGCACCGTGCCTTAGTGCACTTAATGCTCGATCTGCACTGCAAGGAACAGGGCTATACCGAGATGTATGTGCCTTATCTGGTGAACCTGGATTCGCTCTATGGTACCGGTCAGATGCCTAAATTCGGTGAAGATCTGTTCCATACCTCCTTAAACGGTGATGCAGACGGCGATGATGTCAACCGCCATTTCTGCCTCATTCCTACGGCTGAAGTGCCGCTTACTAACCTGGTGCGCGGTGAGATAGTCCCTGAGGATGAATTGCCCATTAAGGTTACCGCCCATACCCCGTGTTTTAGATCAGAGGCCGGTTCTGCAGGTAAGGATACCCGCGGCCTTATCCGTATGCATCAGTTTGACAAGGTTGAAATGGTGCAGATAGTAAAGCCTGAGGACAGCTGGGACGCCTTAGAGCAGCTGACTGCTGATGCCGAGAGTGTGCTTAAGGCTCTGAAGCTGCCTTACCGCGTGATCACCCTGTGCACCGGTGACATGGGCTTCTCGTCAGCTAAGACCTATGATCTGGAAGTGTGGCTGCCGGCGCAGAACACTTACCGTGAAATCTCTTCTTGCTCCAATTGCACCGATTTCCAGGCCCGTAGAATGCAGGCCCGCGTACGCCGCAAGGACGGCAAGATTGAACTGCTGCATACCTTAAATGGCTCTGGCCTTGCCGTAGGGCGTACCCTGGTGGCGGTGCTTGAAAACTATCAGAACGCTGACGGCTCTGTGACCGTACCTGAAGTGCTAAGACCGTATCTGGGCGGGCTTGAGCAGTTAAAGCCGGTCAAAGCTTAATGATGCTCACGGTAGCAGACTGGGCGATCCTGGCCGTTATCGGCCTGTCCGCCCTGTTATCGCTTTGGCGCGGTTTTCTGCGCGAGGCTATTTCCTTAGGTGCCTGGGTTGGCGCCTTTGTCGTTACCGGAAAGTTCTATGCCGCACTGGCACCTAAGCTCACCTTTTTTCAGGATGGGCTGACCCGCAGTGCCCTGGCCATTTTCATTTTGTTCGTGGCCACCCTGCTGGTAGTGGGGACTTGCGGCAATATTTTGCGTTCACTTATCGGCAAGGCCGGTCTGTCCGGGACTGATCGCCTGCTGGGCGCGGCTTTTGGCGTGCTGCGCGGAGTTTTAATCGTCTGCGCAGTGCTGGCCTTGTTGCAAATAGGCTTTAAGTTTGGCGTGCTGTCTTTTCTGACGCAAAAGCCGGTATATGCCGATTCGCTGCTCATTCCGGAGTTGCAGCGCATCGTCAATTGGTTTTTCCTTTATCTATCCACCCCCTTAACTTCAGGAGCTTAACATGTGCGGTGTAGTTGGCATTGTCGGTTTTTCGCCGGTAAATTTAGCCCTTTATGATGCGCTGACGGTGTTGCAGCACCGTGGCCAGGACGCAGCCGGCATCATTACCCTTGATGGGGATAATTTCAGGCAGCGCAAGGCCAACGGTTATGTGCGCGATGTGTTTGAGCAAAAGCACATGCGCCGCCTTAAAGGCAACATCGGCATCGGGCATGTGCGTTATCCCACCGCAGGATCGTCTTCAGCTGCAGAAGCCCAGCCTTTTTATGCCAATTCTCCTTTCGGTATTGCCCTGGCCCACAATGGCAATTTGACCAATGCCCGTGAGCTCAAGCTCTTGTGTGAACAGGCACGCCGTCACGTCAACACCACCTCAGACTCTGAGTGCCTGCTCAATATCTTTGCCTGGAAGCTCTCTGCCTGTGATAAGGCAGTACCTGCCCCGGAGGATATCTTCAAGGCCGTGCATGGGGTCAATGCCGTGGTGCAGGGAGCCTATGCTGTGGTCTCCTTAATCATCGGGGTGGGGCTGGTGGCCTTCCGCGATCCTTTCGGGATCCGTCCCATGGTGCTGGGCAGCCGCATTAATGAGGAAGGTAAGACTGAGTACATGGTGGCCTCAGAGAGCGTGGCGCTTGATGTGGCAGGCTTTAAGCTGCTGCGTGACGTGCAGCCAGGTGAAGCCATCTTCATTACTAAGGAAGGCAAGCTGCACAGTGCCATCTGTGCTGACAATGTTAGGCTGCAGCCCTGCATCTTTGAATATGTCTATTTTGCAAGACCTGACAGCATCATGAACGGGGTTTCAGTTTATGCAGCCCGTGTGCGCATGGGCACCAAGCTTGCCCAGCAGATCCAGCGCGACTACAAAGATCTGGATATTGATGTGGTGATCCCGATTCCTGAGACTTCCTGTGACATTGCCGTGCAGATTGCCAGGATGCTGGGTAAGCCCTATCGCCAGGGCTTTGTCAAAAATCGCTATATCGGGCGCACCTTCATCATGCCGGGGCAGAAACAGCGCAAAAAGTCGGTGCGCAATAAGTTAAACCCGATCCCTGCAGAGTTTGCTGGTAAAAAGGTATTGCTGGTGGACGATTCCATCGTGCGTGGTACCACTTCAGAGCAGATTGTGGACATGGCGCATGAGGCTGGGGCTAAAGCGGTGTACTTTGCCTCAGCAGCCCCTGAGATCCGTTATCCCAACGTCTATGGTATCGATATGCCGACTGCCAAGGAGCTGATTGCCTCCGGGCGCGATCTGGAGCAGATCAGATCTGAGATCCATGCCGATGCCCTGATTTACCAGAGCCTTGGCGATCTTGAGGATGCCGTGCGTGAGGAAAATCCAGAACTTAAGGATTTTGAGACCTCAGTCTTTACCGGCAAATATATAACCCCGGGGGTCGATGAGGAGTATTTTGCCTACCTTGACCGCCAGCGCTCGGATGATGCCAAGGCTGACAAGGCCTGGAATGAGTCGAGCGAGGATTTGGAACTCTATAATATCTAAAATCTTTTAAACATCAGTATCTAATGCCGCTCCAAGCAGGCGCGGCATTAATCTGCAAGCCGTTCTTCCAAGTCTTCCAAGCGGATCATCTTTTCTTTTTTCTTTCCTAATGGCTTAAGCTGGTCTTTTTTAAGATATCCTGCCTGGTTTTAGCTGCAGTAAAGCTGTGTTTTGAATATGCTCAGAATATGCTGTTGGCAGTAAATATTGCCTGACTGTAAGCGCTTACGGATTGTTTTCTAAAAATATTTAAAATTTATTTACTCGACTTTCCGAGTTTGATTTTACGTACAACAAATTGAAAAACCTGCGTTTTACATCTGGTTTAGCTCTTTAAAAATCAATATTGACTTCACTTTGCTCTGTTAGGTGAGAATTATAGATAGTTTTTCTTTACTAATTCTTTGTTTTTATTGTAAAAATATGACTTACGTGGTATAATT
>CALXOT010000062.1 GCA_944390085.1 uncultured Succinivibrionaceae bacterium
GTTCTCAATATATTCTTTTATGATTTTCTCCGACACATTGCCAACTGAACAGACAAAGTAGTCGTCAGTCCAAAATGTATGCTCTTTCCAAAAGTGCCTGCTTAATGCCTCGGCAAAAGCAGAACGCAAAATGTGATATGCTGTATAAGCTTTGAGCGTTCTCACTAAATTGCTTACACTAAGCGCTGGAGGAAATTCCATCAAATAGTAGATATAATCTTTATCCGTCTCCATGTACTTAATTATAACATCATGACGCTTGCAAATAATCTGTGACAAGTCCTTAATTCTATCTGAGAGCCATGGAATTAAAAAGAGCTACTTCATGTATATGCATACAAATATAATGTGAAATTGAAGCAAATATTTATGGCGATTTTTAGAATTCCATTCGCTCATGAATGCTATTATCGCTCAGCTCGCTAACCCAGGAGCTAAAAGCTCCAGGGATTGCGCGAGCTGATTTATTTCAAATTAAGCTGAAGCCCCCCTGAGCCGGTGCTTCAGGGGATAAAGCCCTTTACAGCCAAAGAAAACAAATAACAGTTTAAACTCTCATGGATCTGATGCGTAGTCTGCGCTCAGCCTTGTTGTGGGCTCTGTTGTCAAGGGCATTTTTAAGTGCAATCAGCAAAGCTAGCAGGAAAAATCCTCCTGGGGGCAGGATAGCGATGAGGTAGGTCTGATCTGAGCTTAATACAGTCATCTCCAGGTTTTGCGCCCAGGAGCCTAACAGCTCAGATGCTCCGACAAAAAAGGTGCCGCTGCCTAAGATCTCACGCAGCGAGCCCAGCACGAAAAGCACTACAGAAAAACCGATGCCACAGGATAAGGCGTCTACAGCTGCGGCAAGAGGGCCATTACGCCCGGCAAATGCTTCTGCCCGTCCCATGATGATGCAGTTGGTGACGATAAGGGCTAGGTAAATACCAAGCTGCTGGTAGAGCTGTGGATAGTAAGCCTCGACCTCAAAACAGACTACGGTTACGATAGCGGCAATGAGCAACACATAAATCGGGATGCGTACTTCCTTTAAAATAAAGGCGCGCAGCAGCGAGATGATGAAGGACGATATCACTATAACCAGAGTGGTGGCGATCCCCAGTCCCAGGGCACTGGCTGCAGAGGTTGTGACGGCCAGCAAGGGACACATTCCCAGTAGCTGGCATAAGCCTGGGTTTTCCTTCCACAGTCCTTTTACTATGATGGAAATAAGTGAGGGGCGCGCCTTGCGTTTTTCAGCAGAGGGTTGTTGGGATACTGTGCTGCCTGCAGTAGCTTTATTTACGTCAGGGATGAGCCCTTCAACGGTGGTATTGCCTTTCATCTGTATGTTCCTGTCTGCTATTTGTTTTGAGCCAGAGCTCTGTAAGGATTTAAGGGCTAGCACTGCCATCATCTGCCGCGCCCGGGCGTACTTTGCATTTGGGCAGAGTGGTGATATCAGTTTCGTTTAAAACCTGCAGAGCATCACGGCTTGCCATCACCACAGCTCTGGAGGTTACGGTAGCGCCTGAAAAATAATCAAAATCCCCACCAAATTTTTTAACGTCCCAGCGAGCATTGTTAAGGTTCTTGCCCTTTAGCTGATCAAGATAATTGCCATGCTGGCGGTCAACCTTGTCCCCCAGCCCCGGGGTCTCGCGACTGAATTGAATGTCAGCACGGTACAGGCTTTTGTCTGCGTTAAAACTTGCCACCAGTATTAGCGGATCAGAGTAGCCACGGGAAGTGGAGTATTGCAGAATATAGCCTTTAATTCCACTGTCAGCAGATCCGGAAGCTGTAATTAGCTTCATATTACGGCCAATGCGCGGATCGGAAATAAGCCTGCAGTCAAGCTGGAGTTCTGAACCAAAGTGCTCAGGTGGCAGCAGGGTGATTAATTGTGTCTTTTCTTTTTGTGCCCGGTTTTTTTCAATTAAGGCCCGGGTGTCGTTTTGTGCTGCGATGATGCCGCCAAAGCATAAAGCCCCGATCACGGCCAAAAATAAACCGGCGGCCGCTGCGCGAAGATTTAAATGTTCAGTTAACAGTGACATTACTGCAGGCCTCCTTCTTTATAGCCAATACCAAAGGGGCGGCGGCGGGTAAGTACATCAATGAGCGGGGCTGCACAATTGGCCAGGAGCACTGCAAAGGCTACTGAATCGGAATAAGAGCCCTTTACTCGGATCAGGATCAGGAGCAGGGCACAGAGCACGGAGAAAACCACACGCCCCTTAGAGGTACCGGCGTTGGTAACCGGATCTGTGATGATGAAGAAAGCAGCCAGCATGGTTCCGCCAAAAAGCAGTTGTTCAGTGGCACTGATAGCGGTTTGCGGGGAGATAATATGCCACAGCCCACCTGCAGCCGCCACCGTGATCAAAAAGGCAAGCGGCATCTGGATCAAGATCACCTTGCATGCAATAAGCAATACCCCCCCTAAGGTATAAGCTGCAGCCAGATAAAGGTAGGCACTGTAATTGGAGCTTTGAAAGTCAGGTTCAGCCATGTCACTGACCGTACCGGCCTTACGGGCGGTCTTGATACTTTCAAGAAAGGTTGCACCGGACAGGGCATCAGGATCGTCTTGTAGGGCTTTGATTTCAGCCACTAATTGTGCGTCTGATGCATTACTGAAAATGACGGCGGCAGTACGCTGCGGGGTGGCAATGGTGATGGCGGCAGGAGCGGGGGCAATATAGGTGCTGAAAAAAGCCCCGGGTGCTGAAATGACCAGGAAGATAAAGCCAGCCATGGCAGGATTAAAAATATTCATGCCAAGGCCACCAAAGGCCTGTTTTACCACTAGCACGGCAAAGGCCATGGCAGCAATAGTGAGATGATATGGCATCAATGGAGGAAGGGTTAGTGCCAGTAAAGCAGCAGTGACAAGCACAGAGAGATCGCAAAGGGCTCGCCTTAAATTGCGTCCGCGCAGAAGAGCACAAATAAGTTCCAGCAATACCCCGGTGACAGAAGCTGTTAAAAACTGCCAGATCACGGCAAAACCAAAGAAATAGATCATCACGGCATAAGCTGGCAGTAAGGCGGCAAGCACCAAGGCCATGATTTTTTGAGTACTGAGCCTGCCATGCAGATGGGGGGCAGCCTCGATACCTAAGTTTTGCTTAGCGCTTTGTACAGAAATCTGCATCAGTCTTTTTTCCTCGTTTTAGCAAGACTTGCCGGCAGGGGGCGCTCTTCAGTCTGTTCCGGAGCCGGGGCATAAATACTGTGGTAAGCCTTATGCTCCACCACTATTTCATGGACAGGTGGATTTTCTACCTTGTTCAACTTGTGTTCACGCTCAGGTGGTTCCGGCCAGGTAGCTCTGAGAATGTTAGCCTGTTTGGGCAGACCGGCGCGACGCAGGTAAAAAGGTACCGGTTCTTTTGCTTGCTCAGCCTTTAATTCAGCTCTGTCCTGAGCCAGAATTGCCGCGGCGCGGGCACTGCTGTTCAAGCTTCGGACACTGCCTGTACTGGTCTGTCTGTCTGTTTGTTCCGTGGTGCCAGCAGTGGAAATTGCGCTAGGCTGCAGCATCGTTTTTGCTGTACTGCCCGTTTGGCCTGCGGCAGCTGCAGCCATGGTGGGCTTGGTGGCAAGATCCTTGTTTTTTTTAGTGGCAGCGCGTTGCTGTGCCGCAGCGATTGCTGCAGCGCGGCGGGCTGCCAAATCTGGATCTGAAGATACAGCTGAACTGTTTGCTCTAGCAGCATTGTCTGGAGTATTTATTGCGTTTTCCCGGGATTTAAGGCGTGCTAAGGCTGCCTTCTTTTTCTCCTCACGTAGGCGTGCAGCTTCGGCCTCGCGTTCCTTATGTGCCTGCATCCTTTCACGAGCCCTTTCATTGCGGGCAGCGTTTTCCTTTAGCAGGTACTGAATTGCCTTTTCCTTGCGGAATTGGCCGGTAAGGCGGATGTGGCTCGGACAAACATAGGCACAACAACCACATTCCGTACAATCGGCAATCCCACATTTGCGGGCTTTTTCATGATCGCCTGCGCGTGAAAATGCGTACATCTGATAGGGCACCAGACGGCTCGGGCAAACCCTGGCGCAGCGCCCGCAGCGGATGCAGTTTTCAGCTTCCGCGGTGAGCGGTATCTCAGCTGCCGTAGGGGCAAGCACACAGGTAGTGCTCTTGGTAATAGGTACATCGATGGAAGGCAGGGTAAAGCCCATCATCGGGCCGCCCAGGATCACCCGTTGCCGGCGTTCAGGATTCAAATGGTAATGGGTGAGCACGAAACGCACTGATGTACCAAGGCGTACTAGGGCATTGCCTTGCTTTTTCAAGCTGCCACCTGCCACGGTCACTACCCGTTTGATAAGCGGTATGCCGTCTATAATGGCTTGTTTGACTGCAAATACGGTCTCGACATTATCTACCACGATGCCACAGTCTGAGGTATGTGCTTTATAGGGTATTTCAATACCGGTGACTATTTTGATTAGGTTACGTGCCGCCCCTGAAGGATACAGGGTAGGGATTGCGCGGACGATGGCCTTGTCTCCGGCAGCCTGACGCAAGGCAGCAAGAGCCTCAGGTTTATTGTCCTCAATGGCAATGATCACTGCCTTAGGTTTGAGAATATGCTTAATGATCTCAACTCCGGCAATGATGTCAGCAGCCTTTTCTTGCATCAGCCGATCATCGCAAGTAGCTACTGGTTCGCACTCTGCACCATTTACAATAAAGATATTGCAAGATCTACCGTCAGCAATGGCAGAGCTTAATTTAGCTGCAGTCTGGAATTGGGCACCGCCCAGTCCTTCAATACCAAAATAACGGATGCGCTCTAG
>CALXOT010000063.1 GCA_944390085.1 uncultured Succinivibrionaceae bacterium
CCAGTAATGGGTGCTTACTAAAAGTGAGGCACCGTCTTCACGAAACCTCGCACGTAAGTGCGTAGGTAGTTCATGCTAGCGATTTCCTGTATCATGACCGTGCCGTGCCCAGGATGTGCGTCAGCAGATGTTTGGCTGATGGCAGTAATATTGCGGCAATGTTGATGAAAAGTTTAGCGGTAAGAATATGCCCGATAGCAAAAAACCAGCAGTGCATTATGCCCCTACCGATGCGGTGGATGCTCTGATTAAGGAAATACATAAATTCGATCCTGATGTCAGCATTGAGCCGCCGGCAGGTCCGGTTGATCTTAGGGCGATGTTGCAGCAGGATGCTCGCCGTGCGGCCGTGGAGATCAAACAGCAGGTAGAGGCGCAGCGCGCGGCCTATATTCAGCGCATGCATGACAGTGGCCGCATTGACGGACGTTGGAGCTTTTCCACCATCCGGGTGGATGGCTACAATGAAAGGGCTATCGCCACCGCCCGGGGCTTTTGCGCAAGTCAGCTTGAAAGCGGGCGAGCCCCGGTGATTTTGCTGATCCAGGGCTTTGAAGGAGCCGGTAAGAGTGTGCTTTGTACCGCCATCGCCAATTACTTCCTGGAACACAGTAAGAATCCGTCTGTGGAGATGGTGAATTTTGATGATATCCGCCAGGCCAATCTGTTCAGTTCCAGCGAAGAGCGTGAGGAGCGGATGTTGCGCAGCCGCCTAATGGAGCGCTACAACTCAGTCAACCTGCTGATTGTGGATAGCCTGAGCCCGACCGGGGAAGGATTTTCTATCTTTGATCAGAAGATTTTCTCCAATTTGCTGCGTGTCAGGCTGCAGCGCCATCTGTCCATGGTGATTTCCCTTACCGTCCCTTTCTCCAAGCTGCATGACAGTGTGGGGGATCTGTGCTTTGAATCCTTAAAGTCCTATTCGGTGGTTACCGCTGAGCTGTTCGGACAAAGCCGGCGCAATCAGATTATGGTAAACGGGGTTCCTCTCAGATGAGTTTTGTGCTGGCTTTTGATTTTGGCATTAATTCAATTGGTACCGCAGTGGGCAATACCATCACGCGTACTGTAACCCCCCTCCGGGCTCTGAAAGCCAGGCAGGGACAGCCCAATGAGCAGGAACTTGCCCGGCTTATAAAGGAGTGGCAGCCGCAGAGCCTGGTGGTCGGGCTGCCGCTTAACATGGACGGTACGCCCATGGACATTACGGAAAAGGCTCAGGCTTTTGGCAGTAAGCTGCAGCAGCGCTTTGCCCTTAAGACGGAATTTGTCGATGAACGCCTGACCACTAAGGAAGCTAAGGCTATGATCTTTGAACAAGGTGGTTTCCGCGCCTTGGCCAAAGACAAGGGTGCGATTGATAATTTGTCAGCAGCCCTAATCCTGGAGGAGTATTTTGCCAGGTGACAAGTGACATTCTTCAATCCAGGGACGGGAGCATTTCAGGAGAAACTGCAGGCGCTTTTGGGGGCAGCAGTTAAGTCTTTTTTTACTGATAATTACATGGGACAGGAAGGGTATTGTGTGCGGCAGCAGCTGTCTCCTTTTGTCTTAGTGACGGTGTTATTCATGCCTGTCTGAATTTTTGCCGTGGACACTTTATAAAGATACAGCTGGAAGGTGCGCAGTAGGCAGTCGCCTTATTTTGCAGCCGCTATTTATCAGGAGCTTAGCGTATTTTGTGGTATGAATAGTTTTTTGATAACAGGGCAAAATAGGGTATAAATGTTATGCAACCGTTTGCGTAAATTGCAAGAAAAAGATTTATCCCCCTCTGCGCCTGCAGTCTGGCTGCCTGTACTAGGCTGCAGGGATGCTGTTGTCAGGAAGCGGTGACAGTTTTGGCCTGATCAGAGCAAACATCCTTATTAAAAGCGATGTTTCAACAGTTTAAAAACTTTGACACAGCTCTAAATTTTGAGGGGCTTTTGCGTCAAATAGCGTATTACCTCACATTTTTGGCAATTCTTGCTTTTTTAATTTCGCATTTGCGTTTACATTGCAATTACTGTAAACGTTTGTTTATGTTTTTGTGAGAGGTAAGGAGTCATTATGAGGATCTCTAAAACTTTATTAGCCTTAGGCCTTGGCGCTGTCTTAGCATCTTCTTCCATGTTTGCTCAGGCAGATGACAAGGTGGTGATCGGCTTCTCCCAGATTGGTGCTGAGTCTGAGTGGCGTACTGCCAACACCAATGACGTCAAGGCTGCCGCTGAAGAGATGGGTATTGAGCTGAAGTTCTCCGACGCTCAGCAGAAGCAGGAAAACCAGATTAAGGCTATCCGCACCTTCATCGCCCAGAAGGTGGACTTAATCGGCTTCGTGCCTATTGTTGAGACTGGCTGGGACAACATCCTGCGTGAAGCCAAGCGCGCCAAGATCCCTGTAATGATCATGGACCGCGATCTGAAGATTTCTGATGAGTCCTTATATGTGGCCAAGATTGGTACCAACTCCTACGAGGAAGGTGTCAAGGCCTTCAACTGGATTGACGAGTACTGCACCAAGAACAACCTCAAGCCGCGCAACGGCGGTGATGTCATCAACATCGCTATCTTAGAGGGTACCGTGGGTGCTTCTGCAGCTACCGGCCGTGGCAATGGCTTCAATGCTGCCTTAGATGCCAGCCCCAACAAGGCCAAGTACAAGATTATTGCTTCCCAGACCGGTGACTTTACCCGTGCCAAGGGCCAGGAAGTTATGGAGTCTTACTTAAAGTCCTTCGGTGGTGACATTGATGTGCTGTTTGCCCACAATGATGATATGGCCTTAGGTGCTATTCAGGCTATCGAGGCTGCTGGCCTGAAGCCGGGCAAGGACATTGTCATCGTCGGCTGCGACGCTGTTAAGGGCATGTTCCAGGCCATGATCGATGGCAAGGCCAACTGCACCATCGAGTGCAACCCGCTGCAGGGCAAGATCTTCTTTGAGACTGCTTTGAAGGTCCTCAAGGGCGAGCCGGTACAGAAGCAGGTTTACGTAGAGGAAGGCGTATTCCCGGCTGAAGTGGCCGCTGAAGTGTTCCCGACCCGTAAGTACTAATTTAGTGTGATTGAAAGATGTCCACCGGGCTTTAAGGCGGGTGGACATTTTTTTTAGGCGCAGTGCGTTGTGCCGCTTGATTTGAGTTTAAGGAAGGGACCCATGCAAGATAAGAATGATGATTACATCCTGCACATGAAAAACATCGATATGTTTTTCCCGGGCGTCAAGGCGCTTAAGGATGTATCTTTTAACCTGAAAAAGGGTGAGATACATTCACTGATGGGGGAAAACGGCGCAGGTAAGTCTACCTTGGTGAAGGTGCTGACCGGTGTGTATCAGAAGACCAATGGCACGATAGATTATGCAGGCAGGATTATAGAGCCGAAGACTCCGTTGGAAAGTCAGCAGATGGGCATTTCCACCGTATATCAGGAAGTGAACCTGTGCGCGAATTTAACGGTAGCGGAGAATATTTATATCGGGCGCGAGCCGCGCGGCAAGTTCGGCAATATTGACTGGGCCACCATGAACGCCAATGCCAAAAAGCTGCTGCATGAGGAAATGGGCATTGACATTGACGTGAACAAAGTGCTCAATTTCTATCCGGTGGCAATGCAGCAGATGATAGCCATTGCCAGAGCTGTGGATACCAAATGCCGCATCCTGATCCTGGACGAACCGACCTCCTCCCTTTCTGATAAGGAAACCGAACGTCTGTTTGCCATTATGCGCAAATTGAAGGCTCAGGGCATTTCCATTATCTTTATTTCGCATTTCTTAGAGCAGATTTATACCATCTGCGATCGCGTCACCATTTTGCGTGACGGCGTGTATGTGGGCGAATATGACTTAAAGGATCTGCCGCGCATTCAGCTGATTTCCAAGATGATGGGCAAGGAAGTGCGCGAGGATGACATTGAGGCTAATGTCGATAAGTCTGTGCCTGATGAAAACAAAGTGATTGAGTTTGATCACGTCACGGTCCCGGGCAAGGTCAAGGATCTGTCCATGGACATCAAGAAAGGTGAGGTGATAGGCTTTGGCGGCCTGCTCGGTTCCGGGCGTACCGAAATTGCAGAGACCATGTTCGGCATCATGCTAAAGAGCAATGGTACCATCAAGGTCGATGGCGTTGAGGTATCAGTCAAGACCCCGATGGATATGATGAAGCAGCGCATTGCCTTCTGTCCTGAAGACCGTAAGGTGCAGGGCATTATCGGGGATCTGTCCGTACGTGAGAACATCATTCTGGCTATGCAGGCTAAGGATGGCATGTTCAAGCATATGCCGCGTTCCCGTCAAAATGAGCTTGCAGATTACTACATTAAGCTTCTGCGTATCAAGGTTTCTGATCGCGAGCAGCTGATTAAAAACCTCTCTGGCGGCAACCAGCAGAAAGTGATTATTGCCCGCTGGCTTGCCACTGAGCCCAATCTTTTGATCTTAGACGAGCCGACCCGCGGTATTGACGTGGGCACCAAGACCGAAATCGAGGCCCTGGCGGTGAGGCTGGCCAAGGAAAAGCGCATGGCAGTGGTCTTTATCTCCGGTGAGATGGGCGAGATGGTAAGAACGTGTTCACGCGTGCTTATTATCCGCGATCACGAGAAGCTGACCGAGCTTAACGGGGATGAGATATCTACGGCTCACATCATGCAGGCTATCGCAGGAGATTACCATGGACATGCTTAAGAAATTTTCGCAGAGCTCGCTTGCTCTGCCGTTGACGGCACTGGCCTTGCTGCTGCTGTTCAACGCTATTTTCGTTGATGACTTCTTTAAGATTCAGGTGATGGAAAACGGCAATCTGTATGGCCGCCCCATCGACATTCTGTACCGTGCCAGCTCACTTATCATCCTGGCACTGGGCATGACCTTTGTGATTGCCACAGGCGGTATTGATATTTCTGTAGGTGCAGTGGTGGCCATTTCTGCTGCAACCTGCTGCCTGATGTTAGGCGGTGACATTTCAGGTGTCCCGGCCCATCCTTTCATCATCGCCATCCTGGCGGCGCTGGCAGCAGGCATCATTGCCGGTATCTGGAACGGAACCCTGGTGGCCAAATTCAAGATCCAGGCCATGGTGGCAACCCTGATCCTGATGACCGCCGGGCGCGGTATTGCCCAGCTGCTGACTGACGGCCAGATCATCACCGTGTATTACAAGCCCTTTAGCTATATCGGCGGTAATATCCCGGGGGTGATGTTGCCTACAGCCATGCTGATTGCGCTGTGCATGGTGGTGCTGGTGATCCTGCTTGATCGCAAGACCAGCCTGGGGCTTATGATCCAGTCTGTCGGCATCAATCAGAACGCCAGCCGTTATGCCGGCGTCAAGGTGACTGCGGTACTTTTTGCCGTCTATATCTTCTCAGGTTTCTGTGCTGGTACTGCAGGCCTGATTGAAAGCTCGCTTATCCGTGCAGCTGACGCCAATAACGCAGGCCTCAACATGGAGATGGACGCCATTCTAGCAGTAACCTTAGGCGGTACCCTCATGGTGGGCGGCAGATACTATATCGGTGGTACCATCATCGGTGCCATCACCATTCAGACCCTTACTACCACCATGTATGCGGTGGGCGTGTCCTCTGACCGTCTGCCGGCGATTAAGGCCATCGTCATTCTGCTCATCATTACCATTCAATCCGAGCGCTTCAAGCAGATGTTCCGCGAATGGCGCATGAAGAGAGCGGACAAGGCAGCAAAGGAGGCCAGCCATGCGTAAATTCTTCAGTAACCTAGTAGCCTCGCCGATGTTCTCCTTCTATGTCACGGGGTTGCTGTTCATCATCCTGTTTGGCTTTGGTTCAGTCTCTTTTGAAGGCTTTTTCAGCCCGCAGGTGTTCTTAAACCTCTTTATTGACAATGCGCCGCTGATTATCGTGACTGCGGGCATTACCTTCACCATCATTTCAGGTGGCGGCGGTATTGATCTGTCCGTCGGTGCGGTGGTATCCCTGACCTGCATGTCACTTGCATACTTAATGCGTGATACTAGCTTAAGCCCGTATCTGTGCATGTTCCTGGTGCTTTTCATCGGCATTGCGATTGGCCTTATCAACGGCTTTTTCATCACCTTCTTCAAACTGCAGCCTTTCATCGTGACCCTAGGCACGATGTTCCTGTGCCGCGGCCTGACTGCGATGATCTCCCGTGATTCAGTGGCCATCAGCAATGAGGAATATGGCAACCTGGCCTTCACCTCCTTTGAGATTGGTGACTGCTTCATCTCTTTAGGCGCGGTGATCGCCATCATCGTGGTGATCATTGCTACCATTGTGTTGCGCTATACCTCCTTTGGCCGTGGGGTGTATGCCGTGGGCGGCAATGAACAGTCTGCCCGCCTGATGGGTCTGCGAGTGGACCGCATCCGCCTGATGGTCTATGTGATTTCAGGTTTCTGCGCTGCCTTAGGAGGCATCGCTTACTCCTGGATCATGCTTTCAGGCTATACTCTGCATGGCCTGGGCATGGAGATGGACGCCATTGCCTCTTCCGTTATCGGTGGTACTCAGTTAATGGGCGGTGTGGGCTTTATCCCGGGCACCGTGTTAGGTGTGATGATCCAGGGCACTATCCTTACCATCATTTCCTTCCAGGGCACCTTGTCTGCCTGGTGGACCAAGATTGTGGTGGGCGTGCTGCTGTGCCTGTTCATTGTGATGCAGGCTCTGGTCACCGAGCACCGCAACAAGCTGATGAACCTCAAGGCCGAGGACTCGGGCAAGAAAGGCAAGAAAGCCTGAGGTGCAGGCTGAGCTGTTAAGATAGACTAAAGGCCGGCAGCTTATCTGCTGGTTCTTTCAGAACACATGGAATACTGATATGACTTTAGATTTAAATAAGTGCAGCATCGGCATTGAGTTCGGCTCCACCCGCATCAAGGCCGTGCTTATTGATGAGAAGCATCACCCGGTGGCACAGGGCAGCCATGACTGGGAAAACCGTCTGGTAGACGGGATCTGGACCTATACCCTGGAGGATATCTGGGGCGGGCTGCAGGACTGCTATAAGAACTTATGCACAGAGGTGCAGGAAAAATACGGGCAAAAGATTGAAAAGGTGGCTGCCATTGGTTTTTCTGCCATGATGCACGGCTATCTGGCCTTTGATAAGGATGACAAGCTGTTAGTCCCGTTCAGAACCTGGCGCAATACCATTACCAGAAATGCCTCTGAAAAGCTTACCGAGGCCTTTAACTTTAATATCCCGGAACGCTGGAGCATTGCCCATCTCTATCAGTGCATGCTCTCTAAGGAAGCTCATGTAAAGGATTTGGCTTTCTTTACCACCCTGTCAGGTTATATCCACTATAAGCTGACTGGCCGTAAGGTTTTGGGTGTAGGTGATGCCGCAGGTATGTTCCCTATAGATTCTAAAACCCATGATTTTGATGCCGGCATGGTGGAAAAATTCAATCAGATTGCCAAAGCTGACGGTTATCCCATGGATGTAAAGTCCCTGATGCCTGAGGTATTGTGCGCCGGTGATGAGGCGGGCAGCTTGACGGCAGAAGGTGCAAAGCTGCTGGATCCGAGCGGTACCCTGCAGCCGGGGATCCCGCTGTGTCCGCCTGAGGGTGATGCCGGTACTGGCATGGTGGCCACTAACTCCGTGGCAGTACGCACCGGTAACGTCTCGGCCGGCACCTCCATTTTTGCCATGATTGTGCTGGAGCGGGCGTTAGGACAGCTGCACCGTGAGCTTGATATGGTCTCTACCCCGGATGGTCTGCCGGTTGCCATGGTGCACGCCAATAACTGCACCTCAGATTTAAATGCCTGGGTCGGGCTTTTCGCTGAGTTTGCCGATAAGATTGGCGCCAAGATTTCAACTAACGATCTGTTCTCAGTGCTCTATAACAATGCCCTGACCGGCGATAGCGACTGTGGTGGCCTGATGTCCTATGGTTATTATTCAGGTGAGTTCATTACCGGTCTTATTGAAGGCCGTCCGCTCTTCATGCGCCAGCCTGATGCCAAGTTCACCCTGGCCAACTTCATGCGTACCCATCTCTATTCAGCCTTGGGGGCGCTCAAGATTGGGATGAATATCCTGATCAATGAAGAAAAGGTAGGGCTGGACAAGCTGCTCGGTCACGGCGGGCTGTTCAAGACCAAGGGCGTGGGACAGAAGATCATGGCCGATGCCATGAATGCCCCGGTCTCGGTGATGGAGACTGCCGGGGAAGGCGGTGCCTGGGGTATCGCCTTGCTGGCAGCTTATGAAGTCAATAAGGCTGTGGGTGAAAGTCTGCCTGATTACCTTAACAACAAGGTCTTCAAGGACAGCAAGGGCAGTACCATTGCTCCCACTCCTGCTGATGTGGCGGGCTTTGAACGCTTTATGCAGGGCTATAAGGCAGGCCTTGCTGCTGAAAAAGCTGCTGCAGAGCAGTTCAGATAAAAAGAAGCGGGCGGCACATTGCCGCCCTTTCTGGCAGAATTACAGCCTGTGAGAGTGCAGGCAGGGAGGAAACATGAAGTACATGCTGCGCACCGTGATGGCAGCTGCGGTCCTGGGAACGATGTCCTTAGGAGCTCAGGCCGCAGAGGATCGTGCCAATGTCTTTTATTATTCACTCAATGATACCTTCGTCAATGCATTGTCTGCCGATATGCGAGATAGTGCTGAGGCAGCGGGGCTGAAGCTTAGTGAATACGATGCCACTGACGATCTGGCAAAGCAGCTGACCCAGGTGCAGACTGCACTTGCCCAGAACAAAAATCCGTTAATCGTAAATCCGGTGGACGCTCTGAACGGGGAGGCCGTGCTGCGCAATGCCAGGCGTGCTAAGGTGCCGGTTATTTTCTTTAACCGCAAGCCTTTAGACAAGGTGCTCTCATCATATCAGGATGCCTGGTATGTCGGTACTAGTGCAGATATGGCCGGAGAGTATCAGGCTCAAATCCTGATTGACTATTTAAGCTCGCATCCGCAGGCCGATAAGAACGGCAACGGCCAGATTGAGTATGTGCTAATTAAGGGTGAGGCGACCCATCAGGATACACAGCAGCGTACCTCCTCCTTTATTCGCACCATGATGAATTCAGGTATAGCAGGTGAGCCTCTTTATACTGGTAATGCCGACTGGTCTTACAGTAAGGCTGTCAATATGATGCGCGAGCTTCTTTTTACCCATAAACTCTCTGAGATTGAGGCCATTATCTGTAATAATGATGCTATGGCTCTGGGTGTGCTCAATGAGCTGCAGGCGCACGGTTACAATAATGGCAGCGGTAATTTCATCCCGCTTATCGGTATTGATGCCCTGCCTATGGCTGTAGAAGCGGTAAGCCGTAATCAGATGATTGGCACAGTGTTCAATGACCGGCGCTCTATTGCCGAGATCTGTGTCAAGATTGCCAAGGCTTATTGTGAAGGCACTGAGATCACTGAAGATCTGGTAAATCTGCCGATCAACAATCGTCAGATCGAGGTTCCCTACGTAAAATACACCATCACTAAGTAGAGCGGCACCGCCGACAAGGAAGAAAAAATGTTAGAAGATTTGAAAAATGAGGTCTTTAAGGCCAATCTGGAACTGCCGCAGCGCGGCCTGGTTACCTATACCTGGGGTAATGTCTCCGGTATTGACCGTGATGCCGGGCTGGTGGTGATCAAGCCCTCTGGGGTTGATTACGAGACCATGACTGCAGCTGACATGGTGGTGATCGACTTAAAGACCGGTGAAAAGGTGGAGGGAGCCCTGAATCCTTCTACTGATACTGCCACCCATCTGGAGCTCTACCGTGCCTGTGAGGATATCATGGGCATCGTTCATACCCATTCGCGTTATGCCGCATCCTGGGCTCAGGCTGGCATGGATATCCCGGCTTTGGGCACTACCGGTGCTGACTACTTCTACGGTGCCGTGCCCTGCACCCGCAAGATGACTGATGCCGAGATTGAGGGTGAGTATGAGGCTGAGACCGGCAAGGTGATCGTGGAAACCTTCCGTGAACGTGGCGTCAAGATGAAGGATGTGCCGGCAGTGATCGTGCATTCCCACGGTCCTTTCACCTGGGGTACCTCACCTGCTAATGCTGTATATAATGCAGTTGTGCTGGAGGAAGTGGCTTTCATGGCCTTCCACAGCGCCATGCTGCGTGGTGGCAAGATCGAGCCGATGCAGCAGAGTCTTTTGGATAAGCACTATTTAAGAAAGCACGGTGCCCACGCCTATTATGGTCAGGCAGGTGATCAGCATTAATCCTGTTTTATGATCTGACTTTTGCAGATCGTTCTCCGCCGCCAGCAGGCGGCGGAGCTAGTGGCAGCAAGAGCTGCAAGCAGGCTTTTCCTTATTCCTATCATTACCAGCTCTCTAGTTTCCCCTTATTTTGTGCCCCTGTGATAGACTGAACACAGCCGTAACAACTTTTGTGCTGTAGGCGTATTGGCCAACAGGTAAACTTCCAGTGTAAGGATGCAGACAGGTGGTATGAGTTTGCCCATGAGATCGCAAATGAGATTTTTTGAGTTGCAGCAACTGCTGCCGACAAGTTCCTCTTTTGCCGGAATCAGGCGCAACGGGCAAATTTACGTGGATAAGACGGCGCAGCTGTATGCACTTACGGTCAATAATATTCCCCGTTTTCTCTCCCGTCCACGTCGTTTTGGCAAAAGTACCCTGGTTTCCGCATTGGCAGAATTATTTGAGCATGGGGTAAAACCGCATGATGGTGAAGAGTCATGTTTTAAAGATCTGGCCATTGAAAAACTGTGGCACGATGAGGGCAGTTACCGGATTATCAAGCTTGATTTTTCAGAATTAATTGAAGACTGCCGCAGCGTGGAGACTTTTGCAGATAATTTCAGCGCGCAGATTGATGATTACGCGCAAGCCTTTGGAGTAACTATTCCCAGAAATAAAGATAGTATTTCAAAGCGCCTGAACTTTCTGCTGCAGTCTTGTGCCAGTAATTCAGTCGTACTGCTGGTGGATGAATATGATGCTCCTGTGGTGAAGTTTTTGGATGCACCTGCGGAAGATTTTGCCTATAGCGTAGAAATATTGCGCAGCTTTTATAATGTAGTAAAGCGCAATGCTGATCGTTTCCGCTGTGTGTTTATTACAGGCATTACCCGTTATAAAGACGCCTATCTGCTGACCCAGGGCAATACGGTAAGTGATATTTCGCAGTCTGAAAACTTTGCCGGGATCTGCGGTTATACCCGCAGCGAGATCAGGCAATACTTCAGGGAACACCTTATCTATAAGGCGGCTTGTATTTATAACTGCCCTGAACCGGAAGTGTCAGATCCCTTGATTGAGCGCCTGCTTGACGAGATGGAACAGTGGTACGACGGTTATTGTTTTGCTGAAAGCGGCAATTACCGGGTTTTTTCACCCTGGTCGGTATTAAAGTTTTTGGAAGATTCAGCCTCGGGGTTTAAGAATTACTGGTTTGATGCGGCCGGGATACCGTCAATACTGCGAAAATCTTTGCATAATCTGGATCTGTCTGCCTTGCTGCAGAATATTTCTGCAGAGCAAACTGTAAGTCTCAATGATTTCCTTAGCCCGTCTTCACTGGAGGACATGAGACCGCAGGTATTGTTGTATCAGTGTGGTTATTTAACCCTGAGCCGGGGGTATTTTAGTGATGGCATACAACTGCCGGAAGTGCAGCTGCAGTTGCCTAACCTGGAGGTAAGGCAGGCTGCCGCAAGACTTTGGTGTGACGGGAGTGCAGCTTTGAAAAATGCAGCTTGTTCTGCGGTGCTGCCGCAACGGGCAGAGATCATAAATACGCTGACTGCACATGATGGACATCAGCTCATGTCACTGCTAAATAGGCTGTTTGAGACTATTGAGTATGAGCACAGCCCGCTTAAGAGTGAGGCTGCGGTGTCCTTTAGTGTGCAGCTTTTCCTGCTGCTCAATGGCATAGATGTGATTTGTAATGCGCATCAGGCATCCGGACGGGCAGATGCCGTGATTAACTGTAACGATACTACGGTGGTGCTGGAATACAAATATGCCCGTGCTAATACTGACAGCGCATATGATGCATTATTGCAGCAGGGAAAAGATCAGCTTTTAAGTCATGCCTATGCGGATACACTGCGCCGGAAAAAATATTTGTGGCAGGTGGCGCTGGTGTTCTCTGGCAGTGAGCACAGGGTGGTGCGCTGTGCCCAGGCAGCATTACATAAAGTGTAAGAGTTTTTTCTGCAGTTTTTTGGGGCTGAGCATTTACTTCCGGGACAGGCAATGGAGCGGATTGTCATAGTGAAACTTAAAACCAGCTTCAAGCAGCTTGCAGCTTAATATTTTTTTGTTCTCCAGTAATAGCAGGATCCTGCGGTCAAACAGGGCTGCAAAATTTAGCATGCAGCGCAGCACAGGCAGTGTCGGTAGGTGATGGTTGCCAAGTGCTTTCAGGAGTTCTTTTGCGGTCAGATAATGCGGAGCATTGAAATTGAGCGTTCCGCTAAGGCTGTGTTCGGCGGCAAAGATAAAGGCGCGGGCGCAGTCAGACAGCGCTGCTGCCGGCAGATAATTGTTGCCGTCAAGAAGTCCCAGTGCAGGCATGCCATGTAATTTCTGGCAGAAGGGTGCCTCAGGACTTAGGATCAGCGGCAGGCGCAGGCACAGGGTTTTGCAGTCAAGATCCTGTGTGGCCTCTTCAAGCAGGGCCAGGCCCCTGGAAATTAGATTCCCTCCTCGGGGCGCATCATCTGATAATTCCACATCATTATCGGCAAGGGCAGATAAGGCTGAGGCCTGTATAAAGAGCTCAGGCTTGCGCGAGAGGCGGTGGCAAATCTTTTTAAAGAAGTTTTGTACCTGCAGGCGCGAGCCGATGATTTCAGTCATGCGTATTGCATTAAGGCGTTTAAGTCCGATGTTTTCGCCGGCCAAATTGATGAAGATGCTGCCAGACAAAGGCAGCTGCTTAGGATCTTTAATGATCTGTCCGTAAGTGAGGGCACGCAGTTGCGGTGCATTTCTAAAATGCTGCAGGATCTCCTGACAGCGCTCTTCGCTGCGTGACAGGGCGATGATTTGAAACATGCCTCCGATTTTTTGCTCCCGGCGTTCTGGGCTTAATAGTTCTTGGATGATGGCAGTGCCAATAAGGCCGGAAGCTCCGGCAATGATATAGGTGCGCATAAAGAAAAAGGGCAGCCTGCGCTGCCCTCCCTGTATTTTATTAGCTTAACGTGTTTCCGGACTTACTAAGCCTGGGTGGCCTGAATGGCAGTAATGGCAATGGTATAGATAATATCATCGACCAGAGCACCGCGGGACAGATCGTTTACCGGCTTGCGCATGCCCTGCAGCATCGGTCCGATGGAGACCAGGTTGGCAGAGCGCTGTACGGCCTTGTACACGGTGTTGCCGGTAGCCAGGCTCGGGAAAATAAACACGGTGGCCTTACCAGCAACCGGAGAATTGGGAGCCTTCTGGGCAGCCACATCAGGCATTACGGAAGCATCGTACTGCAGCGGACCGTCGATGTTCAGATCAGGACGCTTTTCCTTGGCAGTCTTAACCGCCTCGACCACCATATCGATATCAGGACCCTTGCCTGAGGTACCGGTAGAGTAGGTGACAAAGGCCACGCGCGGATCAATACCAAAGGTCTTGGCAGTATCGGCAGACTGAATGGCTATTTCAGCTAATTCCTGCGGATTGGGGTTAGGATTGATGGCGCAATCACCAAAGACATAGACCTGTTCCGGCATCAGCATGAAGAACACGGAGGACACCAGGGAAGCACCCGGGGCGGTCTTGATGATCTGCAGCGGCGGGCGGATGGTGTTGGCAGTGGTGTGTACAGCACCAGAGACCAGGCCGTCAACCTCATTGCGCTCCAACATCATAGTGGCCAGAACCACATTGTCCTTTAACTGTTCACGGGCCTGCTCTTCGGTAAGCCCCTTCTTCTTACGCAGCTCGACTAAGCGGGCAACATAATTTTCACGCACTTCTTCGGGATCAATGAACTCCACGCCGTCCCCTAAGGTTACACCTTTTTCTGCGGCAACGGCTAAGATGGCGTCCTTCTTGCCAAACAGCACCGGGGTAGCGATTCCCTGGCGGGCTACGGCAGCTGCAGCGCAGACGGTACGTGGCTCGTCACCTTCAGGCAAGGCAATACGCTTGTGGGCGGCGCGGGCAAGCTCGGTAAGCTTGTAACGGAAGGCTGCCGGGCTCATTAAGGGCACACGGTCCTCATCGCCCTTTAAGGCCTCAGACAGGCAGCTGCAGAAATACGGGGCTGCAAAGGCAGCAGCCTTTTCAGCACGCTCAGTATCGGTAGCCGGCAGGCGGGCAGGCATGGTGGCCAAAGCTTCAGCAATCTGCCAGACGGACAGGTCGCTTTCAATTACGGCAGCACCATCCACCGCACCCTTGGCACCGGCTGCTAATACCACGCAGCCTGCCTTAGTAGAGGCCGGGACAGTAGCAGTGATAAGCAGACACTTTTCGCAGGCCTGAGCAGCATCAAAGCAGACGGCAGACAGACGGCGGTTAGCGTCACCGGCTGCCACCTCGCTCTTTAAGAAAGCAGCCACATCGCAGGCGCGCGGACTGTAGAGTTCGGCATTAAACGGGATCTTGGCGGCCACGCGTTCAATGGCGCTTTCTTCAGCGTGCTTGTGGCAGCAGCAACCGCCTTCCTTGCAGCAGGATACGGCGCCACCTGCCAGCATTAACTGCTTGTGGCCATGAGCATCCTTAGGAGCATCAGCGTTCAGGATGATGTCGCCTAACACGCGGTTTTTACCAGCGTTGCCAAAAGCCTTTAAGGTGATGGCGCGGGCGGCAGCAGCCTTGTGGCAGCTTCCCTGATCTACCACTAAAATCTGGGCATCAAAGGCGTGGCAGATTTCGGCATTGAGGCTGTCCTGATCAAACTTGTCAGCTACGGCACCTTCAATCACCACGACCTCAGCTTCAGTCTTGGCCAGCAGCTGGTTGTAATTTGCAACGATGGTTTCGAGCAGTTCAGATCTATTATCCTCAGCCATTAGCTTGGCAGCTTGACGCATGCTGACGGATAAAGAGTCAGCACCGCAGGCGTTTTTGCAGCAGTCAAGCGGACGGAACAGCACGGCCTTAAGACCATTTTCGCATAAGGACTTCACCATGCCGAGGCTGGCTACGAACAGCCCCTCTGATTTACCGGCCGGTACAAGAATAACGTTACGAGTCACAGCAATACTCCAATTTTGCAGCTATATTCTGCGCATGCCGGCAGTTATAGATTCTGCTCTGGCAAAACACGCAGGAACAATAAATTCACCGCTAAGATTATAGCACTTGCCGTTGCGCGGACAGGGCGTGAAAACAAGGCCCGAGGTAATGCTTCTCACATTTTTGGCATCTGGTTTTCTAAGGGGCACCGTGCAAGCTGACAGTAAAGCGCGGTATCTGCAGGCAGAACGGAGGTTGTGGCTAGGTGAGCAGATGTCAGCTGAGGAGCTTGCCTGCGTCTATATGTGGATTGGTGATAGGTTTGGTGATAAAAATAGTCAGGGCAAGCCAGAATTTTTCTTTTCAGCAAGATCGCTGGCAGTTTCCTTCGGGGCTGACAGCTGGATTGGTGTAACGGGACGACGCTGTGTATGCATAAAATACGCAAATTAGACGCAAATTAGTCATCTGCAAAAAAGTGGGAGCATTCTCATTGCTGCTATGATCGCGGCATAAGTTTCAGGCAAAGAAGGATATTGTTTTAGCGATGCTGATTAAGACAGTGCTGCAGGGCAGCCGCTATTTAGAACTGTGGCCAGAGCATCCGGTGATCGGGGCGGTTTTCCCTGAGGGGCGGGTGAAATACTACATGCGCTGGGGCAAGCGCCTGATCCCGCCATTTATCGTGTTCCTGTTGCTATGGAATTTTGTGTGGGGAGGCGGGCTTAAGGGGGTCTCATTCTTGTATACACAGACTGTAAACTGGCCCTTGTGCGCCGCAGCAGTTATTTTCTTGCTGCTTATCTGTGTGCATGCCTACTATTGGGCAGGACGGCGCTCTCAGCTACAGCTTAATGCAAAACAACAGATTTTTTACCGTGAGCTGTGTGTGAAGCTTGAAAAGACACCGCAGGAAACTCCTGTCATGTATGATTTGGCTGTAGCCTTAAAAGAAGGGCTTGCCCGCTTGGATCCTTCATTTCTTGATAAACTCTAGCTGCACAAGGCCTTCCTTTGTTAAAATACGCGTTTGATTCAGATTTTGATGTAGTGTGGCAGAAAAGGCTTGCCGACAGCCATTTCAGGCAGGTACAGCAGGTTTGGAGATTACAGGCTGTACGTAAACTACAATTAAGTTAATTAAGTTAAGCAAATTAAAGTAAAGCAAACTAATACTTTTAGCAAACTAAAACAGCAATAGTATTGCACGGCACAACAGATTCAGATTATTCATACAGACAAATCGCAGCAGAAAACAGTAGGGATTTATGCAGGAATCAATTTTACGTAAGCTTGAAGCGCTGTCAGAGCGCCATCAGGAAGTGGAGCAGCTTTTAAGCCAGCCTGAGGTGATAGCAGATCAGGAAAAATTCCGTGAGTTAAACCGTGAGTATTCCAGGCTGCAGCAATTAGTGACTGCCTTTAAGGATTACAACACTACCTCTTCAGATATCGCAGAAATGAAGGAGATGCTGGAAGGTGACGATCCTGATTTAAAGGCCATGGCTGAAGAAGAATTAGCCCCGGCCGAGGAAAAGCTAACAGCCCTTGAACATGAGCTGCAACTGATGCTGCTGCCGCATGATGACAGGGATGACTGTAACTGCTTCCTTGAGATCAGGGCCGGTACCGGTGGCGATGAAGCCAGCTTATTTGCAGGCGAGCTTTACCGCATGTATACCAAATACTGCGAGTCCAAGGGCTGGCAGCTTGAAATGGTGTCCTGCAGTGAAGGTGAGGTTGGCGGTTATAAGGAAGTTATCGCCAAGCTCTCCGGTGAAGGAGCCTATGGCTACATGAAGTTTGAATCAGGCGGGCACCGGGTGCAACGCGTGCCGGTCACTGAAACCCAGGGACGTGTCCACACTTCAGCCTGCACCGTGATGGTACTGCCGGAAATTCCGCCTTCAAAGGCACCTGAAGTCAATCCGGCTGATCTGCGCATCGATACCTTCCGCGCCTCCGGAGCGGGTGGCCAGCACATTAACAAGACCGATTCAGCCATCCGTATTACCCACTTGCCTACCGGCATCGTGGTTGAGTGTCAGGATGAACGTTCGCAGCATCGCAACCGTGAGCGTGCCATGGAAGTGCTGCTTTCGCGTTTGGCACAGATGGAGGAGGACAAGCGCAACGCCGAGGCTGCCGAGGTGCGCCACAGTATCTTAAGCTCAGGCGATCGCTCCGATCGCATCAGGACTTACAATTTCCCGCAAAGCCGTGTCACCGATCACCGCATCAACCTGACGCTGTACCGTTTGTCTGAGGTGATGGAGGGAGATTTGGATCTGATCCTAAAGCCGGTGATCGAGGAATATCAGGCCGAGCAGTTAGCGGAGATGGCGCGTCTTGGCGGACTGTAATCGTAGCCTTGCTTCACTGTTACAGGAGGGCATCAAGGCCCTCCGGCAAAGCGGCATCGAAAGCGCTAGGCTCGATGCCGCTTTGCTTTTGCGCAAAGTAACCGGATTTAGCGCCACGCAGCTGATTACCCATGATCAGGATTTGCTGTTAGCAGAGCAAATAGCAGCTTACCGCGCTTTGATAGAAAGAAGAGCTAATGGGGAACCTGCTGCCTACCTGTTGGGGCATCGTGAGTTCTGGACCATTGATCTTAAGGTAAATCCTGCGGTACTGATCCCAAGGCCAGATACCGAGGTTTTGGTGGAAGCAGCCCTTGCTCATCAGTTTGCCTCGGTACTGGATTTAGGTACCGGCAGCGGCGCTATCATCCTTGCCTTAAAAAAGGAATGCCCCCAGGCCGTGGCGGTGGCAGTTGATCTGTCAGGGAAGGCGCTTGAGGTGGCTCGGGAAAACGCTGCACATAATCAGCTTGAAGTTGAGTTTATGCAGGGATCCTGGTTTGAGCCGCTTGCAGGCAGGCGTTTTGATCTAATCGTCTCCAATCCGCCCTATATTGCCCCGGGAGATCCCCATCTGTGCCTGAATGGGCTTAACTATGAACCGCAAGGAGCACTGGTGGCTAAGGAAGACGGTTATGCCTGTTTACGCCAGATTATTAATGAGGCTCCTCCACATTTAAATCCAGGCGGTCACCTGCTGCTTGAGCATGGCAATGAACAGCATCAAAAGACCGCCCTGATGATGCAATCTGCAGGTTTTACTGATATTGTAGGAATTAAAGATTATGCGGGCTGGGTGCGTGTAACCCAGGGGCGCTTTGAACCTAAATAAAAAGATAAATAAGGAGCTGTTATGCAGTGCGTGGATGTAAACGGGATTAAGATTGCAAACGACCGTCCTTTGACCGTGATAGGCGGCCTGAATGTGCTTGAGGATTTGGCTTTGGCGCGGCAGACCTGTGAGAGCTTCATGGAAGTATGCTCACAACTGCATTTGCCCTATATTTTTAAGGCTAGCTTTGATAAGGCCAACCGTTCCTCTCTTTATTCTTACCGGGGACCTGGTCTTGAGAAGGGCATGGAGATCTTCGATGCCTTAAAGCAGGAGTATGGGGTCAGCATTATTACCGATGTGCATGAGCCCTATCAATGCGATCTGGTGGCTCCGCATGTGGATGTGCTGCAGTTGCCGGCATTTTTAGCTCGTCAGACTGATCTGGTGCACGCCATGGGTCTTACCGGTAAACCCATCAATGTCAAGAAACCGCAGTTCATGTCCCCGGGACAGGTGGGTAATATTTTGGAGAAATTCCGTGAGTCCGGGGATGAGCAGATCATGTTGTGCGAACGTGGCTCTCAGTTTGGCTATGATAATCTGGTGGTGGACATGCTGGGCTTTGGGGTAATGAAGAAAGTAAGTGGCAATGCCCCGATTATCTTTGATGTCACTCATTCCCTGCAATGCCGTGCTCCTGATGCCAAGGCCTCTGGTGGTAGACGCTCACAGGTGCTGGATCTGGCTAAGGCCGGGGTGGCCTTAAAGATAGCAGGTATCTTCCTGGAGACCCATCCGGATCCGGATAAGGCACTGTGCGATGGTCCGAGTGCCCTGCCCTTAAAGCTGTTGCAACCTTTCTTAAAGCAGTTAAAGGATCTTGATGATTTAATCAAGGCGCAGCCTGAAGTAGTGATTGAGTGATCTCAGCCGTAAGCTGTAGATAAGGGGTGCTGTCAGGGAAAGTCCTGGCAGTTGCCTGTAGAGCAGGGCACAGCTTAATTTCACACTGAAAGTGGCAGGCAGCTGCCGTCCTACAGCCCAGGGCAAAGCTCGGGTTTCACTGTAAAAGTAAAACAGATCTTTGCAGTAGGCAGTTGCAGTAGCAGAGGCTGCAATAAGGTAAGTGCAGCCTCTTAGCCTCAGCAGTTATTATCCCGGCAGTTAGTCTCCCAGCAGTCTTTTTATATCTTCAGGACCCTGCAGCCCGGCCGCCTGCGCCTGTAGCTGTCCGTTTTCATCTAATACCACCAGATAAGGAACCCCAAAGAGCCTGAA
Source organism: uncultured Succinivibrionaceae bacterium (assembly GCA_944390085.1). GTDB lineage: Bacteria > Pseudomonadota > Gammaproteobacteria > Enterobacterales > Succinivibrionaceae > Avisuccinivibrio. The sequence goes on from CALXOT010000063.1 coordinate 19,562, forward strand.
TTTTTCAATCATCTCCTTGACCGGAGCTGCTGTGGTGTCACTGATATCAAATTGCAGTAGGGTATAGTCCTGGGTAATTTGTTTAAACTCTGCACTTGCAAACAGCCCTTGTTCCATTATTTTGCAGTTGCTGCACCAGCTGGCTGTGAAATCCAGCAATACCTTTTGTCCCCGGTACTGCTCCAGATCCTGTAGCCGGTTAATCTGAGTAAAGGCACTTGCTGAC
>CALXOT010000064.1 GCA_944390085.1 uncultured Succinivibrionaceae bacterium
CCATCAGGTCGGAGCAAAAAAGCCCGTTCCTGAATTCTTAGAGAGTATTGTACATGATCAAAATGTGCGACACCAGCCGCTTTCATCCCCAGGCTCACGCAAGGGGAATTACGCGGCATTAGTTAAACGAGCAATAGTGCTTGATTAATAGAAACCAAAACTTCTTTGAGGAGTATAAAAACATGAAAGTTACCGTTTTAGGCGCCGCAGGCGGCATTGGTCAGCCCTTATCCTTACTGTTAAAGAACAATCTGCCGGCCGGCTCCAAGTTAAGCCTGTTCGACGTCGCTCCGTTTACCCCGGGCGTGGCTAAGGACTTAAGCCATGTGCCGACTGACGTGTGCGTTGACGGCTATACCGGCGACGATCTGCCCAAGGCTCTGGACGGTGCTGACGTAGTGGTGATCCCGGCTGGCGTGGCCAGAAAGCCTGGCATGACCCGCGACGATCTGTTCAACATCAATGCCGGCATCGTGGCCAACTTAGTCAAGAACTGCGCCAAGGTCTGCCCGAAGGCCTGCATCTGCATCATCACCAACCCGGTAAACTCCACTGTGCCGCTGGCAGCTGAAGTGCTCAAGGCCGAAGGCGTTTATGATCCGCACCGCCTGTTCGGTGTGACCGTGCTGGACGTGCTGCGCTCTGAGACCTTCCTTGGTGAAGAGCTGGGTCTTGGCAAGTCTGCCATGTTCGTACCGGTGATCGGTGGTCACAGCGGCAACACCATTTTACCGCTGCTCTCTCAGGTAGTTGGTGCTGAGAAGATTTCTGCCGAGCGCATCGATGAGCTGACCAAGCGCATCCAGAACGCCGGTACTGAAGTGGTCGAGGCCAAGGCTGGTGCTGGTTCTGCCACCCTGTCCATGGCTTGCGCCGGTGCCCGCTTTGCCTTAAAGGTAGCCCGTGGCCTGATGGGCGAGCCGGGTGTCTCTGAATACGGCTACACCGAGGGCAACTCCGGTTACACCCAGTTCTTTGCCCAGCGCCTGGTGTTCGGCAAGAACGGCTGGGAGAAGACCTGCGAGATTGGCTGCCTCTCTGATTACGAGAAGAAGTGCCTCGAAGAGCTCAAGCCGGTGCTTGAGGGCAACATCAAGAAGGGCGTTGATTTCGCTCAGAAGTGGCTGCAGGAAAACAAGTAATAGCTTGTTTTGACTAAAGCTTTTAAGGCAGTTTAGCTGCCTTTGCAGGCCGGGCAAGTCCCGGCCTGCCGCGTTCATGGGGAGGTAAAATCCCCGTTTTGGTTAAGCCCTTAGTGCCCGTAAAGTGCAGTGCTGTCACTGTTTTGGGCTTGATGCCTTAAGCTTTGGCAAAATTACTTAGCCGCAGCTCAGGTGGTCATCTGTAGGGGGAGCGGGCATGGCAGCAGTGACAGCAGGCCGCCTCCTGATCTGGCCTATGTTCAGATCCTGAGCCTTAGGGTTAAGGCTTGCGTTTAGCTGGTGCTGGAAGCAAGGAGGATTGTGGTTTTGCAGATATCCGGAAACTTTGGATTTTGGCAGCGCTGCAAAGTGATTTTTTACATGGGGCTGGCTGCAGTCTGCCTGGGCCCGACAATGGTTGCAGCTGCAGCGGCTGGGGCGGCAGAGCAGGACGCTGTAGTTACAGCCGGGATAGAATTGAGGACTTTGCAGCCTCGAGTTAAGGCAGGGCTTACTGATTTGTTTGCCGATGGCCTTAATGGGGCTATGGCTGTGGTTTACCTGAACGGGGCAGCAACTACAGATGGCAAAGGACTGCAGGAAAGGGCAGAACTGTGGGTAAGTTCTGTGGAAAAGGCGAGCAGACGCCACAGCCCGGCCTCTACCTTCAAGGTGCCGCATGCCTTAATGGCTTTCAGTTAAAAAAACTACGCAAAGCTAAGATAAAGTTAAGTAAAGTTGAGAAAAGCTTTAGGAATGTAAAAGCTAAGGAAGGTGCAAGGGGAGGCCTGCTTTAGTTTTTTGTCCTTAAGATCTGCTCAAGATTTTAATGGTTCAGCCGTTAATCAAACTGAGGGTGCGGCAGGTACCTTAAGCTGCCGTCACCTGCAGCCTGAATGAAGGTATTATTGTTATTGTGGCTGGATTTTCCGGTTTTTAGAGGTCAGTAAAATGCGATCGCGTGCTTTAAGTGCCATTGCACTTGCCATCATGATCTGCTGCTGCAGTACGCAGGCAGCGGCTCCTTCGCGTTATGATCCGATAACCGATGCCAGGGCGCGAGCCATTGGTTCGGCGCTGGAGCAGAATTTGCAGCACTATCAGCGTGATACTGCCACCATCTCTACCTATAACGCGGTACAGTTAAATGCCATGGTGGAGGAGAATCAGCACCTTAAGATCATACAGGAACGGGATCAGTGTCAGTTTACCCCGGATATTGAAGCGCGGGCGCGCAAGCTGCATATCCCTCCCTTCGAGTTCGTGTGGGGCGAAATGCTGCTGCATGGAGTGTGTGTAAAAAAGGATGTGAATGTCGGGCTTGACTATCTGCAAAGTGCGATGCGTCATGCTTATGCCCCGGCTTTGATGCGCCTGTCACGTTTTTATGAGACTGGCTATATCGTGCATGAGAACAAGGCGCTGGCCATGGCCTATATGCGTACCGCCGCCCAGCTGGGATCAGCCATGGGCAGGCTGAATTGGGCTGATATGCTGGTGCGGGGCTATGGCGGGCCGCAGCAGTATGAAGAAGCCTATGGCTGGCTCTATACCACTCATTTTAATGACGAGTATCTGCAGGAAAAGAGCAATTACCTGCAGCATGAACTGGAAAAACGCATGCCGCCCAACGCAGTGGCACGGGCGCGCACCTTTGCCCTGGCCTTCAGCAACTGAGCTTAGTCAAATTCAGGTATAATCCACTGAAAATTGCATTTTTAGTGGATGTGCCATGTTTGATAATCTGACAGAACGTCTTAACCGCACTTTAAAGAATATCAGCGGCCAGGGCCGCATTACTGAAGACAACATCAAGGACACCCTGCGTGAGGTCAGGACCGCACTGCTGGAGGCTGATGTCGCGCTGCCGGTCGTCAAAAACTTTACTGCACGCGTCAGGGACAGCGCCTTAGGCCAGCAGGTAAGCCTGCAGTTAAGCCCCGGCCAGGAGTTCATCAAAATTGTCTATAACGAGTTGGTTGCCACCATGGGCGGCACCGTCTCGGAAATTAATTTAGCCTGCCAGCCGCCAGCGGTGATCCTGCTTGCTGGTCTGCAGGGTGCCGGTAAAACCACCTCAGCTGCCAAGCTTGCCCTTTATTTAAAGGAACGCCTGAAAAAGAAGGTACTGATGGTGTCAGCTGACACCTACCGCCCGGCAGCTATCGAACAGCTGGCCACCTTGGGGCGTGAGACTGAAACCGAGGTTTTCCCCTCCTCAGCTGATCAAAAGCCGCTGGATATAGCCAGGGCTGCGCTTGATCATGCCAAACGCTATGCCTTTGACGTGCTGATCGTCGATACGGCAGGCAGACTTGCGGTAGATGAGCTGATGATGAATGAGGTCAAGGATCTGCACGCGCTGTTAAAGCCGGTTGAAACCTTCTTCGTGGTTGATGCCATGACCGGCCAGGATGCTGCCAATACCGCCAGGGCCTTTGCCGAAGCTTTGGATCTTACCGGTGTGATCCTGACTAAGGCCGATGGCGATGCCAGGGGTGGTGCGGCGCTCTCGGTCCGTGAAGTTACCGGCAAGCCTATAAAATTCATAGGTCTTGGCGAAAAAATCAAGGCCCTTGAGCCTTTTTACCCGGAACGTATTGCCTCACGCATCCTGGACATGGGCGATCTGCTCTCTTTAATTGAGACCCTGGAGCAGAATATCGATCAGGAAAAGAGTGCCCGCTTTACCCAAAAGCTGCAAAGCGGTGAAGGCTTTGACTTTAATGATTTCCGGGAACAGCTGCAGGAGATGAAGAAGCTTGGCGGCATGTCAGGCCTCCTGAAGATGATGCCGGGCGCCTCGCAGCTTGGCTCTCAGTTTGATGAGGCCATGGGTGACAAGAAGCTTGCCCATATCGTGGCCATCATCAACTCAATGACCCCCAAGGAACGCGCCCATCCTGCCCTGATCAAGGGCTCGCGCAAAAAACGCATTGCCGATGGCGCCGGGGTACAGGTGTTTGAGGTAAATCAGCTCTTAAAGCAATTTGAAACCATGCGCCACATGATGAAGAAATTCAAGTCAGGCGGCATGCGCAAGATGACAGGAGCGGTGCGCGGGATGTTCGGGCGCATGGGCGGTATGCCAGGATCCTTGCCGGGCATGGGAATGCCGGGGATGGGCGGCCTGGGGGGCATGGGGGCACTGCCCCAGCGGGGCGGCAAGCCCGGGAAAAAACGCCGCTAGCTGCAGCGAGCTTAGCAGAGACATAGCTGAGACCCTGCTGAGAGAGGCTTGGTCAGCCTCGCTTTTTGTGCGGATTTAAGCTTTTCAGACCACGGTCGCGACGGCACAATTTTTGCCGCCGCGCTCTGGATTTTTCAAAAAATTCTTGTATAATCGCACAACTGTATTTCAACACTATCAGATCCCTTAAGGGATCTGTTTTATTACTTTTATAGGTAAATACGAAATGGTAGTCATTCGTTTACGTCGTTTGGGCGCCAAGAAGCGTCCTTTCTATCATGTGGTAGTGGCAGACTCCCGTTTTGCCGCCACCGGCCGTTTCATTGAGCAGTTAGGTTTCTTCAACCCGATTGCCACTGGCAAGGAAGAGCGTCTGCGTCTTAATGCAGAGCGTGTGCAGTACTGGATTGGCGTTGGTGCCAAGCCTTCTGATCGCGTTCAGCGCTTAATCAAGGAAAATGAGATGGGACCTGAGGCTGTAGCTAAGCTGCGCGAAGAACAGCGCGCTGCCCGTGCTGCTGCCAAGGCTCAGGCTAAGGCTGCCGCAGAGGCCGCCGCTGCTGCCGAGGCTGCAGGTTCCGAGGCTGAGGCTGCTCAAGCCTAATCATCTGCATGGCAGGTGATGTACCACGCCCCATGGGCAGACTAGGGTCTGTCTTTGGCATTAAGGGCTATATTAAAGTACAGTCCTTTACCGAGCGTCCTGACAACCTTTTTGACTACTCGCCATGGTTCATTCGCCGGCGTGGAGAAGATTGGCGTGAGGTTCAGGTTACGTCTTGGCAGCCCCATCAGCAAGGTTTTATTGCTAAGTTAGATGGGGTTGATACCCGCGAGCAGGCACTGCTCTACACGGGTATGGATATAGGGATCAAGCGTTCAAGCTTGCCCCCTGCCCCGGCAGGCGAATTTTATCTGACAGACCTGGAAGGCTGTCAGGTGATAGGCCTTAACGGGGTTGACCTTGGCATTGTGTCAAGGATTGTGGATCACGGAGCCTCCCCCATTATGGTGGTGTCTCCCTCTGACCTGAAGAAGGACGGCCCGAAAGAGCGGCTGATTCCTTTTGTTATGGGCCCGATTGTGAGTGCACTTGATCTCGATGCACGCATAATCAGGGTAGAGTGGGGCGAAGACTACTGAAATGTTTTTCGGTGTCATTACGCTCTTCCCGGAGATGTTCAGAGCGGTAACCGGGCAGGGAGTGACGCGGCGGGCAGTAGAGCGCGGCCTGATAGAGGTGCGCTGCTGGAATCCGCGTGATTTCACGCTCGATAAGTATAAGACTGTGGATGACCGGCCTTACGGCGGTGGTCCTGGCATGCTGATGAAAGTGCAGCCCTTATACGACGCTATCAGCGCAGCGCGCGCTGAGGCACCTGCGGGTACGAAAGTAGTGTGCATGTCGCCGCAAGGCGTGCCTCTCAACCACTCACTGGTCACGAGTATCCATGCATGGGGTTCGGTTATCCTGGTGGCGGGACGCTACGAGGGTATAGATGAACGTATCCTTCAGAAAGAAGTCGATCTGGAGGTTTCGATCGGTGACTACGTGTTGTCGGGCGGCGAACTCCCCGCAATGTGCGTTATCGATGCGGTATCACGGATGGTTCCGGGCGTGCTCGGTGACATCCGCAATGCAATGGAAGATACTTTCGCGGAAGGTTTGCTGCATTATCCGCAGTACACCCGCCCCGAGGAGATCAACGGCATGAAGGTGCCGGACATTCTCCTAAGCGGTGATCACGCGAAGGTAAGACGCTGGAGGCTCAAGCAGTCTTTAGGCCGTACTTATGAAAAAAGGCCAGATTTGCTGCACTCCCGTCAGCTGAGCTCTGAAGAGGAAGCCCTGCTTGCAGAGTACCTCGCGGAAAAGGCTCAAGTTTAAGGTTTTTAACTGTTATTTTAAAAGGGTAGGTAACTTACTATGGCCAGCCATCCTATTATTGACGCTCTGGAGAAAGAGCAGCTTCGCACCGATATTCCTGACTTTAACCCGGGCGATACCGTCCGCGTTGAGGTGCGCGTAGTTGAAGGTGACAAGAGCCGTCTGCAGGCTTTTGAGGGCAACGTAATCGCAAAGCGTAACCGTGGCCTCAATTCTTCCTTCACCGTGCGTAAGATGTCTTCCGGTGAGGGCGTGGAGCGTGTGTTCCAGACCCACTCACCCTTAATCGCCTCCATCAAGGTTACCCGCCGTGGTGACGTGCGCCGTGCCAAGCTCTACTACCTGCGTGAGCGTACCGGTAAGGCCGCCCGTATCCGCGAGAAGGTCTAAAGCGCAAGCCCCAGGGCTTTGCTCAGCCCGCAGTTTGCAAGGCAGCCTTCCGAAAGCTTTGGCTTAGGAAGGCTGCAGCATATTTATCTCCCGCTTTATTCGTCACTTCCTCCGGCAGCACTATCGCTGCTTTTGCCAAAAAACTGCATCACTACTTTGCATATTTGCATTAAATAAAACTTTACTCAGCATCAAAAGCCCTGATCCAGCTTGCTGCAAAGTGCCGGGAACAGATGCTAACAATCTCTCCAGAACAGCTCGGTACGTAGTTGCAAAACCAGAAAATGAAAAATTAAATATACATTAACAGTAAGTTTGTATTTTTTATTTTGCATAAATGTCTAAGGCTACTTGTTCTATTCTTTTACCGAGGAAATTGGCTGAAAAGTTAAGGACTGTGGGTGAGCAAATTCGTTTGGCCCGCCTACGTAGAAATATCTCTCTGGAGCTTGTTGCTGAACGGGCTCAGTGTTCCCGTATCACGGCAGCAAAGGAGGAAAAGGGAGATCCGACAGTATCCATGGGCACTTATTTGCGCATCCTGTTTGCGCTGCAGCTTGCTGATGATATAGAAATGATCGCCCGGGATGATCCCATTGGCAGGGATTTGCAAGATTTAAAGGAACGTAAACGGGCCTCGAAGTCAACTACTACCGTCTGAAGAGGCAAAAGACCAGGAGCTGCAAGGCTATAACACAAATTGTCTGATCTCAGTCCCGTAAGAGGATACGTTGGGAGCGAATATGCAGGCACCACGGGATGTAGATCTAAGTCCCGTGCTCAGCGACCGGCGGTTAAACAGACCTGACTGCTGGGATAAGCTGCTGTCTGTTGCTTTTTATTGTATTGACTGTGCCTACGGCTGTATTGCACTGCATTATGAACGCTACAGTACTGACACTAAGCTTCCCTATCAGCAGCCGCTGAGCCCTAAAGTCCTGACCACTCTGTTTCAAAGTGTCAGCGAAGCACAGGTACGCAGTTT
>CALXOT010000065.1 GCA_944390085.1 uncultured Succinivibrionaceae bacterium
TGTCTGAAAAAGCGCAGCTCCTTACCATCCTGATCCCGGATCTCAAGACTTACACAGCGATAGCCTGCAGGTGAGGGTTGAGTTGCTGCTTTAGCTGCCTTGCTGCAGGCAAAGGCAGCCCCCAGACCCAGGACATTACCGCTTGCATCTTCAATTAAGGGCAAGGCTCGGCGCAACCAGCTTGGGATCTGATATTCCTGATAAAGCTTTTTAAGCTCACGGCTGTGCGCACGTCCTGCAGGCTGCAGGCGTATTGAGCCTTTCGGATTGAACTTAAGGCGCAATGCGCTGACGCTGCCAGGCACCCACAGCTTTACTGCTGTGGCTGAGTCTGTAGCTGTATCTGTGGCAGTGACAACCGCAGCGGCATGCTGCCTGCTGCTGTCAGAGCGATCAGCACCGCCCGCAATAGCCGGCTCGCTCAGCAGGCGTAGTTCATAACTAAAATCGTTAAGGCGCAGGCTGACTTTGTTGTCAGCTGCTAACGGTACAGACAGCTCTATCCCCTGCTCCTGTTGCTGTAAGGTTAATTGAGGCAGACTGAACTTTGATACCAGATACAGGCGTGTGGTAAAGCGGCGCAGGCTGTAATGCTCATCAAGCTCAATCAGGCCTGCCGCCCCATTGCAGCCCCGCATCAGGTTAAGCGCCTGGCGCAGGCGCGCAAGCTCCGGGGGCATGGGCATGCGCTGCAGACATAAAAAACGCAGTAGCAGCAGGCACAAAGGCTCGTCGTCAAGATTAAGACCCTTGAAACTAAGGCTGAGATCTGTGGCCCGGAAACGCTCTTCAAACAGTGGTCTGACAAAGCGCCCCGCCAGATCATGTTCCAGGGCACATAGCTCCTGCGATCGCGCAACTGCCTTTTTAAAGGTGGGAAAGCGGGTCTCAATCAGCGGCAGCACCTTGAGCCTGAAGAAATTGCGCTCAAACTTTAAATAGGTATTGGAAATATCAAAGACTGTGGCCAATCCCAGGGCTGCAGTCATGCGCTCAATCTCAGCGCGTGACAGCTTGAGCAAAGGCCTTACGATCTCCCCGCGCGCATCCTCTGTCAAAAAGCGCATCCCAGCAAGGCCACGTGGCCCTGAACCGCGCTTTAAGGCCAGAAACAGATTTTCCACATTGTCATCGGCCTGATGACCAAGACACAGGTATGCACCGTGCAGCTCCTCCAGCAGAGCCCGGTAACGTTCCTGGCGGGAACTATCCTCAGGAGATTCACGGTTTTTATAGACGATATTGAGCTTTTTGATGGTAAGTGGCACCTCAAGATGTGCACACAGCTTGCGGCAATGGGCAAGCCAGATCGGATCGTCTGCATCCAGACCATGCACACAATGAACCGCCCGGACGCTAAAGCGGGGATCTAAGCTTACTATCTTGCGGCACAAGGCCAGCAACAGGGTAGAATCTGGTCCCCCGGATAGCCCTACCAACAAGGTCCGGGGAGACAGTGCTGCTATACATTCCCGGGCTAAGGCCTCAAGGCGCTGCTGCGCCCAGGACGCTGACTTGGCGTCAGCAGTAGCCATAGCTCATCAGGCGGGTAAATCGCTGTTCAATCAGACGATCGCAGGGCATACCCCGCAGGATGGCAAGTTCCTCAGTCAGACACTGGCGGATGGCCTCAGCCGCACCATCATAATCGCGGTGGGCGCCACCCAACGGCTCCTTGATGACCTCGTCAATGAGCTTTAAAGACTTGATCTTATCGGCTGTGATATTCATGGCCTCAGCTGCCAGCGGAGCCTTGTCGGCACTCTTCCATAAAATGGAAGCACAGCCTTCAGGGGAGATCACGGAATAAGTGGAGTATTGCAACATATTGACCCGATCCCCGACACCGATGGCCAGAGCGCCGCCAGAGCCGCCTTCGCCAATCACAGTACAGATAATCGGGGTCTTGAGCTGAGCCATGCACTTGAGGCTTTCGGCAATGGCACCTGCCTGCGAGCGCTCCTCAGCCCCTACACCAGGATAGGCACCCGGGGTATCGATAAAGGTGATGATGGGCAGGCCAAAACGCTCAGCCATGTGCATCAGGCGCATGGCCTTGCGATATCCTTCAGGGCGGGGCATGCCGAAATTACGCAAAGTGCGTTCACGCACGTCACGTCCTTTCTGATGGCCAATCACCATGACCGGCATGCCATTGAGACGGGCCAGGCCACCCACGATGGCCTTATCGTCGGCAAAGGCCCGATCACCTGACAATTCCTGAAAATCAGTAAATACGCGGGCGATGTAATCCAGGGTATAAGGACGCATAGGGTGACGGGAGAGCTGTGAGATCTGCCAGGAGCTTAAGGAGGAATAGATCTTCTTGGTCAGCTCCAGATTCTTTTTCTCCAGCTGCGCCAATTCCTTTGACATGTCCACATCGCTGCCTACAGTGCTGCTGATGCGCTTTAGCTCCTCAATATGCGCAAGCAGTTCAGCGATCGGCTGTTCAAAGTCCAAGTAATTGATATTCATCAAATTCTCCTAATTATACGGCGCACGTAGCTGCGCTTTACTTTAGCGCAGTAGCGCCTTAATTTCCAGCGTGCGCACTCACACTTTAGCGCGCCGCTGCAGTATTTCCCTGACAGGACCGTAGCTTTTGCGGTAGCAATCAAGCAACGGCAAGTGTTCTAAGGCGGCCAAATGCGCCGCGGTGGGATAACCCTTATGGCGGGCAAAACCGTATTGCGGATATTGCCGGTCAAGCTGATACAGCTCCCGATCGCGTGTCACCTTGGCTAAAATGGAGGCTGCAGCTATCTCTGGCACCCGGGCGTCCCCCTTGACCACAGCCTGCGCCAGCACTGTGAGACCAGGCGGCACCTTATTGCCATCCACCAGCATCAGTTGACAGGCCAAATCCATATTCTCATAGGCCCTGCGCATGGCAAGCAGCGCTGCGTTAAGGATATTAAGATCATCTATCTCACGCGGGCTGCACTCCCCGATACCAAAGGCCAAGGCATCCCTGACAATTAGCTCATAAAGCTGTTCACGCTTCTTTTCTGACAGCTTTTTGGAATCGTTAAGACCCGGGATCGACTTTTTAGGATCGAGCACCACACAGGCTGCCGTCACATTCCCCATCAAAGGTCCCCGCCCGGCCTCATCGATCCCGCACACCAGATGCAGCTTAGGATCAATCGGATAAACAAAGGGCGGCAACTCTGCCTTAATGGCGCGTGGCATGCTCAGTCCCGCTTTAATTCAGAGAAAGGCTCAGACCGGGAAACAGTCTCAGAAAGCCCGTCCGCACCTGCAGCCACGTCTTTTTCTACCTGGCCTCCAGTTTGCGCTGCAGGCAGCTCCATTCCATCCCCGGGAAAGTGCATGCTCTCTTGCTGCAATTCATCACCAGCGTCCTGGTTTTGCCCTTCATGTTTGGCGATTAAATCAAACACTGCCTGTGCTGCTATCTCATCGCTGTTCATGCACACGGATTTGTGAATGGTCAGGAACTCTTTTTTCATCAGCAGATTGTCTGACTTTAACAGCTTTAACATTTCAGCAGCCAGAGCCTGGGGCTGGCACTCATCCTGAATGAACTCACTGACAATCCGCCGTTTGGCCAGCAAATTGGGCAACGAGAACATATCAATTTTCAGAAGATGGCGTGCAATGGCAGCTGAAATGGCATTGACCTTATAGGCCACCGCCATCGGGCGCTTTAACAGCATGGTTTCAAAGGCGGCAGTACCACAGGTCAGCAGTACGGCATCAGTGGAGGCAATCACGTCCTGGCTGCGCCGGATATAGATGGTAAGCGACAGATCAGGGGCATTCTCCAGCCACAGATCCTTAAGCAGCAGTGCACGCTCTTCATTGACCGCCACTGAGATGAAAACCACATCCTTAAGCTTGTCGCGCACAATCCGGGCTGCCTTGGCAAATACCGGCACCATGCGGTTGAGCTCACCTTTGCGCGAGCCGGGCAAAATTCCCATCACTCGGGTCAGATGCGGATCGATATGTTCCACGCAATTACGGTACAGATCGATGCGCTCACGGGCCTCTTCCTTATCCACCTCAAAGGGAATGGCATTGGCCAGGGTATGTCCGACATAGGTGCAGCTCATGCCAGCCCGGTCATAAAACTCTTTTTCAAAGGGCAGCAGTGCCAACACTTCATCGCAGGAGCTGCGGATAGTCTTCATCCGCCCTTCCCGCCAGGCCCATACTGAGGGGCTGACATAATGTACAGTGGGGATACTGGCCTGTTTGAGCTTGCGCTCCACGGTCAAATTAAAATCCGGGGCGTCAATACCGATCAGGACGCATGGACGGGCATCAAGCAAGGTCTTAATTAAAAGCCTTCTGATCTTTAAAATGGGGATCAGATGTGAGACCACTTCCATCAGCCCCATCACCGACAGCTCTTCCATGGCAAAGGCAGAGGTAAAGCCTTCTGCTATCATGCGCGGACCGCCGATGCCGATGAAACTTGCCTGCGGATCATGGCGCTTGATGGCGCGCATCAGGCCAGCTCCGAGGGTATCCCCCGAAGCTTCACCTGCCACAATGGCGTACAGATGCTGATTGTTATTAAGCTTGGCCATCAGCGCACAATTCCGCGGCCGCTCTGCTTAAGGAAATCAAGCAGAGGCTGAACCACGCTCTCTTCCTTGGCCATGACTTCCAGCTTTTCTACCGCCTGCTCAATGGTATTGTGCTGATGGTAGATAACCATATAGGCGCGGCGCAGGGTATTGACCTGAGCCTCGCTGAAGCCCCGGCGTAACAGCCCGACACGGTTGATGCCATGAGCTTTGGCATAATGCCCGGCTGCCATCACGTAAGGCGGCACATCCATGTTCAGTGCAGCCATGCCAGCGATAAAGGCATGGGATCCCACGCGTCCAAACTGATGTATGGCAGAAAGGCCACCGAATATGACGTAGTCACCGATCACCACATGTCCGGCCAGTGTGGCATTATTGGCAAAAATGCAATTGTCGCCTATCACACAGTCATGTGCGACATGCACATTGACCATGAACAGGTTGTGGTTGCCGACCTTAGTGACGCCATTGCCCTGCACGGTACCGCGATGCATGGTGCAATGCTCACGGATCACATTGTCATCACCAATTTCCAGGCGGGTGGGCTCATTGTTGTACTTTAAGTCCTGACAGCCTTCACCGATGGAACAAAACTGATAGATGTGATTACGTTGTCCGATGGTAGTGGGGCCACGCAGTACGCAAAAAGGCTCAACCACACAGCCTGCTCCGAGGCTTACCCCGTCCTCAATGATCACATGTTCCTTGATCACCACCTCAGGACCAATAACAGCACCTGCTGCTACCTTGGCGGTCGGATCAATCTTCGCGCTGGGATCTATCATGCGCCGCCTCCTTAGGACTTGACCTTGGCGCACATTAAATCAGCAGAGCAGACCACATTGCCATCAACAGTAGCCACACCCTTAAACGAGGCGATGCCGCGCTTTTCCTTTAAGAACTCCACATCGAGCACCAGCTGATCGCCAGGTACTACCGGATGACGGAAACGCGCATTATCAATGGAAGCAAAATAGTAAAGCTCACCTGGCTCAGGCTTACCCACCATGGTAAAGGCCAGCACACCGGTAGCCTGGGCCATGGCTTCTAAAATCAGCACACCAGGCAATACCGGCTTGCCCGGGAAATGCCCCTGGAAATAAGGCTCATTAAAGGAGACGTTCTTAATGGCCCTTAAGGTCTTGTGCTCCTCGGTAATGGAGTAGTCAACCACCCTGTCCACCATTAAAAAAGGATAACGGTGCGGGAGCAGACTCATGATCTCTTCGACATTTAAAGTTTTCTTCTGCACTGCATCAGTCACTTTCAGCTCTCCTTCCTGATAAAACCTGTTGCTGCCCCAAGATTCAGTCCTGTGCCTGATCTTGTTCCAAAGCCTTTAACCTGCGCTCCAGCTCACTTACCTTGTGGTACATCTCATTGATATGCAACACCCGTGAGGCGGTCAGGCGCCATTCCTTATTGCTCTGCGCCGGGATGCCTGACGAATAGATCCCCGGTTTGTCAATCGAACGCATTACCATGCACATACCGCTGATGGTAACCTGATCGCAGATCTCAATGTGACCATTGAACACCGAGGTACCGCCGATGATGCAGTAGCGTCCAATCTTGACGCTGCCGGCAAAGGTAGTACCACCTGCCACTGCAGTCCCAGTGCCGATCCGCACATTATGCGCTATCTGGCACAGGTTATCGATGATGACATTGTCCTCAATCACCGTATCGTCAAGTGCCCCGCGATCTATGCAGGTACAGGCCCCGATCTCCACAAAATTGCCTATCTTGACGTGCCCAGTCTGCGGGATCTTCAGCCAGCGTCCGCGCTCATTGGCATAACCAAAGCCATCTGAGCCTATCACGGCACCAGACTGAATCAGGCAATGCTCACCTATCTGCACATGATGATAAACACTGACATTGGCATAAAGCTTGGTATGGGCGCCAATGACTGTCCCCTGCCCGACGCAGACGCCGGGACCAATCTGCACCCCCTCACCGATGACAGCCTCAGGACCTATCACCGCATTGGGGCCTACCGCCACGTCCTTACCTAGGGAGGCAGAAGGATCTATCACGGCACTGGGAGCTATCCCGCTGGCAATGGGAGGAGTGGTATCAAGCAGCTGGGCGATTTTGGCAAAGGCAACATAAGGATCTGCTGTAACTAAGGCAGCCTTGGAGCCTACATGCGGCAAATCATCAGCCCGCACAATCACTGCAGAGGCTTTGCTGTCCGTAAGCACTGCGCGATAACGGGGATCGGACAAAAACGAAATTTCCCCTGTTCCGGCAGTTTTCAGATTGGCAATACGGCTGATTTCGATGGAACCGTCACCCTGAAGTTGCGCACCAATGGCCGTGGCGATGGAGCTTAACTGCAATTTCCCCCTCCTTCAAACCGAAAAAAGCCCCTGCCTGTCAGGAGCTTTTACAGTTTAACAAATTTGCCCGGAACTTGGCTATTTCTTGGAGCCGTTAGCTTGCTGGGCAGAAACGCGCTTGATCACATCCTGTGAAATATCGATAGCGGTCACGGCATAAACCACACTGTCACCGCGCAGCACTAACTGCAGACCACGCTCCTTGGCAATGGCATCAACAGCCTGCTGCACCAAGGTGCCCAGACGCACCTGTTCCTGCTGTCCGCGCTTGTTGGCATCTTCCTGCAGGGCACGGGCCTTTAAATTAAAGTCAGACTGCAGCTGGGCCAGATGACGCTGTGCTTCAGTGGCAGCCTCACCCTTCAGGGAACCTGACTGCAGCTGAGAGGCCAGCTTCTTGCCTTCTTCCTCAAGGGTACGCAGTTCCTGCTGACGCGGACCAAACTCCTTGGCCAGAGCTTCCTGCGAGGCCTTGGCCTGCGGGATCTCGTGCATGATGAGGGGCACATTGATGACGGCAACATTGACATTGTCAGCTGCCTGCACGCTGCCCACACACAGGGCAGCGGCAGCAGCAACGGCAGCTAAAGTCTTTTTAAACATGAAATTAAATCCTCAAAAAGCAAAATCTTTAAGTTACAGTTCCTTTAAAGCAGGACTTTTTAGAAACGTCCGCCAATATTAAAGTTAAAGGTCTGACTGTCATCGCCAGAGTAATCCTTAACCGGCTTGGCCAGCGAGAACACCAGCGGGCCAATCGGCGACATCCAGGCCAGGGAGACACCGACTGAAGCACGGTAATTTGACGGATCTGCATCATCGCTTACCTGGGCATAGTCATCATCATGGGTATCCCATAAGGCACCGACATCACAGAAGAATGAGGTCCTAACCTGACGCTTGTAAGCTTCAGCCACAAACGGGGTCGGTACGATCACCTCAGTGGAGAAGGTCCACAGGGCATTACCACCGACGGCAGTATCTGAGGTATAGGCGCTAGAACCACCACCATATATTGCACGCGGGCCGATGGAGTTGTGATCAAAGCCACGCATCCACTCTGAACCGCCTAAGTAGAAATTAGTGAAGAACGGCAGGCGTTCCTGATCGCCATAGCCATCACCATAGGCCGCACGGCCGCGGAAGGCGAACACAAAGTCATGATCGCTGTTAAGCGGCAAATAGTGGTAAGTCTCAGCCTGCAACTTGTAGTATTCCAGATCAGACACTGAGGGCAAGGTAGCAAAAGCAGATAAGACCTGCCGTGAACCTGAAGTCGGGAACACCGTACGATCGAGGTTATTGCGCACAAAACGCACTGAGGCATTGAAGTTATTGAAGGTATCGTTCCAGCTGCTGCTGTTCCTGCCCTTGCCTTGATCCTGCCAGAACACGCGTGCCTGTTCATAAGGATCATTCTTGGAGTCGATGCGGTTCATCTCATAGCCCAGGGTATAGCCCATGGACATGTTCTCGGCAATCGGATAACCGGAATTGAGCTCTATACCGGTAGTCTCGTTTTCATAGCGCACCACATCAGCGTCATCGCCGTTGAACTTATCGTAATAGATACGTCCGCCCAGGCTGACACCATCGACGGTGAAATAAGGCTCGGTGTAACTTACCTCAGCATGATCACGGTAATCATTGGTATAGGCGGAAATGGAAGCACGGGAACCCCAGCCAAAGACATTGCTTTGGGACACACCACCCTGGATCAAAAAGCCTGAGTCAGTACCGTAACCAATACTGCCTGAAATGGCACCGGTAGGCTGTTCCTTGACGTTGACATCCAGGTTTACCGTATCCGGGGTATTGCCGGCACGCTTAGGCTCAACGGTGACGGTTTCATAAAAACCGGTACGGTTCAGGCGGGCCTCGGAAGAATCAATAGCTTCATTTGACAGCCAAGTACCATCCATCTGCCGGATCTCACGGCGCACCACGGTATCATCCGTGCTGTTATTGCCGGTGATCAGTACCTGACTTACGTAGATACGTGAACCGGGCTCTACGTTAAACTCAAGGTTGACCACCTTGTTCTCTTCATCGTAAGAAGGGAAAGCCCGCACCTGGGAGTAGGCATAACCATATTTGCCCAGATAGTCGCGCAGAGCCTCTTCAATCAAGCTTACCTTGGCGGCAGAATAAACCTCACCTTCCTCAAAATTGATAAGCTGCTGCATCTGCTCACCATACTTTAAGGTGTTGCCACGCAGCGAGGCCTTACCCACGGTATACTGATCCCCTTCCTCAATGCCGATGGTCAGATACAGGCCCTTGCGGTCCGGAGTCATTTCCACCGAGGTATCGGTGATGCGGAATTTGACGTAGCCGCGGTCCATGTAATAAGAACGCAGGCTTTCCAGATCAGCACCAAACTTCTGCGTGTCATAACGCTGATTGGCCAGGAAGTTCCACCAGGGCACATCATCGCGCAATTGCAGCTGTGCCAGCAGCACATCCTCATCAAAGCTCTTGTTGCCGACGATATTAATCTGCTCTATTTCAGCACCCTCGCCTTCAGTGAACTCCAGCTTCACATCCACGCGGTTACGCGGCAGGTAGGACAGCACGGTACGCACCTTTGCCTGATACATGCCGGCACCATGATAGAAGTCCTCCAGGGACTTCTGAATGGTATTTAAGGTCTGGACATTAAGCGGATCACCGGCACGCAGTCCCTGCTCTTCAATCACTGCCCGCAGAGAATCCTCAGAAATCTGCTCATTACCGGCAAATTCCACATTGCCGATGGTCGGCCTTTCCTTGACCGTGACAATCAGCTTGCCACCATCATGGGAGAGTGCCACATCATCGAAATTGCCAGTGGCATAAAGGCGTTTTAAGGCCAGCGCACTTTGTCCGGCATCCAGCACATCGCCTTGCCCCACCGGCAACGCCAGCAGTACTGCACCTAAGGACACGCGGTTTAAGCCACGTACTTCAATATCCTGCACCACAAAGCTGTCAGCCGGGGCTGCCGCAGTTGCAGGCAGCAAGCAGGTTGAGCTTAAGGCCAGGCTTAAGCACAAAGCCAGGGCCGTCTTACGTTTCATGCCTTTCATAAAATCTTTTCTTCAATCAACCTTATATTAACTGCAATCCTGTTCCCAAAAGCGCCGTCAGAGCGCTTTTAAATCGTTAAAAACCGCAAAGAGCGAGAGCGCAATAATCAGGGCAAAGCCAATCAGGCTTAACGCATACTGCACTTTCGGGCTCGGCTTTAAACCGGTAATGCCTTCATAGGCGATAAACAGCAGCTGACCGCCGTCCAGCACCGGGATCGGCAGTAAATTCAGGATACCTAAGTTTACACTAATGGCTGCTAAAAAGCTTAGAAAGAATATAAAGCCAAAGCTTGCACTTTGCCCTGCCCCCTTGGCAATGGCAATCGGTCCTGAAATATTGTCTGCTGAAATTTGTCCGCTTATCAGTTTATAGGTGGAACTGATGATAAAAAGCGACATCCTTCCGGTATCTGCTGCAGCTTTTACCACTGCATCGACCGGGCCGTAAGACTTGATGCGCATCAGCTCAGCCATGGGCTCTATATCCACCCCTACTCCGATCACCGGACGGCAATGCTGCCCCTCGCAGCGCTGCTCCGGGAAGATCTCACTTTGGTAGATAACCCCGTCCCGCTCTACTTGCACATTAAGCCTGCTGCCGCCACTTGCCACCGCATCTTGTACCCGATACCAGCTAGGCGTAGCCTTACCGTTGACGCTGACGATGCGATCGCCTGTCTCAAGACCTGCGTTATAGGCAGGCGAGCCCGGCTCTACCCGGGTGAGCCTGTCAGATACCTTGCCGGCACACGGACGCAGGCCGATAAGCTGCAATGGATTTTGCTGCGGACTTAGCGTAAGACCTGACAGTGAGATCAGCACGTTGCGGGGAGCCCCGGTGCCCAAATCTGATCTGACCCCTAATTCCACCTTATCCTGATCATTGAATCTTTCAACTAAGAGCATGGCTGTCACGTTCCAGGAATCCACATCCTTGCCGTCCACCGCCACTATTTCATCGTACAGCATGAGCCCTGCAGCCTCAGCCCGTGATCCGGGGATCACATCCCCCACCACCGGGCGCAGCACACTCACCCCGACAAAATTAATCAGGGCATAGAGCACAAAGGCCAGCACGATATTAAAGGCAGGGCCTGCGGCAATAATGAGAGCCCGCTGCTTTAAGCTCTTATAGGCAAAGCATTCTGACTTAGGGACTGCTGCCTCTTCGCCGCCCCCTTCGCCTGCCATCTTGACGTAACCTCCCAAGGGAATAGCTGACAGCGCAAATTCACAGCCATTTTTTAAAATTCTTTTATACAGGATGGGGCCAAAGCCTAAGGAAAAGCGCAATACCCGCACTCCGCACCAGCGGGCTGCCAGATAATGCCCCAGCTCATGAAAGGAAATTAAGATGCCTAAGGCTAAGGCAAAAAAGATGAGATTCCACAGACCGCTTAGCATCAGCTTACAGCTCCGGTAGCGTTGGGACACAGTTCCTTTATCAGGCTTGCTCCCTTGATGCGGCTTGCAGCATCTAGCGCCAGAATGGAATCCAGGCTTGAGGCATCAAAATCTGCCGGCACCCCCTGCCAGAGTACCTGCTCACAGATCCTGGCAATCTCGGTATAACCCAGCGCTCCTGCCAAAAAAGCCTGCACAGCGCATTCATTGACGGCATTTAAGATCACACATTCCCCCTGTCCGGCACGGCTGGCCTCAATGGCAAGCTTCAGGCAGGGATAGCGCTTAAAGTCCGGGCTTAAAAAACTCAGTTCGCTAAGCTTTGTAAAATCCAGGGGCTGCACGTCTGCATCTATGCGTCCGGGGTAAGCCAGAGCCCTGGCAATCGGTGTTTTCATGTCCGGCATACCTAATTGGGCCAGCACCGCGCCGTCTCGGTAGGAAACCATGGAGTGCACCACCGACTGCGGATGGATCAGGATCTCAATGTCAGCGGCACCGGCGTTAAATAAAAAGCGCGCCTCGATAAACTCCAGGCCCTTATTCATCATGGTGGCACTGTCGATGGTGATCTTAGGCCCCATTGACCAGGTAGGATGACGCAGGGCCTGCTCAGGCCGCACCTGTGCCAATTGCTCCACAGGCAAATTACGGAAAGGCCCGCCGGAGCCGGTAAGTAAAATCTTATGCACGCCCGCTGCCTTTAAATCACAGCGACCTATGGTAGCAGCGCAACTGTCAGGCAGGCACTGAAAGATGGCACTGTGCTCAGAGTCAATGGGCAGCACCGTAGCCTGATGGGCCTTGGCGGTGGCAAAAAAGAGCTGACCTGACATCACCAGCGCCTCTTTATTGGCAAGGCCCAGACGAGCTCCGCTTTTAAGCGCAGCTAAGGAAGGCTTGAGCCCGGCAGCCCCGACGATGGAGGCCACGGTAAAGTCATGCTCCATGGCAGCTAAGGCGCATACCCCTTCCTCACCTGCCAATACCTTGCAGTCAATTGCAGCTGACTTACCGCCCTTACTGCCTTCATCCTTTAGCAGGCGTTCCAGAGCCAGCGCTGCATCCTTGTCGGCAAGGGCAGCCTGCTCAACCTTAAATTCCCGGATGATGTCATAAAGTGCCCGGTAATTTTTTTGCGCACAGACTGAACTTAAATGATAACGATCCCGGTTACGGCGCAGCACTTGCAGCGTCGAGCTTCCAATGGAGCCCGTGGCTCCGAGCAGACATACGCGCTCCATTTCAGACTAAGACCTTCTCTAAAATAAAGTGCAGACCCAGAAAAACCGGCAGCGCAGCCAGCTGCGAATCAATGCGATCCAGCATGCCGCCATGTCCCGGGAAAATACGCCCAGAATCCTTGATACCGGCACGGCGCTTTAACATGCTCTCTGCCAGATCGCCTTCCACTGAAAAGATGATGGCACCAATCCCGGCCACAGTCAGCGCCAGCTTGTCTACACTGTAATCCCCGTACAGACCTAAATAATCAAGCAAGGCCAGAGCCAGCAGGGCCAGAGCCAGGCCACCGTACAGCCCCTCTCGGGTCTTATTGGGGCTGACCTCCGGAATAAGCTTGGTTTTGCCCACCGCCCTTCCGGTAAAGTAAGCGCCGCTGTCAGCTGCCCACACCAACACCATCACGGCAAGCAACAACAAGGCGCCACAGTTAAAGTCCGTGGCAAAGCGGTGAGCCCGCAATACCAGCAAAGCCATCAAAAAAGGCAGGAGCAGCAGCAGCCCAAAAATGAAATTAACCCCTGGACGCATCCAGAAGGCTGGAACGTGCGGATAGGCTTTAATCACCGGCAGCAGCAGGCACCAAAAGAACAGGGACATTACCATCAGGTAATTTACCCATTGCGGCACCATGTCCTGCACAAACAAACCCGGCGGGGCAAAGTAAAAGGCACAGCTTGCCGCCAGCGCTGCGGCAATTAAAAAAGGAAATTTATTTTTAAAGCCTAAAAGCGGTGCCAGCTCATTGGCCGAAAGCGCATAGACCGCCAGCGCACCAATGGCAAAAATAGGATAGTCGGCAACAAACAGCCACAACAATACTACCGCGATTAAAACTGAGGCGGTTACGATCCGCGTGCCCATGGTTAATCATCCTTAGCGCATTGTTGCGCTTGTACTTGCGCTGAAATCATGCCAAAACGCCGCTCACGCCCAGCATAAAAGCGCAGGGCCTTTATCAGTTCAGCCTCATCAAAGTCAGGCCACAATACTGGGCTTACATAGATTTCAGCATAGGCGCACTGCCAGAGCAGGAAATTGGACAACCGGAACTCCCCGCCAGTGCGGATCAATAAATCAACATCATCAGGCACATACAGGCGCTGAGTAAGTTCCCCTTCACTGATCTGTCCAGGATCAAGCCTGCCTGCTGCCACCTCGGCAGCAAGCGTCCGTACTGCCTGCAATAGTTCAGGGCGTGCCCCGTAATTAATGGCAATGTTAAGGATCATACCAGTATTATTTGCAGTCAACTCCTCCACTGCTGCAATGGAACGTTGCAGTGCAGGTGACAGGGCACTGTGATCACCCACCACCCGCATCCTGACCTGATGCTCATTTAGCTCCCGGGCATGTTCCTTAAGGGCAGTACCTAAAAGCTGCATCAGCGCCTTGACCTCGGTGGCCGGACGTTTCCAGTTTTCACTGGAAAAAGCATAAAGGGTAAGAATAGAGATACCGTGCCGCATGGCGGCTTCGATAATAGAACGGACAGCCTGCGCACCGGCCTGATGGCCCTTGATGCGGATTTGGCCGCGAGCCTCAGCCCAGCGCCCGTTGCCGTCCATGATAACTGCTAAGTGGCGGGGAACCCTGAGTGCCACGCCACTTGAAGAATCAGTGCTGCAAGCCAAGAGTTTAAACCTGCATTAACTCTTTTTCTTTGCCTGCTAAAATTTCGTCGCACTTCTTGATGAAGGAGTCGGTGAGTTTCTGCACCTGCTCCTCGCCCGTGCGCTGCTCATCTTCAGAGATGCTCTTGTCTTTTTTCTTTTTTTTGAGCTTATCGTTGGCATCGCGGCGGACATTACGGATCTCCACACGGCTCTGCTCAACTTCACCACGCACGATCTTGACCAGTTCCTTGCGGCGGTCTTCAGTCAGCGGAGGCAGCGGCACGCGGATATCAGTGCCAGCGGTAACCGGATTCAAGCCTAAGTCAGACTTCTGAATGGCACGCTCCACTTCCTTGATCGCATTGCGATCAAAGACGGTCAGCTTCAGGGTGCGGGCATCTTCCACGTTGACTTGAGCCACCTGGCGCAAAGGGGTAGGTGAGCCATAATAGTCCACCATGATGCCATCAAGCAGCCCGGGCTGGGCGCGGCCAGTTCTAATCTTTGACAGACGGCTTTGCAGAGAGTCGATGGCTTTCTGCATGCGATCGCCGGCGTCCTGTTTAACCTCGTTAACCATGTTTTCTCCTCAGGTTCAGTCAGAGACCAAGGTACCCTCGTCTTCACCGAGGGCAGCTCTGTTAAGGGCACCTTCCTTATTCAAGTTAAATACCCTGATCGGCATATGATGATCCCGCGCCAAGGCGAAGGCTGTCAAGTCCATTACCTGTAATTCTTGAGCCAGCGCCTCTTTGAAGGTCAGATGCCGGTACATCACGGCATCAGGATGGGTAACCGGATCGGCATTGTATATGCCATCCACCTTAGTGCCCTTAAAGACTTCATCGCAGTTAAGCTCAATGGCACGCAATACCGCCGTAGTATCGGTGGTAAAGAACGGGCTGCCAGTGCCGCCTGCGGCAATAAGCACATTGCCCTGTGCCAAAAGCTCGCGCCCGAAGGCCGCCTGATACTGTACAGTGATGGAGGGGATGCCGTAGGTGCTCATCAGCACGCAGGGCACGCCCGCACGCTTAATTGCATCCTGCATGGCAAGTCCGTTCATCACGGTTGCCAGCATTCCCATCTCATCGCCAATCACGCGGTCAAGTCCTGCTTTCTGCAAGGCAGCCCCGCGGAACAAATTGCCCCCGCCCAGCACTACGGCACACTGCACGCCCATGCGAGTCAGGTTGGCAAGTTCTTCCGCTTTTTGCTGCAGCAGGGCCGGATCGATACCGAAACCAGCGCTGCCGCCTAAAGCCTCACCTGAAAGCTTGATAAGAACGCGGCGCTTTTGCTCTGAAGTCATGCTTTACCTTGTCTCCTGCTTACTTGTTGGCAGCTGCGATCTGAGCCTGTACTTCCTCAGCGAAGTTGTCGGCCTTCTTCTCGATGCCTTCGCCGACCTCAAAACGCACGAAGGCAATAGCGTCAGCGTTGCCGTGCTCCTTTAACATCTGGCCTACGGTGATGTTGGGATCACGGATGTAAGGCTGGCCGGTTAAGGCTACTTCGCCGGTGAACTTCTTCATGCGGCCCATCACCATCTTCTCGGCAATTTCCTTGGGCTTGCCGGAGTTCATGGCGATCTCAATCTGGATCTGACGCTCGTGCTCGATCACCTCGGCAGAAACGTCCTCAGGGTGCACGAAATCAGGCTTGGCAGCGCACACGTGCATGGCCACGTCCTTAGCCACTTCCTCATTGCCGCCCTTTAAGGACACCAGCACACCGATGCGGTGATTGGAGTGCAGGTATACACCTAAGGTCTCACCTTCCATGTAAGCCACGCGGCGCAGCGCTAACTGCTCACCGATCTTGGCCACTAAGCCAGTTAAGGTATCACCTAAGCTCTGGCCATCGACCACTAAGGCCTTCAGGCTCTCCACATCCTTGACGGAGTTGGCTAAAGCAGCATCAGCAGCCTTCTGGGCAAAAGCGGTAAACTCTGCGTTCTTGGCTGCAAAGTCAGTCTCGGAATTGACCTCAACCAGCACAGCCTTACCGGCAGCGCTGGCCATGGCGATCACGCCCTCAGCGGCAGTACGGCCAGCCTTCTTGGCTGCCTTGACAGCGCCACTCTTGCGCATCTCCTCGATGGCAGCTTCCATGTTGCCGTCAGCAGCAACTAAAGCCTTCTTGCAGTCCATAAAGCCTGCGCCGGTACGATCACGCAGTTCCTTAACCATGGCGGCAGTTACGTTTGCCATTTATTTGTCCTCTTTATACGTAAAAGGTCGGACCTGAAGCTTGCGCGAGCCGACCTTTTTTATGAAAAAACCGTTTAAGCTGTGCCCTGCCTGTGGCCGGGCACTGCTTTTAATTAAGCCTGCTCAGCCGGGGCAGGGGCAGCCTCGCCCTCAGCCTCAGCAGCAGTCTCAGCCGGGGCAGGAGCGGCGGCGGCAGCGGCCTCTTCCACCTCAGCGCGGGTCATCTCAGCGCGGGCAGCGTTAATGGTCTCGACCACGCCCTTTAAGTACAGCTCAACGGCACGGATAGCGTCGTCATTGCCCGGGATGACGTAGTTAACGCCGTCCGGATTGGAGTTGGTATCAACCACAGCCACTACCGGGATACCGAGGTTGTTGGCTTCCTTAATGGCGATGTGCTCAACTTCAGCGTCGATGACAAACAAGGCATCAGGCAGACCGCCCATTTCCTTGATACCACCGAGAGAACGGTTTAACTTCTCCAGCTCACGGGTACGCAGCAGCGCTTCCTTCTTGGTCAGCTTGTCAAAAGTGCCGTCGGTGGACTGCACCTCAAGCTCCTTTAAGCGCTTGATGGACTGACGTACGGTCTTCCAGTTGGTCAACATGCCGCCCAGCCAGCGGTGATCCACGAAGAACTGACCGCAGGCAGTGGCTGCCGGGCCAATCTTATCGCAAGCAGCACGCTTGGTGCCGACAAACAGGATCTTGCCCTTGTGCGCAACAGTAGAGCTTAAGAAATTTAAAGCCTCGTCGTAGCACTGTACGGTCTTCTCCAGATTGATGATGTGCACACCGTTGCGGGCACCGAAGATGAAAGGCTTCATCTTAGGGTTCCAGTAACGGGTCTGATGGCCGAAGTGTACGCCTGCCTGAAGCATGTCGCGCATAGTAACAGATGACATAATTTACCTCAAAAATATGGGTTAAGCCTCCACTGCTCCGCAGCCCCGACTCCTGAAGAGCACCCTGGGACAGCGTTGACGGGCAGTGTGTGTTTTACAAAATAAACAAACAAAAATTTAGCGCCCTTTACGTCACCTGCAAACAGGCGGCGCAAAAGGCGCTTAATTTTAGCACAGCCGGGGCTGAAATTTTTACCGCAAAGACCGTATTTTTAGCGCTTTACGTTGCCCCTTACCTGAGCTTTATTTATTTCTTGTCTCTATCCTCAATCCCCCTGGCGCAGCTTAAAGCGCGACAGGTTCTGCTGCAGGGCGCGGATGGACTTGACCGCCTCGGCCACCACCTGAGCTGAAGCAGATGCATCATGGCTTACATGCTGGGCTGCTGAGGAAATATTCTGCATATTGGTGGAGATCTCGGAAGTCGCCGTAGTCTGCTCCTCAGCTGCAGTAGCGATCTGCGTGATCTGGCCATTGACCTCATTGACGTGATTTAACACATCATTTAAGGTCTGCTCCAGCGCACCTGCATGTTCGGCCACCTGATTCATATTCTCCACACTGGAGGCCATGGACTCAGTAGCCACATTGGCATCATTCTGGATTTGGGTGACCATCTGCGAAATTTCCTGGGTGGATTTGGTGGTACGGGATGCCAGAGCCCGCACTTCATCAGCCACCACCGCAAAGCCACGTCCAGCCTCACCGGCACGCGCTGCCTCAATGGCAGCATTTAAGGCCAGTAAGTTGGTCTGGGCAGCAATGTCATCAATGGTGCTGACAATGGAACCGATTTCCACGGTCTGATCGGCAAGCGCCTTGATCTTGGCCGCATCGTCACGAGTACGCTGACTCTGATCGCGGATATCCTGCACCGTGCTTCTCACCACGTCCATGCCCTGATTGGTAATATTGCGTGACTGCTCGGAAAGTCCAGCGGCACTGCCACAATTACGGGCAATATCCTGGGTGGTGGACACCATCTGATCAGAGGCTGCAGCCACCGTAATGGCCTGGCTCTCCATGCTCTTGGCATTGGAACCGATTTCATCTGACGATGCTGACACCTGCTTTAATTGCTCATCTAAGGTATTGGCTGTATCTATCACCAGACGGATGGAATCGCTTAGATCATTACGCATGATGCGCATGGCATGTGCCAGCATGCCAATTTCATCCTTATTGTGATTTTCAATGTGCACTGAGAAATCATTGGCTGCAATGGCTGCCGCCACCGCGCTTTGCGCCTTTAACTGGCGGGCAATGGTGCTGGAGAGCAGATAGCCGATGGCCAGGCCTAAAATCACGGCCGCCACCGTAAAGGCAATCACCACTATCATCGAAGTATTGTTCCTAAGGGAGCCGACATCAGCTGAAATCACCTGCATCAGTTCACCGGTCACCTCAGTGTGTAAATTGGAGATCTCGGTGGCCTTGGGCAGCATCTGAGCTAAATACAAGGACAGCGCATCAAAAGGCTTGGCAGCCTCCAAAAGCGGCTTGATGTTGTTCTGATAATCATCCAGGAAAGACTGTTCCAGCGCGCGGATACGCTCCACCTTTTGCCGTGACAGATCGGTGCTAATGGCAGAACTGTCCTTAATGGCAGCGGCCAAAGTCTTTTCCAGGTTCTGCCGGTTTTCCTCAGTCTGCATGCCCGGGCTTAAATACAACGCCATGGCATTATTAACACTATTAAAATCAGAGGAGGACAGCACCAGCTGGGCATAACGCTCGGTAATATTGCGCCCCACGGCATCGGCAGCGGCAGAGCTTGAGCGCAGCGAATTGATCGCTATCAAGGCTATCACCAAAGCCAATACCAGCACGATGCCAAATCCCAGCATCAGCTTGGTTTTCAGCTTAATATCCGCAAATTTTTTCATGTTTTTTAATTTCCTTCACTTCTGCATCCACCGTCCTGGACACTGTCAGCCCCTGACGGTATTAGGATTCACCCTAGCGCTTAAACTCCGCGTTGGCAAGCCCCCATTTTGCCTTAAATTTATCTAATGTTCCATCCTGTTTCATCGCATTGAAAGCCTGCATGAAATAACGGTTATAAGGGCTGCCAATCTGAAAACCAAAGGCGTACTGTGACTCACTGCGCGCAAAGGTCTCGTCAGTCACTTCAAGTTGCAGTGCTGGCATGGTGTCAGCAAAATACTGCAGGATCGGACGATCATAGATCACTGCATCCACCTGCCCGTAGGCCACTGCAAAATAGCTGAGCACAATATTGTCAGCCAGAACCACCTCACTGTCCTTTAAATTGTCCTGAGCAAAGGTTTCAGCTGAACTTGCCTTAAGCACCATGACCTTCTTGCCAGCAAGATCCTGATAACTACTGATGTCGGTATTGTATTTTTTGGAGAACATCACCGCCATGCCGGTATCAAAGTAGATGGGGGAGAAATCCATGAACTTGGAGCGCGCCTGTGTGGCGGACATGCCGCCGCCAATCACATCTGCCTCACCTTGTTTAAACAGTTCTATCTGCTGAGCTCTCAGCAGCGGGAAAATCCGGTCTTCCTGCAGCGAAAAGCCCAAGCGGCGCTGCAGTTCCTTGAGGATATCAATATCAAGGCCTTCGGGCTTGGTCAGATCGCCTGAGATAAAGGCAAAAGGAGCATTGGTCGGATCGACGTACACCCGCAGGCTGACGCCTGACAGCTCCCCATCAGCCAATGCAGCTGACGGCAGTGCCCACAGTGACAGCATCGCCGCTGCGGCAGCTGCCTTGAGGCACCTTATAAATTTAAACGGCATAGCACCCCCGT
>CALXOT010000066.1 GCA_944390085.1 uncultured Succinivibrionaceae bacterium
CCATCAGGTCGGAGCAAAAAAGCCCGTTCCTGAATTCTTAGAGAGTATTGGACATGATCAAAATGTGCGACACCCGCCGCTTTCATCCCCAGGCTCACGCAAGGGGAATTACGCGGCATTAGTTAAACCTGATACCACCATGGTGCTGTAATTTTTTAAACAGGAGTTTCCGACCACCACCTTGCATTAAGCGAGGACAGGTAATGGAGATGAGTGATACTTGAAGGAAAGGAAAATCAGGCTAAAGGTAAGGCGATGCGGGATCAGGCCTGCTCCGGCAATGTCAGCAGCACTTTTAAACGCGCTATCAGCAATTTTTCATCCACAATGCCAAAATAGCGGCTGTCAAAGGAACTGACTTTGGGATTTAGCAATATGTACTCACCCTCAGCAAGTACTTTATCCACGTGCCTGCACAAAAGATGT
The DNA here is from genome assembly GCA_944390085.1 of uncultured Succinivibrionaceae bacterium. Lineage (GTDB taxonomy): Bacteria > Pseudomonadota > Gammaproteobacteria > Enterobacterales > Succinivibrionaceae > Avisuccinivibrio. The sequence continues at coordinate 427 of CALXOT010000066.1, forward strand.
CGCCCCTCACCGTCGCGCAAAGCCGGCTGACTGTGCTCAAGCCGTGTTCCATTGACATATACCCCCTGCTCGTTTATAAGCACCCGATCTCCGGGTTCGGCTGCAATATATTTACCGACAGGTGCAGTTCTGGCACTGCAACGCCCAGATGAAATATAACCACGGTCAAAGGCAAAATCAGCATATACCCCTGGCACGCAGGACAGAACTAAGTCACCTTTAACATAAGGTCTGGCTGCTTTTTCTGTCTGATAAATACCGAGGGGCAGGGAATCTGAGACATTAATCCAGGCATTAAGATGCTCAAGCGCCACGTGGACAATCAGGGCTGCGCCGAAGATACCGGCACTGATCCCCAGGGCAGATCTGAGCATGCAAGACTCCTTATGCTGTTTTAAGAATAGCGGGCTGAAAGCTGGTGCTGACTGTTGTTATGGCCTGCACCTATCTTCAGACTGCGCAGGCACCTTCCACATAATCCTTGCTGCGCGCCCCGCCGTACTCAGGATGACGCTCCAGCCACACTACGGCATAAGAGCAAGTTGCCAGACATTTAAGGCCGCTGCGTAATGCATAATCATAGGCCTCTTTGACCAGGGCAGCAGCTATTCCCCTGCCGCCTATTTCCTTAGGCACTACAGTCTGACGTACGTCCAAGCTGCCATCATAGATTTTAAATTTCACGAAGGCTCGGAAACCATTAACCTCTGTGTCAAAAATTCCGTCCTCGATCTTATGTTCGATTTTCATAAACCCATGTACCTTATGTTTGATCAATAAGATCAAATTGTTAGTGTTATTGATCGAATTATACAGAAAGGCAGGCTGACAATGCTTTGATCCAAGCCGCAAAACCACAGCACAAGTTTTGACTTGCGCTGCAAAATGTGGGTTAGGTACAAAAAGCACAAAGGAGGTTCCCTGACCTCCTTTGCCTTATCAAATCTGAAATAGAAATTAAACTTTAAGCCTTGTCTTCAGGCGCAGCTGCAGTGGTAGCAGTTTTTTTGCCTGCAGCAGGTTTTGCCCCGATCTTGCCACAGCAGTCCTTGTATTTTTTGCCGGACCCGCAAGGGCAGGGATCGTTGCGACCGACCGTAGTGTTGGCCTGCTCTACGGCAGCTGACTCCTGCCTTGCAATCATCTCACGGCGACGGCGCTCAAGTTCTGCCTTTTGTTCCGGGGTCAGCTCCGGTACCCGCAGCTGGATCTGCAGCCTACACAAGGTACGGATAACCTGATACTTCAGGTTATCCAGCATCTTGCTGAACAAGTTGAAGGACTGGATCTTGTACTCGTTCTTGGGATTTTTCTGGGCATAGCCCTGCAGCCCAATACCCTGACGCATGTAGTCCATGGCAGCAAGGTGTTCCTTCCACAGCATATCCATGCACTGCATCATGATCCCCTTCTCCAGGCGTTTGCGGTTCTCCTCGCCTATCAGCTCACACTTGGCCTGATACTGCTTGGCTGCAGCCTCCAACACCCGCTGACGGATATCCTCCTCAACAAGCTTGCTGTCCTCCTGCACCCACTTGGCCACCGGCAGATCAAGCAGGAAATCATTCTTAAGGCGCTCCTCAAGTTCCTTTAACTTCCAGTCCTCAACCAGGGAATTGGGCTCGATATACTCGCTTATCACGGAGTCAAACACATCCTCCCGCACCTTGGTGATGGTATCGCTGATATCCTCGCCATCAAGCAAAGCATTGCGCTCCTCATAGATCACCTTGCGCTGCTCATTGGCCACATCATCAAACTCAAGTAAATTCTTTCTGATGTCAAAGTTACGGGTCTCAACCTTACGCTGCGCCGACTCAATGGCACGGGTAACCAGTTTGTGTTCCAGCGGCTGGCCGTCTTCCATGCCCATTTTCTTCATGAAGTTCTTAAGCTTTTCTGAGCCAAAGAGCTTCATCAGATTATCATCCATGGACAGGTAGAAGCGTGATGATCCCGGATCGCCCTGACGTCCGGCACGCCCGCGCAGCTGATTGTCAATACGGCGGGACTCATGACGCTCAGAACCGATGATATGCAGGCCACCCGCCGCCACCACCGCATCATGGCGCTCCTGCCATTGCGCTTTAATCTTCTCCACAGCAGCAGGATCCGGATCTGCCCCCAGAGCAGCAATATCTTCCTGATAATTACCGCCCAGCAGGATATCAGTACCACGGCCTGCCATATTGGTGGCAATGGTTACGGTACCAGGACGGCCAGCCTGAGCCACGATATGGGCTTCCTTTTCGTGGAATTTGGCATTCAGCACCTGATGGGGGATGCCTTCCTTATCCAAAAGGCGCGACAGCTTTTCAGAGTTCTCAATGGAGATAGTACCGACCAGTACCGGACGGTTAAGCTTACGCTGCTCCTTGATATCCTCAATGATGGCCTTGTATTTGGACTCCTCAGTCAGATAAATCAGATCAGGCAGATCCTTTCTTATCATCGGCTTGTTGGTCGGCAGTACCACCGTACGCAGACCATAAATCTGCTGGAACTCGTAGGCCTCAGTATCGGCTGTACCGGTCATACCGGCCAGCTTGTCATACATGCGGAAATAATTCTGGAAGGTAATAGAGGCCAGGGTCTGGTTCTCGCTCTTGATCTGCACGTGCTCCTTGGCTTCCACAGCCTGATGCAGGCCGTCAGACCAGCGTCTGCCTTCCATCTTGCGCCCGGAGTGCTCATCAATGATGATTACCTGCCCGTTTTCCACCACGTAATCCACATCACGTCTGAACAAGGCATGGGCACGCAGTGCTGCCATCACATGATGCAGGATGATGATGTTGCCGGACGAGAACAGCGAATCATTGGCACCAAGCAGCCCGCGCTCACGCAAAAGCTGTTCCACATAAATCTGCCCGCGCTCAGTCAGATAAGCCTGGCGCAGCTTCAAATCCACCGTATAGTGGCCATCGCCATGCCAATCCTCGGTATCTTCCTTATCCTGCAGCTTAAGGTTGGGGATAATTTCATCGACCTTACGGTAAAGATCAGAACCATCTTCAGCGGCGCCGGAAATAATGAGCGGGGTACGAGCCTCGTCAATCAGTACTGAGTCAACCTCATCAACCAAGGCATAATGCAGCTTTCTTTGCACACGCTGTTCCTTGGTGTAGGCCATGTTGTCGCGCAGGTAGTCAAAGCCAAACTCATTGTTGGTACCGTAGGTCACATCACAGGCATAGGCCGCCCGCTTGTCCTCCGGGCTCATGCCAGGGATATTGCACCCTACCGTCATCCCCATGAAAGTATAAAAAGGACGGGACCAGTTGGCATCACGGCGGGCCAGATAATCATTGACCGTCACCACATGCACGCCCTGACCACTTAGGGCGTTCAAGTAACAAGGCAACAGGGCAGTCAGGGTCTTGCCTTCGCCGGTCTTCATTTCGGCTATCTGATTTTCATTTAATACCATGCCACCCATCAGCTGCACGTCAAAGGGACGCAGGCCTAAGGTGCGCACGCAGGCTTCACGCACTGCAGCATAAACTTCAGGCAGGATCTGTTCCAGGGAAGAACCGTCCTCAAGCTGTTTGCGGAAATTTTCAGTGAGCTTTTTGAACTCTTCATCCGCCATGGCCTGATACTTGGGTTCCAATGCATTAATCTGACGGACAATCTTGGATAAACGGCGGATAGTGCGCTGATTGCTGCTGCCGATTATCTTGGTGACGATAGTGGTAATAAACATATTTGTGCTATATAAACCGTAAAAACATGTGTCTTAAGACTGCACTCATCTTAATGAAAGAAGCTGCCGCCTGCAAGCGTTTCCACAAATCAGACAGTCAGTTCAATCAGATTTCCCTCAATTCCTGAGAACACTGATTCATAATAACCATCCCCGGTCACGCGTGGCCCGTTTAACAAAGTAAAGCCTGCAGCCTTAAGCTCCGCGGTCTTGGCATCCACTGCCTTACGTGAGCCCAGGGCAAAGCATAAATGCGCATAACCACAGCTCTTCTCTGGGCGCTGACCGGCACTGAGATCGAGATCCGAGCGTGTCATCAGCTCCAGATCTGCCCCTTTCTCAAAATGCAGGAAATAGGAACGGAAGGTGGTTTTAGGGTTGTGATACTGTGCCGAAGGCCTGGCATCAAAATAGCGGCAGAAAAAATCTTTAGCAGCTTCAAGATCACGCACGTACAGGGCCAGATGATGGAGGTGCATAGACATATCAGGCAGGAAAACGCCTCTCCAGAAACGCAAAAAGCACCCTCAAGGTGCTTTCTTTGGAGCGGGAAACGAGGCTCGAACTCGCGACCCTAACCATGGCAAGGTTATGCTCTACCAACTGAGCTATTCCCGCTTTCAAAGGATCTTTTCTTGGAGCGGGAAACGAGGCTCGAACTCGCGACCCTAACCATGGCAAGGTTATGCTCTACCAACTGAGCTATTCCCGCTTTCAAGAAAACAACAAATTTTAATCTGGAGCGGGAAACGAGGCTCGAACTCGCGACCCTAACCATGGCAAGGTTATGCTCTACCAACTGAGCTATTCCCGCATCAGACGGGTGCTAATTATAATGATGTTTTCATCCTTTGCAAGAAATTTTGTTAAAAATTTCTAATATAAAAGTTAATTTATTGTTTTTTATAAAAATCAGATCTTATCAAAAATATAGGCCGTCTGACTTATCAGGCAAGGGCTATCAATAATTAGGAAAAACAGGAGCTGCGGCAGCGGCACCTTTATGGCCACAATCTGCAACAAAAACCTTACCGCCGCCAGATTATGCTGAATGTATCCACCAACCATTTGCAAAAAACAAAAGATCCGCGCAATAGGCGGATCTTCTGATTAAATCTGCGGCTTCTGCCGGTGCTGTCAGCTGCAGGAGTCAGGGCTTCCGGCAGACTGCGCAATTTATGGGTTTAACCCAACAGCGACAGGGCAATCTGCGGAGTGGAGTTAGCCTGCATCAGCATGGATGTGGCTGCCTGCTGAATGATGCTCTGCTGCGACAGATTTGCAGTCTCTTCAGCAAAGTCGGTGTCGCGGATACAGGATCTGGCGTCAGATTCGTTCTGCGAAATATTCGACTGATTGCGGATGGTTGACTCCATGCGGTTCTGAATTGCACCGAGCTCTGCCCGCTTGCTGTCGATCACCTGGATATAGTTGTCAATACCGGACAAAGTGGTCTGTGCATTTTCAGAAGAACTGACGCTGAGAGTTAAAGTTCCGTCTGCAGTACCATTAGTAATAGCAGCTTTAGTCCCTGTAACTGCATCATGAATTTGAGCTAAAGTAAAGCCATCACCCAGATCAATACTGATGGTATCATTAGCGTTAGCACCCACCTGGAAACTAATATTACCATTGGCATCGATTAATCCTTTTCCTTGACCGGCCAACACCTGCTGTCCGGCAAAGGTGGTCTTACAAGCAATACGTGTGATCTCCAGGGACAACTGCGACACTTCCTGCTGAATGGCCACACGATCTGCAGTGGTATTAGTACCGTTAGCAGATTGCACTGCCAGGGTACGAATACGCTGCAGCATATTGGTCATTTCGTCCATGGCGCCTTCCACGGTCTGAGCCATGGCAATACCATCATTGGCGTTACGGTTACCCTGATTGAGGCCATTGATCTGGGAAGTTAAGCGATCAGAAATCTGCAGTCCGGCCGCATCATCCTTAGCAGAATTAATGCGCAGACCTGAGGACAAACGCTGATAGGTGGTGCTTAAATTATTGGTAGCGTTGGTGAGCTGACGGCGTCCATTAAGGGACGACACATTGGTATTTACATATAAAGCCATTTTTCTCTCCTGCTTATTAAATAAGCCCTTGCTTTATTTCGCTGATAACTTATTAACGGCAGAAAGATCGTCTGATTTAATCTTTTGCAGGAAAAAACTGCATAAAATTATTAACCAATTGACTTTAAAATGAATTTATTTGTATAAAGCTGTACTAGAATCTGACCTGCCGGCTCCTGCAGGAGGATGGAGCCGGCTTGAAATCAGCTATAGGAAGCTATGGATTAACCCAAGAGTGACAGGGCAATCTGCGGGGTAGAATTTGCCTGCATCAGCATGGATGTGGCTGCCTGCTGAATGATGCTCTGCTGCGACAGATTTGCAGTCTCTTCGGCAAAATCAGTGTCGCGGATACGGGATCTGGCATCAGACTCGTTCTGCGAGATGTTCGACTGATTGCGGATAGTGGACTCCATGCGGTTCTGCACGGCACCCAGCTCAGCACGCTTGCTGTCAATCACCTGAATGTATTTATCAATCGCACCTAAAGTCTG
>CALXOT010000067.1 GCA_944390085.1 uncultured Succinivibrionaceae bacterium
ATATCACCATCAGATGAAACATATATGTCTGTCGGCTCAAAAACTTTTAATAATTGTTTAATTTTTATATCGAATAAACTTTCCCCATTGTAAAATTCCCTTATGTTTTTTAATTTAACTCTAGTGGATGCTAATTGAAGAGGGATAAAAACTTTCATATATATTCTCCTAATATATTTGAGGTAATTAACATATCTTTGTGATAGTGATCTGTTGCTTTCCTTGTTGTTTTACAAATCAACCACTACTCTTGTAGCCACTGCCATCTGATATAAAATCTGCATTACATCTTTTGCCAATTGCATATTTTTACTATCAAATCTCGGCATAACTAAAATCTGATCTCCTGGGTTTATCCCTAAATTTTCAGCAAGACCAACCTCTCCATTTGCTTTAGCAACTAAAATATTTCTGTCGTCAGCTCTATTGCTTACCCCGCCAGCTGCTCCCAAATAATCATCAAGGCTCATATCCTCATTCCAGGTAACAGCTTTTGGCATCATTACCTCTCCCGAAACAAGAACTACGTCTGTTTGCTGAGGAATAACTATTTCATCACCGTCTTCCAATCTGATATTGTTTACAACACCACCACGCGATACCACCACAACTCCATCAGGTTCAATAGTAGCTGCTCTGCTTACAAAATCCTGAATTAGAGCAGCTTCCTGAACACGTATATCAGCTTCATCCACTGAGGATGAAGTTGCTGTTAATGCGCTTTGCTCTAAGCGTCGTAGTGAATCCTGGATTGTCTGATACTGCTGTTTAGCCACTGATCGGCGTTTGATGTATATGTTTGTTAGATCGCTTAATGCAGGATCTGCCTTTACATACGACAGCAGATCTAGCAAGCGACGTTCTTTGTTAAGCGGAAAGTGGGATAATCCTTCCATCGCACCACTGACCCTGGCGATCACCGTCTGTCCACGGACATCGGCTGCAAATGTGATTAAATCACCGTCACTTAATTTGAAATCCTTAAACTCTTCAAGTGTTAGGTAATAATTAACGGGTTTACGTGAACGCGTACCAGAAACACTCACATGTGAGACGCTGTTTTCTGGAACACATAATGAGATAAGTTCAGCACCAGTGCTATTTGCTCCGGTTTCATAAAAAGCTTCTTCCCTGACCAAACCTCGGGCTGAAACAGCATTTCGCCGCTCACTGACTACAATGACATCGCCATCCTGCAGTCTTATTCCTGGCACTTTGCCTGTAAGGATAAAATCATATAGATCACATGAGACAATATCCCGCCCTGATCTTTTAACCTTGATCTGACGGAATGACCCACGCTTAAAATCTATTCCACCAGCACGGTCCAAATAACTTAGAACAGAGTCATATACCCCGCCGGCATATTGTCCTGGTTTATTGACAAAACCAGTGACAAAAATGCCAACCGGTTGTGAACTTAATAAATTGACATATACCTCGACGTTATTAGTGAAGATCTGCCCTATCCTAGAACGTACCGCATTTTGCAACTGATCATTGGTGATCCCTGCTACTTGAATAGGCCCAACTTCCGGTATAAAGATATTTCCTTGCTGATCAACTGCCAATACGTCATCGTACTGCCGTGCCCCCCATACTCTGATCACAATCCGATCACCTGGTGCTATACGATATGTCGGGTTAACACTGTCGGAATAAGTTCCGGCAAAGTGTCCTTGAAACAAGGAAGCGCCAAAAGGAAGAAGACCTAAATTGAGATCGGCATAATAACTGCCCTGAGACCAGGCTGGCTGACCTGTCAAAGGTTTAGAGCTCAATACCATACCAGAAGATTGAGGTGCAGCACCTAAGACACTTTGCGGATTCTGAAATTGTGAGTTTGCTGCACCCATAGCAGGATAAGCGCCTGCATTTACACTGCCACCCCATACATTCCCGGCATTAGCTCCAATCTGTCTGGATATATCCAGATTATTTACAGGTGCACTCAAGCCCCCCTGGCTTGCAGGATTTGGTACTTGCGAGGTACCAAGGTAAGTACTTTGTGCAGCTGAAACAGGCATATATCCTTGTGGCTGTGAGCTTTGATTAGCAAAAGGTGCAGCAAGGACAACTGAACCTGAGGTTAATGCCGTTAAAACTACCAGCGCTAATTTATTGAATTTTTGCATATCAATACCCCATGTGCTCCTTAATGGCCGCCCCGACCAGGGAGATCACGGCATAAGCCATGGACAAGCCGATAAAAATGTAGAAAGTAAAGAGTAATGGCCGCGGATACAGCGACTCATCGGGCAGTGACGGTTTGGCTACCGTCACGATGTAAAGGTTTTTAGACAAGATGTCAGCTTTTGCTTGTTCCAATGAGGTCATGGCAAATACCAGCTGTTGTCTGGCAAACTCTGCCTCAGTCATCAGATTTTCATACTGAGAAGCCAATGCATTGATAGACGCCCCCTGCTCAGGTATTGCGGTAAGCTTGGCTCGCTCACGCTCAATCTGCTGCTCAATACCCACCAATCTGGCTCTTAATGCCTGCATGGAGGGTGCTGAAGGATCAGTAAAACGCCCCTGCTCTGATAATTGTGCCCGCAGCTGTGCCGCCTGGCTTTCAAGTTCCAACACTAAGGACTGCATGCCTTGGGCAGTTGCCTTTAAGTCCAGATCCTGATGACGCTTGCGAAAATCCTGCAAGTCCTGCTGTGCCTGGTGTAAGCGATCTTTAGCAGCTACCACCTCGGTATCAGCAAGCTTTAGCATGTCTTCCTTGGCACGCTCATTCATACTGTTTACCAGTGCTTCACTTTCATTAAGGATCTGCTCATTAATCTGATAAGCCATCTCCGGGCTGTATGCTCTCACCCTGAAGGTCAGCACATTGGAATCCTGGTTTACACTGACTTCTGAAACCGAACTCCAGAAAGAATTGATGTCATCCACAGTAGGCATGGATGCTAGCCGTGAAATAAGATCGTGATCGGACGATGAATAGTGTTCGATCAGGTTCAGGGCATCATCAGCAATAGTAAAAGCATCATTGGAGCGCAAAAATTCCTCAACGACCATGGCATCCTGCAATGATGAAGTAGGCATGCGGAATAATGTGGTCATCAGGCTCATACTGCCAGCCCCACTGTCAGCGCTCTTGACTGCAAACTTCACCTCAGAGACATACATTGGAGAAGCCCACAAAGCAAAATATAAAAAGCACAGAAACGAAGGCAAAAGAGCCACAACAAGATAGCGCTTTACCCCACCAGGCAAAGATTTAAGCCAAGAGCTTAGGCTGCAATTATGAAACGCACACTGACCTGTACATCTGGTAATAACATCTGCATTAGCTTCACCTTTGCTTAACACACCTAAACTAGCCAGTATCCTGTTTTTCAGATTGCGCGCAGATACTTTTTCTGTCCCTGATACTCCTTGTACACGGTCGGTACGGAATGGCAAATCATCAGCGCCTGCATTTTCCTGAGAAGACTTTCCTGCTTTACTCACTTCCGCCTGAGGTAAATCACTGGCAACAGCTCCAGTCCTAGTCGTTTTAGGCTTAGGCTTTACCTCCGCATTAATGACTTTAGGCGATGCTGCCTGTACCACAGCAGCCATGGGCTTAGCTGTTTGAACCTCACTAGTATCTTTTTTTGCTGCCAAAGCAGTCTGAGATGGCTTTACAATTGGCTGCAATTTACCGTTTTGTTTTTCAGGCTGCGGCTTTACTGCTTCTGTCATTACAAATCCTTGTATATTCCCTGATAGCGTCGTCGAGATTGTCAAAGCTCATAAGCCGACCGTTATTCAGCACGGCTCCACGATCACAGTGCTGCTTGACCGCATTAATGGAGTGCGACACGAAAATAAGTGATGACTGTTCTTTAAGTTTCTGCAGATGGGTTGCGGCTTTCTTCCGGAACACCACGTCACCTACAGAAAAAGCTTCATCGACCAGATAAAAATCAAAGCCCACCGCCAGTGATAAACCAAAAGCAAGCTTGGAGCGCATACCGGATGAGTACGTTTTAAACGGCATATCCATGTACTCACCAAGTTCTGAAAAATCCTCTACAAAGGCACTGACACGTGCAATATCAGCACCGTAGATACGGCAGACAAAACGCAGATTCTCACGCCCGGTCAAAGAACCATTGAAACAACCGCCAAAGCCCACCGGCCAGGATACCGAGGATGTACGGATCACCTGTCCGGAGCGTGGACGCTCAGCGCCACCGATAATACGGATTAAGGTGGACTTACCAGCACCATTGAGGCCGAGGATGGCTGTACTGTGACCATCCTTAAAATCAATATTCACATCATCAAGCACCGGATGATAACCACCGCCGGTACGGTAACCGTGACAAATGCCGCGCAAGGAGATCATCTTTCCCTCCTTGGGCGCACGTAACGCTCCAGCAGCAAACCCAGGCACAATACCCAGAGGGTGATCACACTTACATAAATAAGTGACAACCCATCTCGCGGATAGCTGAAACTCAGCGCACAACGAGACAACTCCACCAGCTGCAGAATGGGGTTATAGGAAAGAACATCTGCTATATCCTTGGTAAAACTT
>CALXOT010000068.1 GCA_944390085.1 uncultured Succinivibrionaceae bacterium
ACTATCTATGTTTCGGCTACGCCTGCAGAGTATGAGCTCGATGAATCAGCACAGGTAGTCGAACAGATTATCCGGCCGACCGGACTTTTGGATCCGGAAATTGAAGTGCGCCCGGTAGCCTCACAGGTAGATGATCTGATATCGGAGATCCGCACCCGTGCGGCACGTTCTGAGCGGGTGCTGGTAACCACCCTGACCAAGAAAATGGCAGAGGAACTGACTTCCTATCTGGAAGAACATGGCCTTAAGGTGCGCTACCTGCACTCTGACATTGATGCAGTAGAACGCATGGAGATCATCCGTGATCTGCGCCTGGGCGAATTTGATGCCCTGGTGGGGATCAATTTGTTGCGTGAAGGCTTGGATATGCCGGAGGTGTCATTGGTGGCAGTGCTCGATGCCGATAAGGAAGGCTTTTTGCGCTCAGCCCGTTCTTTAATTCAGACGGTGGGGCGTGCTGCCCGTAACCTGCATGGTAAGGCTATTTTTTACGCTGACAAAATAACTCCGGCAATGCGTGAGACCATGGATGAAACTGCGCGCCGCCGTACCTTGCAGCAGCGTTTTAATGAAGAACATCATATCAAGCCGCGCCAGGTTCAAAAGAAGATTGTGGACGTGATGGAAGTGGCCTTAAAGCAAAGTGAGGTCTTCAAGGCCCCTGAAGAGAAACGTGCCCGACCGATCTCCCGCCGTGAATGGGAAGAACGGCAGCAAAAGCTCTCGCCTAAGGAACTGAGTGCTGAAATTGACAAGCTCAATGCACAGATGATTAAGCTTGCCCGTGAGCTTAAATTTGAAGAGGCAGCTTTGGTGCGCGATAAAATGCAGGCACTGCAGCAGATGCTACTGCTGCTGCCAGGGCGCGAGGCTTGCTGAGCCTCAGTTGAACTGGGCTTAGGGTTTTGGTGCGGTGACCCGCCGCTGCACCGCTAAAAGCTCATTTTCAATAAAGGAAAGCACGGCGCTAAAGTCTGCCTCATCCAGATCTGCACTTTCATCGACGTTTTGTAGCTGCTGCAGGGTTTTTAACAGATCGTAGAGCTGAGGATCGTTGATTTTTTGTAAAGCTTCATGTGTTCCTGCCTGAGCTTGTCCCTTGGGCAGGCTTAAGCCTAAAGTCAGGCCGTAACACAGATCAGCAAGGCCGGTTAAACGGGCAGGGGCGGATCCTGCAGGCAGCAGCAGAGGCAGATCCTGTCTTTTAAAACCGTCTTCTGCATCAAGGGCTAGCTCTGTGACTACTGCTATCAGGGCTCCGGGCAGGGGCTGGGCATCATTTAATACAGATGCTGCAGCATCGCGCAGCTCCCGTCCGGCTGCGTTCAGGCCGCAGGCGCACAAGCCCAGGATAAGTCCCTGCCACACAGAAGGACTGTCTGAGGTCTGTAATGCTTTTAGCTGAGAGGTAAGTTCATCGCAGCGCTTGGATAAAATCTGCATAAAATTAAGGTTCCGCGGTTAAAAAATACAAAAAAGATATTATAATTCCTGCGCCTGATTTGTACATGCAGGTACTTGGGAATATCCCGCTTTTTTGCTGTAAACAGTCAAGAGAGAGCTCTTTAAATATGCATCCGATGCTGAACATCGCGGTTCGTGCTGCCCGTACCGCAGGCAATTTGATTGCCCGTAATTTAGGCCGCCAGGATCAGTTTACCGTCGAGGAAAAGAAGACCGACGATTTAGTTACCACCATTGATAAAGAATGCGAAAAGACCATTACCACTATCCTGCTTAAAGCTTACCGCGATCACGCAGTGCTGGGCGAAGAGGGTGGTCTGGCCGGCAATCCGGATGCTGAGTACCGTTGGATTATCGATCCGATTGACGGTACTACCAATTTTGTCATGGGCGTGCCGCATTGTGCGGTTTCTATCGCTCTGCACTACCGCGGTCGACCTGAAGTGGCAGTGGTTTTTGATCCAATGATGAACGAAATGTTCACGGCTGCCAGGGGACAGGGGGCTGCCTTAAACGGTACCCGTATCCGTGTCCGCCAGCGTGCCGGTCTGTCAGGTTCCATCATTCACACCGCGCCCCCAGTCCGCTACCGCGAGAAAATGGATGCTTACATGGTGGTAATGCGCAGGCTTATTGACCGCAGTGCGGATATCCGCAGAAGCGGTTGTGCCTCCCTGGATCTGGCATATACAGCTTGCGGCCGTTGTGACGGCTATCTTGAGCTTGGTTTAAAGCCCTGGGATTATGCAGCAGGTGAACTTTTGGTGCGTGAAGCCGGTGGGCTGGTCACCGATTTTGCAGGTGACATCAGCAATTACCAGAAGACCGGCAATATCCTCTGTGGAGCACCCAATATCGTTAAGGGTCTGCTTACTGAAGTAACCCAGCCCAAGGATTTGCCTGCAATTTTAAAGTAAGCTGTAGGCAGATTTACGCTTACCGGATTCGGGACTACAGGGATCGTTTGTAAAGTTGCCCGAGAGTGGGGCGGGTTTTGCCGAACACGTCCTTTACCTGCGCCAAAAACACTTCGGCGCAGGCCACCGAGTCAGCTAAGGCATTGTGACAGACATAGGGTGGAAGGTTACGGCGTGCCCTTATAGTACAAAGGCGCAGATCATCCACCTTAAACTGCCGATGCATTAATGAGCGTTCAATTTTCAAAGTATCCAGAAAAATAAGCGGTAGCGTAAAATTTGGCTTTAAGCCCAACATCTTAAGCAGGAAGCTGCGTTCAATCATGGCGCCATGGCAGATCACTATTCTACCTGCCAGTTTTTGGATGAGCAAAGCCCGAGCTTCATCGCTGTCAAGTCCTGAGCTTAACTGTTCCGGGGTGATCTGATTAATAACAGCACTGTCTTTTTTGATTTTGTCCCCGACTTTAAGATAGTGATGAAAGCCGGAGGAAAAGTCTATCTGGTCACCGCTCAGGTTAACCCCACCAAAGGACAGGATAGAATCCTGATTGAGATCAAGACCGCTGGTCTCAAAATCAAGTGCGGTAAAAGATAAGTCCGAAAGCTTAGCTGTTGCCAGGGGTACTGGATTTTCGTAAAAGGCTGCAGCAGCAGGCGGAACTTTACCTAAGTTTAGGGCCTGCTGTCTTTTTTTCTCCAGGCGGCTTAGCGGTGAAAGGGTAAGGGTATCAAAAAACATCAGCGTATTCCCTTGCCAAAACGTAGCTGCGCGGCACTTTGCTGGCGGGCGATGATGCGGAAGGCATCTTTTAAATGATTGCGTTCAAATTGACTGAGCTCTGCCGGTGGTAAAAAGTTGCTCAGCTCCTGCCCGGCCTGCAGGGCCTTAAACTGATGGGCAAAGCGTACGTCATTTAAAAAGGTGTAGGCTTCAGCTAAGTCCTGTGCGGCTGCCTTATCATCAAGCGCCTGTTCCAGACGCAGGTAGGTATTGTTTTGCAGGCATTTGGCCTGCAGCGCATACAGGCGAGCCAGTTCTGAGATCAGGCTAATTCCCTGATTTTTGATGTTCAGCACCGCTTTATTCTGTCCGTCACGGGTCAGCACAAACTGTCGGAACAGGCCCAGGGGCGGGCTTACAGCAGTGGCGTTTGAGCAGAGTAGGGCCAAAAAACGGCTGTTTTCAGCAGCATTTTTAAGCAGGTGTTGCTTTAGCTTGGTGATGAGGAACTCATCTCCAAATTCACACCTCAGATCAAGGAATACTGAAATATCAAGTAAAGCCTTTTGATCTGGTTCCAGGATCCACTGATCGTAATATTGCTGCCAGCGCTGATAGCTTTGACACCATTTTTCATTGCAGGCCATGTAATTGCCTGAGCACCAGGTAAAGCCGCATTTATCCAGGGCAGTACAGACTTTAAGGGCATAATCCTTAAACCACGATCGCTCGGCTGCGTTTACCTCACGTTCAAACACGATGCCATTGTCTTGATCAGATAAAAACTGCACTTCCTCGCGTGCCAGGGAGCCTGCGGCAAAGAAGGCAAAAGCGCAGGGAGGAGCCGTACATTCATCCTGAATGAGGGCACAAATTTTCTTGATAAAGGCATCAGCTAATTTGCTCAGGATGCGCTGAATGGTACGGGGCTGTACCTTAAGCTGCATCAGGGTACTGAAGATTTCTCCTTTCTGGGCAGAGAGCTTAATGAGGTCATCCACACTGTCCTGACGTGCTATTTCTTTCATCAGGTATAGCGGCTGGAGCAAGGAGTTTTGCAGCAGATCACGGGTACTGATGGTGCCGATAACTGTTCCGTTTTCTACTACCGGCAAATTCTGCACATTATGCAGGAGCATGCTTTCAAGTGCCTGATACAGGGGTTTGCTGCCTTCTATGATCACCGGGCGCGGGCTCATGATGGCACTTACCGGCAGGGTGCAGGGCAAACCTTCAGCTACGGCACGCAGGGCAATATCGGATTTGGTGATGACGCCCAAAAGTTGCTCCTCATCCTGTACCACCGCAAGCTCACTGCCTCTTTGCTTGAGGCGTCTGGCACACTGCTCAATAGTTTCCTGTGGTCGTATGCTTACTAAGGGACGGCAACAGGAGGCAGTACTTTGCTTAAGGCGCGAGTTGAGATAACCATCCCCTTCGTTCAGGTAATGGTGTGAACTATTGAGGCGCACATATTCCCGTCCATCAAAATAGCGGCCCACTGCAGCATTCCTGCTTTTGATAAATTCAAGGATTTGCCGGCTTATCAGGTAGATCAGTGTGTTTTCCAGAAAACACACTTTATAGTCGCTAGCGCCTTGTTTATTAAGCTGGGTGTAACCAAAGCTGTCTCCTACTCCCAGGCGGGCACGTAAGGTGCCGTCTTTATTGATCTGTTCGGCAGCTCCGGTACGGATCATGAACAGGCCGACGCCGCTCAGGCTTTCATCGGCAAGTACATCGTCCTTGGTGTAATAGGATATTTTGACGGAGGCTGCCAGAGTATCCTGCTCTAAGGTAGAAAGCAGGGAAAAAGGATAAGTGTGAGCGATGAAGTCGTAAATGTTGGGCAGAAGGGAACTTTCTATCATGAATTTACCTGAGCTCTGAAGTTTCGGGGGCCCGATCAGGAAAGCCTTCTGATCCGGACAGCCTGATAATAACAGAAAAAAAGCGGTCTTTTAGGGTGATTGTCCTAAAAGACCGCCAGGTGGCGTATTAAAACACCAGTTCAAGCAAGCTTACTATAAGTCCTGCTCTTTAGCGTAGGGATTGCTGTCAGAGTCGCTAGCTTTGTCCTGTTCAGAACGGTAGGTTTCAGCTAATTCCGGGGCAGCACTTTCAGCTACTGCATTGTCAGTGCGGGCTGCTGCATAAGGATCAACCGGGTAAGCGCCGTTCTCGGCACCGTCACTATACTCCTTACTGTCAGTATCTGCAGTAGAACTGCTGTTTTCAGCTGCAGATACGGTTTCAGCCTGAGTTGTGGGTGCAGGCTCTTCAAAGCTGTCAGTTACGTCATCGTTGTAGGCAGTTTCAGCCTGAGCGGTATTGATTACCGGACTTTCAAAGCGGTCACGGGCACCGGAAAAACCGCTGCCATAACGGCTGACTGCCAGTTCAACCCCTTCGCCTGCCGGGCGGGCGCGGTGTTCCATGCCAAAGCTTACGCTATAAACAGCAGGTTCTGAGATCCCGTCAATGCCATCAACATTGACCGCAGCGTGCAATCCACCGGCACGTCCTGCAGTCTGCAGTGGCTGACCGTCATCAAATGGCCGAGCTGGAATTTGCTGATCAAAAGACAGCTCACTGTACGGGCCCTCGGCACTGGCACTTTCAGTAAAGGTAAGCGGCTTGGGCTCATAGGGTTTTTCTGGCTCAAGCTGTTCTTTTATACCTTGGGCATCGCGCTCCCTGGCAAAAGCAATGGCCTGGCTTCTGGCAATAGAGTGCGGGGCTTCACCGCTTAAATCAGCAGGTTCGGCATTGCGACGGCGGCGCTGAGGTTCTCCTTCAGGGCGCGGGGGACGCTGCCGGCTGTTCTTGGGGGTACGGGCAGGTAAGTCCTCAGCGCTCTTTTGCTGGCGCTTGGAACTACCGGTTGCCTGACTCTGGCTGGTGTTCTTACCCTGTCCCTGTGCCTGGCGGCGGGTGGCGCGCTCGCTGCGTTCGTTCTTTTCCTGCCTGCTTTGTTCAGCACGCTCGTTTTTATCGCCAGTGCGTTCGCTGCGCTCTGCACGCTCCGGACGTTCAGTACGGGCAGGTCGGCGGTTCTGGCTGGAGCCACGGCGCTGTGAGGTGTTGCGTCGGTTCTGACCATTGCCACGGGAGCTCTTGCGGGGAGTTTCTTCACTCTTATCGCCACCAGAGATCATGGAACCTAGTGCCTTAAAGAAGCGGCCTAACAGTGAGGGTTGCGGCTCTTCTTTCTTGGGCTGCGGGTGTCGGGGAGCCTTGGCAGTGATGTCATTGATAAAACCCTGATCAATTGCAGGTTCAGACGCTGCCTGGGTCTGAGCCTGACTGGTCTTACCCACCTGTGAGGCCAGGATATTCTCTTGCATGGCCTTGCGGGCTTCCTGGGCGCGCTGCTCTAACACCGAGGTGGTACTGTCGTAAAATCCCGGGGCATTCTGCCCTAACAGGCGCTGTACCTCAAATTGCGGAGGCATCATGTGCTGATCAGGGATGATGGAAACCTTGATCTTGTGGCGCTTTTCGATTTCCGCTAATTTGGCACGCTTTTCATTAAGGATAAAGGTCGCAACTTCTACCGGGGCAATGGCAAATACATCGCCGGTGTTCTTGTGCGCCTCTTCCTCAAGCAGGCGCAGTACCGATAAAGCCAGAGATGAGGTGTCGCGTACGGTACCCTGACCCTGGCACATCGGGCAGACGTGCGCACTTGATTCCTCTAAGGATGGCCGCAGGCGCTGGCGGGACATTTCCAACAGTCCAAAACGGGAGATGCGGCTGAATTGGATGCGGGCACGATCCTGGCGTACAGCCTCGCGCATGCGGGTCTCAATTTCGCGCTGATTTTTGATGGGCGTCATATCGATAAAGTCAATGACGATAAGACCGCCGATATCGCGCAGGCGCAGCTGCCTGGCAATTTCTTCAGCAGCTTCAATATTGGTCTGCAGTGCCGTCTCCTCAATGTCACCACCCTTAGTGGCCTTAGCAGAGTTGACGTCAATGGAGGTTAAGGCCTCGGTCGGATCGATGACGATGGCACCGCCTGAAGGCAGGCGTACTTCGCGCTGATAGGCACTTTCAATCTGCGATTCAATCTGGAACTTGGAAAACAGAGGAATGTCACCGGTATATAAGTGAACCCGGGAGGCAAATTCCGGGCGTACCAGCTCAATTTGCTGCTTGATCTGTTCAAATACCCTGCGATCGTCAATTAAGATTTCGCCTATATCCGGACGCAGGTAATCGCGTACTGCACGCAGGGCGATGTTTGATTCCTGATAGATGAGGAAAGGTGCCTCGCGGCGCTCTGCGGCGTTTTTGATCATTTCCCAGAGCTTGGTCAGGATGGACAAGTCCCAGGATAATTCCTCAGAGCTCTTGCCGACACCGGCTGTACGCACGATGACACCCATGCCCTGAGGGATCTCAATGCTTTCCAGAGCTTGTTTAAGCTCAGTGCGTTCTTCACCTTCAATGCGGCGGGAAATGCCGCCGGCACGGGGGTTGTTTGGCATCAGCACCAGATAGCTACCGGCAAGGGATATATAGGTGGTCAAGGCCGCGCCTTTCTGCCCACGTTCTTCTTTCTCAATTTGCACGATCACTTCCTGTCCCTCGCGCAGCAAGGTCTTCAAGGCATTGTGATCAGCAAAATTGGTTCCTTCAGGATAATATTCGCGGGCAATTTCCTTGATTGGAAGGAAGCCGTGGCGTTCCATGCCATAATCCACGAAGGCCGCTTCAAGACTGGGCTCGATACGGGTAATGCGTCCTTTGTAGATGTTGGCTTTTTTATTGGCGTGCTCCGGGGATTCAATGTCGAGATCATAGAGCTTCTGACCATCGACTAAGGCAACGCGCACCTCTTCTTGCTGAGTGGCGTTAATAAGCATTCTTTTCACGAGAAAAGATCCTTAAGTTGACCGCGCAGACACAATGCTTACGCAAGGCAGTAAATATTTTATTGCCTGACACAGCTCTGTAGCTGTAAGCGGTTTTTGTTTTTATCTACACGTCTGAGCTAACGCGCCTTACCTTTCAAAAAGAGGGGTACGCTCAGGCGCAGCCGTAATCTGCCTTATCTGGGGCTGAAGCAGGCGCGCAAGTCTGCAACAGCTACAGACGCATGAACTTGTCATGCGGCAAATTACTGTTAAAAAGGCAGGAATCATGTTCGTCAGATTACCGTCAGCCTTTGCCTGTATTATGCGATAAACCTCACAGTGCTACAAGTAAAAGGGAGAAAATATTGACAAAATTGATCTGGATAAAGTTTTGCCGTAAGTGAGCAACAAGGCTCCCGCGGCAAGGCGGGAGCGAAATGAGGTAAGGTTAGTTTAAGCTGCCCTAAAGGCATTTTGAGGCTGCATATTTATTGGGCTGCAGTAGCAGTAGTGCTGTCAGCTGGGGCTAAATGTTGTTGCCAGAAGCGTTCTGCCTGCTCATGGTAAAATTCAGCCATGTCTGTATCGTTAAATAGATAGTAGCTGCAGTGTGAAGCACCTTCCAGCACTAAAAGCTCAGTGGGTACCCCTGCTTTTAAGAGTTTTTCCTGTACCCGCACGGTATTTGACAGGAACAGATCCCGTGTCCCGGAGACGAGCATAGTGGGCGGGAAATTATCAAAAGAGCCGTAGACCGGGGACAGACGCGGATCGGTGTAGGGAGTTCCGTTGGCATAGAGTTCAGCTGCTGCCTTGATCCAACCCTGGCCGCTTACCAGGACCACATCCTGCCGATCATTGCTGGTGTAGGTATCACCGGTAAGACCGATGTCAGACCAGGGGGTGCCGGAAATCAAGGCACCGGGCAAAGGCAGGTTCAGGCGCTTACATTCCTGTGCCAGGATCAAGGTCATAGCACCACCGGTGGAACTGCCGAATACCCCGACGCTTTGCGGGGCATATTTGCCAGTAATTTCCTGATACACCGCCATCATGTCGTCAACAGCTGCGGGGAAAGGTTCTTCAGCAGGAGGCATGCGGTAATCTACCGCCAGTACCTTATAGCCGGCACGGGCTGCCATGATAAGCCCTTCTGGGGCACCGGCAAGTCCTGGGCCTAACACATAGCCGCCGCCGTGCACAAAGTAGAGCAGGTTGTCATGGCGCAGTTCCTTGGGGGTGAAGATATAGCAGGGAACACCTGCTATATCTAGGCTTTCCACCTTGATATCGTATTTTTCAAGAAGGGATTGGGTATAGGCCATGCTTCCCTGATAGGAAATGGTGGTGAATTTTTCCCATTGAGCCGGGGTGCTGGGATTTTCCAGCGGATCAAAGACGTCATCTGCGCCCTGGGCACAGCCTGCACACAAAGCAAGTGCCAACAGCACAGCTTTAAATTTCTGATGCATAAGATCTCCTTCTAAATGTTGCCTGATTCCAGCCCACAGCTAAGTATGATGTAAAGCTTTGCACAAGCAGCCAGGCTTAAGCCCAATATGCGCTTTTTGCCGATTGCTTGTAAAGCGGATATGTTGCATATCCTTGCTTTTTTGTATAAATCAGATTGTTACATTAGGTGGCATCTGTAGAGAGGGAAGAGGATGCCTTGTCTGATGGAATTGACCCGGCAGCCGGTGCCGTGATCTGTTACTGAAATCAAGATCACGGCGCAATATAGAGATAAGACTTAAACCTTGGCAGCAGCTGCTTTTTTCTGGGCACGGCGGCAGGCTGCAGCAGTGAACAGCACGTCAGAGGAGCTGTTAAGGGCAGTTTCGGTGGAATCCTGCAGCACGCCGATGATAAAGCCGATGCCGACCACCTGCATGGCGATGTCATTTCCGATGCCGAAGATGGAGCAGGACAGCGGGATCAGCATTAATGAACCACCGGCCACACCGGAGGCACCACAAGCGCACAGCACTGATACTATGCACATCAAGAGCGCGGAGGCAAAATCGGTCTCAATGCCCATGGTATGCACGGCAGCCATGGTCATGATCACAATGGTAACACCGGCACCTGACATATTAATGGTGGAACCGAGCGGAATGGAAATGGAATAAGTGTCACGTGGCAGCTTGAGTTCTTCACACAAGGCCAGGTTAACCGGCAAATTGGCCGCAGAGGATCTGGTGAAGAAGGCGGTTACGGCACTGCGGGTAATGGTGGTGAAAATCAGCGGATAAGGATTTTCACGGGTTACTATGAATACGATGAGGGCATTGAGGCCAAAGGCAATCAGCAGCATGGTGCCTAAGAGCACGCAAATCACATGCAGGTAACCAAGCAAGTTGGAAAAACCGCCTTCTGCGGTACAGGAAGAATAGACCAGCCCCATTACACCTAAGGGGGCAAAGCGGATGACAATACGCACCACACCGGAGACGCTTTGGGAGATATCTTCCAGTACCCGCTTGGTGGTATCACCTGCGGCGCGGAACATCAGGCCTAAGGCAATGGCCCACAGTAAGATGGCGATGTAATTGGCATTCATCACTGCGGTGAAAGGATTGTCAATGGCCTGGTTAATGAAGTTCATCAACACTTCAGAAATGCCCTGCGGCGGGTTTAATTCATCTGAGGCCTGTGCCAGCACTTGGAAGTTGCTGGGGAAGGCATATGACATGATGAGGGCTAAGGTGGAGGAGCACAGCATCGAGATAAGATAGATGGCGATGATGGGCTTCATATTGGTCTTTGAGCCCTGGCGGTGGCGGGCAATGGCTGCGGACACCAGCACAAAGACTAAAATTGGGGCAACAGACTTTAACGCTTTGACAAACAGGGTGCCGAAGGTCGGGATGACAGATTTGTCGTAAGGATAAACCACGGCCAGCAAAATGCCGATAATTAGGCCGATCACGATTTGTAGGATAAACGGGATTTTATTTAGCGAATTAGTTAAGGGAAATCGCGGGTTGATAGGTTCTAGCATAGTTAAAGTCTCTTCTTTTTCTGGTAAAAAGGATTGCGCCTATTATATGCATCTTGTTGCTCAGTTTTGGTGAAAAAAGGCAAAACTGTGGCAAAAGTCAGGACTTAGCACTGTTTTTAGCCCAATTGTTCAAAATTAGTGCAACAGTGCCAACTGAAGATTTTTGTCAGATCTCTTGTGCTCTGCTCAGTTCAAAGTGCTAAAATTCCGCCCCGAAATTTGATCCAGCTCACATTAATCGCTGGTAAGGTGCTTTTTATGCTGTCTCATATTCCGGTTTCCGTTCTGACCATCGGGCTTTTGGTGTGCTCGAATCTGTTCATGACCTTTGCCTGGTACGGGCATTTAAAATTCCCGTCAGTGACTTTATGGCATGTGGTGCTGATAAGCTGGTGCATTGCGTTCTTTGAGTATTGTTTCCAGGTGCCGGCCAACCGCGTGGGCTATGGCCATTTCAGCGCAGCAGAACTTAAGACCATTCAGGAAATCCTGTCACTGTCCATTTTCATGGGCTTTTCTGTGCTTTATCTTGGTGAGTCCTTAAAGTGGAACTATATCCTGGGCTTTTTGATGATAGTTGGTGCTGCTTTTGTGATTTTTCACAAGTGGTAACAGGATAAAGCAGGCCGTTTGAGTCTAAGTTGCCCGGGCAGGCAGTTGCATGGAGCAGCTGGCGCAGCGGTTACAGCCGTTGCAGATAGGCCTGCTGCCGCATTGTTCGCATTGCGGGTAAAACTGGCGCTGATACAGATAGTGCCCATCAAGCGGCAGACCCAACGGATCTGTCAGCTGATATTTAATTTCCCTTCCCCTGAGGTTGATGGCGGCTTTAGCTGCATAGTAGCTTTGCATCCTTTTATTGGGGATACGGTAGAGCTTGCCTGCCTTAACAAAATTGGAACCGGTCTCAATAAAGGTGAATTTGATCCCCGCTGCAGCACACTGCTCACGCAGCGACAAAACCCAGGCATAATCGCAGATCCGAGGATTATCATAATTTTCTCCGCCACAGATCACTTGCTCAATTTGCCCGTCCTTAAGGTAGGGGCTTAAGTCAACCGGGCCAAATGAACTACCTACGCACTTACGTGCGAGGTTTCGTGAAGACGGTGCCTCACTTTTAGTAAGCACCCATTACTGGGCACTTACGGGCATGTCCACAATGCCCCCATCAGGTCGGAGCAAAAAAGCC
>CALXOT010000069.1 GCA_944390085.1 uncultured Succinivibrionaceae bacterium
CTTAATGCCAGTGCAGGACAGATAAAACTTATTAAAAACCTGGCTGCCGCCATCCTGCATCAGGCTGAGCAAGGCTAACGGCGCTCAAATGGCAAAGCTGTAAGGGCGGCTTACCTCATATCTTTAAACACGTCGGGCACGAGCACTTCTGGCAGAATTTGCCAAAAGAGCTAAAACGCCATACCGGCACTTTATTTAAAGCCACAGCAAACTAAGAACGTGTCTTATCTAATTGAGCGGCGCCATCAGACGTTTGGGAATTAAAAAGCCATCCTGATAAAACGCCACTCCCAGAAAGCGGCCGTCTGCGCCACGTATTGCCAACGGCTCAGACAGGCGCTCCGCCTCAGGCAGATGAGCAGGATCCGGACGCTGCCTCACCCCATGGGTAAACGGCTCCGCCTGCTGCTCAGGCAAATACAGTTGATACAAACCGCCTACAGCCAAATCCACCGGCAATAACAGCTGATCCAGAGCACTGAAATCGCTCTTATCTATCCGGGAATCAGCCAGGTTCTTTAATTCAGAAAGCGGCATCATGCGCTCAGGCAGCCCTGCCACATACACCCGGCGCAACGCAGTGACGTAAGCTCCGCATCCCAGGAACTCTCCGATATCAGCAATTAGGGTACGGATATATGTGCCTTTTGAACACGATACCTCTACTGTAAAAGTGTCAGCATCCTGATGCAACAGCTTGATGGCATGGATAGTCACGCGCCTTGAGGGAATTTCCACCTGACGTCCCTGCCTGGCATAGGCATATAAAGGCTTGCCAGCTACCTTTATTGCAGAATAGATAGGTGGTACCTGCGTGATCTCACCGCAAAAGTGCTGCAGGGCCATTTCAAGGCGATCTTGGGCATTTCCAAGCGGACGGCGCTCAACAATCTCTCCTTCCCTGTCTGCAGTAGTGCTTATTTCACCCAATTTACCCGTAGCAATATAGCGCTTATCCCCCTCCAGAAAAAAAGATGAGAATTTAGCAGCCTGCCCCAGGCAAATGGGCAATAAACCTGAAGCCAAAGGATCAAGGGCACCGGTATGCCCTCCCTTTAAGGCCTGATAAATACCGCGTACCTTAACTAAAGCCTGTGAGGATGATAGGCCCTCAGGTTTGTCCAATAAAAAAATACCGTCAATTTCGCGTTTTGCCATGCGTGTTTATCCAGATCTGATATGAAATTACGCCATTTGAGAATTGCCCGCTGCCAGCACCATAGACAAAGCAGGGGCAAATTATACAAAATCAGCGCCGCGAGGCAAATAAAGTAAAAAGCAGACGTCCGCCTACGATAAAATCCAGCATCAGGGCAATGCCTGCCATGCCGGAGAGCAACAGCGCCCCCACACTGATCGCAAACCCTAAATGCAGGGCAGCCACCACACTGCTTATCAACAACACTGCAAAATCAGCATAAACGAAATATTTTACCTTGCGGAAAAAAGGATGATCCGGAAAGCTGAAGCGGGTCTTTTTGACTGCATACATGCCGTACAATATGCCGGCTGCAGCCATTAAAAAAGTTAACAAGGCAAACACACTCAGGCACAGGCGTAACAACTCCGGTTGCTGGTATAAGGTAAGGAACAAAGTTAGGACGATAAGCGCAGCTATGCACAGCGCCGATCCGTACTTCAGGGCACAAAAGAAATAGAATAAACGGCGCAAGCGCCCCCACAAATCCATGTCACTCATCAATTAACGGCTTAGCATTCCCTGCTCTCTTAAGGCGGGGAAGAAATTGCCGACCTCCGTTTTTACCGGTTGCAGTCAATGCCATACATGAGCCCAACCCATGTTACTCCAACTGACTGTTTTATTTATAAATTAAATCATGTGTTTATCTATAACTCTGAGCTTGATGCTGTAAAACCATGCTTTGCTTACAAGTTCCCTGATGACTGTCAGCTTACAGCAAAATACCCAAAAATTATGCTGGTAGATCAGTATACAGCTGCCCCTTGTCTGACAAATTATGCCAGAATTAGGGACTGAATGATAAGGGTGCTCCACCGGATAAGGATCTTGATACTGTACCTACCTTAACAAAAAGCTGGGCAGACAGCTACTTGCTATTTTTCCCTGCTTTGTTAAAATTATGGCGTTTTCGATGGGAGCTCCTGTGGCAGCTTCGTACTTAAACACAGTTTAATTGGTCAGGGTCGGAAGGCAGCAGCCAGGATTGTGTCTTAAGGTACCGAAGATTTGTTGCAGGACGCTCCCCACCCTTTTCCCTGTCCTATCCGTTTTATCCTGCCCCCTGTAAGGCTTCTAAGGCTCAGGCAGCAGTAATACAATTAACAGGACAAACTTACCAGAGCTTCTGATATAGACGGATTACAGGAAAAACGTGAGCACCAACAGTAATACCCACCCCAAGCTTAATAAAGTCTATTTGCTGATGGACTGCAATAATTTTTTTGTTTCCTGTGAGCGCATTTTCAGACCAGATCTCGAGCAGCAGCCCGTGGTGGTGCTATCTAATAATGACGGTTGCGTGGTAGCCAGATCTGCTGAAGTTAAGAAGCTTGGAATTAAGATGGGTACCCCAGTCTTTCAGATTAAAGATCTGATAGCCAGGCATCACATCACTTGTTTTTCATCAAATTTCAATCTCTACCTGGATATTTCAAATCGTATCATGCGCCTGTTGGAGACAATATCCCCGGAAGTATTGATCTATTCTGTGGATGAGGCTTTCGTGATCCTGCATCAGGTAAGTCAACAGCAAGCTTATTCAGCAGCCTGCCGCATCAAAAAAACCATCGAGCGCGCTGTTGGGGTACCGGTAAGTGTCGGCGCCGCCACTTCCAAGACTCTAGCCAAAATAGCCTCTCATTATGCCAAGACTCACCCCGACTGCGAGGGGGTGCATACTTTATTTGAACACAATGAAATCCAGCGTATTCTCAGGGAGCTTCCCGTCGGTGAAATCTGGGGAATTGGCCGCAGGCTTGAAGAAAAGCTTTCGCAAGAAGGCTTTCACAGCGCAGCGCAGCTGGCTTCTGCCGATGCTGCTGCCATAAAACGCCGCTATTCCGTGGTGTTGTGGCGCACTGTCCACGAGCTAAATGGAGTTGACGCCATTAAAGAGCTTGAAGAAGGTCATATGCAACAGCAAATCATGTGGAGCAGATCCTTCCGCGACCGTCTTTGTTCCTTTGAGGAACTGTCCGCCGCACTGTGCAGCTTCGCAGCTCAGGCTGCGCATAAGCTGAGGGAATTAAAGCTTTTTTGTTCCATTATCAGCATTCATATCCGTACCAGCTATTTTGGTGAAAGCCACAAATATCAGGCAGAGCAAAGCCTGCGCCTTGACAGTCCCTGCTCTGACAGCCGTATCATTTTAGCTGCCGTGATCACCCTGTTAAAACGCGTCTATCGCCCCGGCTTTGCCTATGCCAAAGCCGGGGTAATCCTCTCCGACTTAAGCCCCAACAGATTACATCAAGGCGATCTCTTTACCTCAGAACACAGCGCAGAGGAGCTTGATCACAGTGATACCCTGATGGCTCTCCTGGACAACTTAAGTACCAAAAACGGTGCTGCGCTATATTTAGGGGCACAGGGCTGCCAGTTGAAAAAACAAAGTTTTAATGACAAACGACTGCTCTCCCCTGCTTACACCACAAGTTTTACTGAACTGCCGGCTATCTGCTGAACCTGTGTTAGATCTTGCTAAGAAGATCTGAGATCTTAAAAGAAAGAGCGGTGCAAATTTTTTTGGAATTTGTTCCTGCTTACAAGGCGTCTGAATTTCCTTCCATCAGCCAGGCAGCTCGGATCATCTTTACGATTTTTGCCTGATGGCTCGTCTCTCGATTGTTCCTGCTGCTGTTCCTATTGCAGCACGGAATTTGCCCCTTCTCTTGCGCTGAGGAGCGTGACACAGCAAAATTAGGCTCTTTTTGAACCCTTTTAAAAGGAACCTTACTATGCCACGCAAATTTTATGTACCCATGGTTTCCAGAAGACCTGGAAAAGGAAAACACATGGACAATTATTCTTTAAAGCAAATGATGCTTTATGCTTGCCAATACCCCTCCCCAGCTGAGCTTGAAAAGCGCTTTG
>CALXOT010000070.1 GCA_944390085.1 uncultured Succinivibrionaceae bacterium
TGCGCGCCAATCCTTTGATTGATAAGGCTCGATCGGGTGTACGGATGTGCCGCGAAAATAATATTGATTTTGTTCTGGCTGTAGGCGGAGGATCAGTGATAGATACCGCCAAGGCTATCGCTGCCGGTGTCTTTTATCAGGGTGATGTGTGGGATATTTTCACCCAAAAGCGCAATCTGTACCGGGCACTGCCCATTGGAGTGGTGCTCACCATTCCCGGATCTGGTGCAGAATGTTCAGCAAATGCCGTGCTGTCTGACAATGCAGCTGGCGGCTGGCGCAAGCTTGATATCAGCTATCAGTGTTTTGTACCTTCCTTTGCTATTTTAAATCCTGAACTTACTTTTTCCCTGGACCGGCATCTTACCGCCTGCGGCTGTGCTGATATGATGGCACATGTGCTGGAGCGTTATTTTACCAATACTACCGGTGTCGATCTGACTGATCGCCAGTGTGAGGCCTTGCTGCAGTCAGTTCTGACTGAGAGTATGGAAGTCTTGCGCGATCCGGGCAATTACGATGCACGCGCTAATCTGATGTGGGCAGGTACCATGGCGCATCATGGTTTTTTAGGGGTAGGACGGGAACAGGACTGGGCTTCACATAAGCTTGAGTATCAGATCTCAGCTCTCTACGATACTCCGCATGGAGCAGGCCTTGCAGTGATCTTGCCTGCCTGGATGACTTTTGTGACTAATCACAATGTGATGCGCATGGCGCAATTTGCCAGCAGGGTTCTGGGGGTACCGCTGTATTTTGATAATCCGCTGGAAAGTGCTAAGCAGGGGATCAGACGCTTGCGTTCTTTTTTCAGACAGTTGCAGCTGCCGCAGAATTTCGCGCAATTAGGGGCAGATCCGGCTGATATTGGGCGCATGCTGGATAATATTAATTTTGAGCCGGATGGTACTATTGGCTCTTATGTCAAATTAAATCGCAGTGCCTGCGAGGCTATTTATTATTTGGCTGCAACTTACAGTGATTGATCCCTTTACAGCAATAGTTGCCCCTTAGGTTGCAGATTTTGCTTCAGGCTTTTTATCAGGGGATACCGTTTTAGCCTCAGGTTCCTCAAATTTGCCAGGCGGTGTTACAGGCTCCTGAGTTGCCATGTCAGCTGCTTTTGCCTCAGGGTAAGCCACCTTTTCATCAGTCCCTTCATTTTGACTGGCTGTGGTGTTAGTTTTAGTGTCCTGTTTAAGCTCCGGATCTGGGACAGAAGTTTGGTCATCTGTAGTAAGTGGCTTTGCCACGGTGGAATTTGCCACTGTGGCAAATGATTCAAGCTTTAGCAAAGAATCTCCGGGCTCCTGCAGCAGTTCATTGTCAGCCCGTGCTGCAGTCTTGGCACTGTGTGCCCTTTTGCCACGCGACAGGGAATTTAGCAGGCTGAAGATAAAGGCTGGCACCAGCTTGAACATGGTGCAGTCAATGTGCTCTTCCAGCTGATAGAGCTTACCGCCTTTTAAGGACAAAGTAAGTCCCGGGCAGCCCAGAGCATATAATTCGTCCTGATAGAGTGGGTTTTCATTCTGGAGCAGAGAGTTAAGGCTGTCAGCAGCGCAGGGGCGCAGGAAATTCAGTGCTGAAGGTTCTGCCCATTCTTGTAGCTCTATCTGATATTCATAAGCGCTGTTCAGGCGGCTTAACACGCTGTTTAGCTGCAGCAGGCAGTCCCTGTCTTCGCGGCGCATGGGGGATAGTTTCTGGCAGGGGGCATAGGTCGGCCCCATGAAGATCACTACCGAGGGGCGGGGCAGTTTTACGAATTCATTTAATTTCTCAATGATACAACAGGCGCTTTCGCGTGCGCTAAGCCCTTCTTTCTGACAATTGTGGCGCAAGGTATTAAGGGCACTTTGTAAATCTCCGGGATAAAGTGACGCTGCACGCTTCAGCAAATCTGCATAGGACAGGATTTCAGCATCACGGATCTCAGGGGTAAAATTCTGGCCTTTTAAGTAATAATGAAGCTGGGCGCGGGTATCTAGCAGCTGGGCGCATTGGGCGATGGCTTGGGCACAAATCTGTTTGAGGGCATCTAGCAGTGTATCTGGGTTTAAATCGGCAAAACTGAGTTTAAATGAGAGCTCCAGGCAGTCATCGTGCAAGATCCCGGACTGTGAGCCCTGCAGTTGCAGGAATTGGGGGGTCAGGGGCTGTGAACTTAGGTTACGCAGCGGTTCCGGGTTAAGTTCTAATGTTTCTACAATTTTAGCTGCTATTAGCGCAGGGCTGAAGCCGCTGAAAGCTTGCCCGGATCCACTTCTTTGTCCGAGGATAAAAAATGAAGGTTCCAGCAGTCCGTAGTTTGCAGTATAAAGATGCAGCTTGTCTGCGTCTGTTTTCAGTTGCTGTTCCGGGGAAGTACTGAGAGCCGCATAAAGCGAGAGCTCTTCTTTGGCACAGAGACTTGCAATAAAAGGCAACATTTCCCGCATACCAGAAAAGCGGCGGCTGTTACGCGAAATGCAGAGGAATAAAATATTAAAATCCAGGGCGGCAGCATGATCAGACAGCTCCTTTAATACTGCTATCATGCAAGCTGCACCGCCTTTGCACTCGTAGGAGCCCAGCCCATATAAAAGCTCATGTTCAGTATTTGATATGGCAGACACCAGATTTTTTTGTCTGAATAACTCGAGCAGTTCGTCGCTTTTAAATGCTTGAGCCTTATAAAGGCCATAATGATCAAGGCCTCCGGTGTCAATGGAGGCACACAGAACCAGGGTTTGCGCAGTTTGTTCGTCAGGGCGGACCAGGGCTGCAATAGAATGATTTTTCTGATCGCTATGCTCAATCAGGTGCAGGTTATTGCTGTGCTCCTTAAAGTAGGGAAATCCGCTCAGCCCATCGTAAATGGCCTGCATAATCACGCTTTCGCCGCGGCTTCCACTGATGCTGGGTATGGAGATTAGCCACTTGGCCAGTGTCTTGGATTCGTTTTGAAGATCGCGGTTAAAAAACAATATATCATCCGCCCTGTATTAACTATAAGTTGCGCCTGATTTACAAGATTACAAGATAAGAACATTAAACTCACTATAGCACAAGGGTAAAAGCAGATCCTTGGCTGTAGGTCAGGTTCCCTACTTGCGCGCTAAGGCTTCATTATAGAGCTCATGCTTGAAAACCTGCACATTGCTCCTGAATGCCTCGCGTTGCTCATGTGCCAAATTAGGCCGGCTGGCGCTTGGTAATTCTATTTTGAGTGGATCCACCGGACGGTCATTGATACGGATCTCGTAGTGCAGATGTGGACCGGTAGTACGTCCGGTATTTCCGGTTTTGGCAATGATCTGCCCGACGAAGACTTGCTGTCCTTTTTTCACATCTATTTTGGACAGATGCATGTAGACAGTAGAGTAATTTTGCTCGTGGCGCACAATCACATAGTAGCCTGCAGCACGTTGATATCCGGCAAAGGTGACGACTCCGTCAGCTGGGGCATATACCGGTGTGCCTACAGGGGCTTTAATGTCTATGCCCTTATGCGGGGCTATACGGTGGGTTACCGGGTGGCGCCTATTCAAATTGAATTTGGAATTGACCTTAATGGCCGTGGCCAGCGGGAAGCGGCGGAATATACCGGCAGTGGGCACGTATTTGTTTTCTTCGTAGAAATTGCGATCTGCGGTATTGCGGTAATAGGCAATCTTGGGGGCGCCGGCGCGCTCAATTTCCACGGCATTGATCAGAGCACTGGTACCTACTGCGTTAAAGAGCACACGCAGCTTATCTCCGGCTTTGAGATTTGACAGCTTGCCGTTTGCGGAATGCATGCGTTCGATGTTCTGCACCTCGGTAGGGGTAAGTCCAATGCGATGGGCAAATATCTTAAAGCTTTCCCCTGGCTGCAGCGTACCAAGGATAAGGCGGGGGCGCTGAGGATTGACGTTGGCAAGAGCCTTACGCTCAGCTTCAGCCTTGGCGGCCATCAGCCGGGCTTCCTCCTGTGCCTGCCGCTTCTTGGCAGCGCTTACTGCAGAGGGCATGGTTTCAGCCTGAGCCATGGTTGTTGCAGCAGTGGGATCACTTAAATGTGAGCTTTCCGGTTCATGGAAAGAGCTGAAGCCTTCACTGGCCTGCAGACGGGTAAAACGTACCTGTTCCCCTGAGCCTAAGGGCAATACCAGCTCTTTTAGCACATTGTCCTTGTCAATAAGAAAATGGATGATCTGCCCGGGACGCAAGGCCAAATCCCGAGCCTCGGAGGCATCACTTATCTTGTTCAGGGAAGCTGCAGGAAGGGCGAGGCGCGCGAAAATGGCAGACAGGCTGTCACCTGGGCGTACGGTAAACTGATACCAGTCTCCCTGAGGCCTTTTGGCTGCAGGTTTAACTGTTGTCTTTTCTGGTGCAGCAGCCGTCTGTTCAGTTTGTAGGACAGGATCCGTTGGAGCAGCAGCCCCGGCATTTGCGGCTGAACCGAGCTTAGCTGAGGCAGTTCCAGAAATTTTGGGGGAACTGGCACTCTGGCGCAGCGCCTGTGCGCTTTGTTTTATTTCCTCAAGTTCAGCGGGAGCCAGTTGGCGGTTAAATCCGTTGAACAAGCTGCTGAAGACGGTAGATTTTGAGGGCAGCTGGGTTTTAAACTGCGAGGTCGGGATATCATAATCCTCGTAGTTTTCAAGGGAGCTGTCTGCAACTGCCTGCACATCAGCCTGACTTTCTTCTGAGAGCAGGTAGGCTCGGCTGTCATCGTTCAAGGGTAATCTGTAGTCAGAATCAGCAGGCAGCAGGGTGGAAAATTCAGCTTTAGGCAGCACAAACAGTGCGCTTGCGGCAAAGATTAAGGACACGGCAAAAAGATATCGTCCGGGCAGCACAAAACGCATGCTCCGTCCAGGCACGGCCACATAATCGGCAGTGCTGCTATTGCGGTTGACCTTAATTCTTAACATGCGATAAAGTTTATCACATCTTTTTGACAAATGAAGGGAAAATTCCCTTTTAGAACCAGCGCAGCACTAGATAAAACTCAAGGCACAGTACCGCCATTAGCAGGATTAAAATCAGTCCGCCCTGCCAGGTTTTAGGGTAGCCCAAAGCCAGGTATTCCCCGATGGCTCCGCGTACGGTCAGGATGAAATTACTGCGGCTTCTTTTAAACCACAGATCCCGTTTGTCCTTGAGTGCAAAACGCACCATGATGGTCGTAAGCAATGCAATTACAAAGCAAATTACGATTTTTAATGGCGTAACTGTGAGTTCCGTCATGTCTGTTCCTATCTTTTTGTCTTACATTAGCATCACTGATCCTGTGATCAGATGGCTGCAAATAAGGAGAATACTGTGGAGCCGGCAACAATAACCTTAATTGTACTCGCAGTGGTGGCTTTTTTGTTCGTGACAGAGCTGATTCCTCTGGCCGTCACTGCCATGGCTGCCCCGATTTTTCTGGGCTATTTCGGCGTGCTTACCCCAAAGCAGGTTTTTTCTGGCCTATCCAATTCAACCGTGGTGCTGTTTGCCGGTATGTTCGTGGTGGGCGCTGCCATGCTGGAATCAGGACTAGCGCAGACTATCGGCAACTGGGTGGTCAAGAAAGTAGGCACCCGCGAGCTGCCGCTAATGGCGGCCATGATGGGCGTCACCATCCTGATGTCATCGATGTGTTCCAATACCGGCACTGTGGCCTGCTTAATGCCGGTGATCATTGGTATCTGTGCTGCGGCAAAAATACCGGTATCCCCCTTGCTGATGGGACTTGCGGTTGCGGCAAATACCGGCGGTACCATTACCATGGTCGGTACCCCGCCTAATATCATCGCTGCAGGTGCCCTGGAAAATGCCGGGATCCCGACTTTTTCTTTCTTTGAGTTTGCCTATATCGGTATACCGTTATCCTTGATATCATTGGTGTACATGGTAACGCTAGGACATCGCCTTACTCCCCGTAACATGGCAGATCTGGGAACCGTCGATCAGACGCAAGGTATGTCTGGTTCCAAGCGTGCCCGCACTATCTGCTTTTTCATCTTGATTTATGTCATCATCGGCCTGTGCATCGGTATTCCCGGCCTGACCTCTGAAATGGTGGCTATTTCAGGAGCTTTGCTGTGCGTGCTTTTGGGCTGCCTGTCAGAGCGCGAGGCCTATAACGGCATTGACTGGGTTACCATCTTCCTGTTTGCCGGTATGCTGCCTTTAGCTGATGCCCTGGATAAGACCGGAGCCGGACGCATGATTGCAGAGAAAGTGGTGGGTCTGGTTGGAGACAATCCGTCCCCGATGCTCTTTATGATCGTGCTCTTCTGTCTGTCTGGTGGCTTGACGCAGGTGATGTCCAATACTGCAGCTGCCGCCCTGCTCTGCCCCATCGGTATCTCCATTGCCCAGGAGATGGGCTGTTCACCTTATCCGGTGCTGATGTCCATCGCCATTGCAGCATCCTGTGCCTTTACTACTCCGGTGGCTACCCCGCCGAACACCTTGGTCATGGGACCTGGTGGTTTCCATTTTAAGGATTACATCATCGTTGGCACACCACTGCTGGTGCTTTCACTGATTGTCTGCGTGTTGATAGTGCCGATCTTCTGGCCATTCTTCCCGGAGTAAGCTAAGCCTGAGAAAGTTTTTATGTAAAAAGGCACCTCCTGAAGGTGCCTTTTTAGCAGCTGCTTTAGGTTTAGTTTCTAGTCAGGATCCTGGTTTAGCAGCAAGCCTTGCTTGTTATCCGGGAGTTGGCAAAGTTGGTAAGCACTGCTGGTACTGCTTTTGTTTATGTGGCGATTGGCGATCATTGGGCGGGCAGATAGTAGAGCGGATCTACGGTTTGCCCTTCGCGGCGCAGCTCAAACAGTAATTCCACCCCGTCAGTATCAGTGGAACCCATAGTGGCTATATTCTGCCCGCGTTTTACCTGTTGCCCTTCACGTACTAACAAACTTTCGTTGTGGGCATATGCAGTAAGATAATTATGCTCATGGGTCAGGATAATGAGGTTGCCATAACCGCGCAGGGCACTGCCGGCATAAACCACCTCTCCGTCTGCAGCCGCTTTAATGGCCTGATGGCGTTTTCCTGAAATTGTGATTCCAGGGTTTCCAAGTTCCCCTTCAGAGTATCCTGCTTTAATTTTACCGGCAGTAGGCCAGGACCAGGTGATCCCTGAACTCTGGCGCTTACCCTGCGGACTTACGCTTTGTGGCAGTGCTGCCACCCTGACTGTGTTTGCAGCTTGTGCAGGGGAGTTGCCGGAAAGCTTAAGGCGTTGTCCAACGTACAGGGTGTAGGGGGCACTTAAATTATTGAGTGCAGCCAGGGTCGCCACACTGCTTTCATGGCGTGCTGCGATCTCAGAGAGGGTGTCTCCGCTTTTTACGGTGTAAGAACCACTGCCGGAGCTGATTGAGGTCCCCAGATTTAAAATTTGTCCTACATAAATGCGGTAAGGTGCGGCTATACCGTTTAACCGTGCTAAATTTTTATAGTCAAGCCCGTACTTAAAGGCGATGGAGTAGAGGGTGTCACCGCTTCTGACCCGGTAACTGCTTCCTGCGTTGTCAGTATTGCTGCTGCAGCCTGCAAGCGTGAGGGCAAGGGCGGTGCTTAGAGCAAGACAGAGAGTATGAAAACGCGTAATGGGCATGGTGAAACTCTCCTGAGTTCAGGTTTTCTGGGGATCCTGCTGATTGTACCATTCACGCTAGCTGATTGCTCTATTTAAGCGGATTTTTAAAGAACAGATACAGCACGGAATGTGCTGCATCAGGCTTAAACCGGCAGCTTCAGAAGTCTGCGGGAAGTGTGATCCCGATCAGGTCGATGAATCAGCCATACTTTAACTCTAGTGGTTAAAGCTATTGTTTCTTTTGGAAACTAAGTATTAAAATAAAACTTAGATAATTAAAAGTAACAATGAGGGCAATATGGATAAAAATGAGGCAACCATTGCGCGCGAGCAGTTCCGGTGCCCGGTGGAACTGACACTGTCGGTTCTGACCAGCAAATGGAAGATACTTATTATCCGCACTTTGATGGTACGCCGGTGCCGCTTTGGTGAATTGCGTCATGCTCTGGGCTCGGTGTCACAAAAAGTGTTGACAGCAAGCCTGCGTGAGCTGGAATCAGATGGTCTGGTAAACCGCGAAGTTTTTGCTGAAGTACCTCCTCGCGTGGAATATGAGCTGACGGACTTAGGCCGCAGTTTACGTCCGGTTATAAGTTCCATGTTCCGCTGGGGATTGTTTTACCGTCAGCAAATGGGGATGCAGGGCGTACAGTTGGATGATGAGGTGCTAGAGGATCTGGGGGCCTGAAAGAAGGGCTGTCTGCCCTACGTGGCTGTTTAGTGCATATTGTTGCTAAAAAATTCCCCCCGTTGGCACTAGACAGCGGGGAGACTCTCCTGTTTTAGCGTAATTGCTTTAGTTATATTGTGGATGTTTATGCTTCAGGAAAGGCTTTAGTTTCCTCTATTACGCCATCAGAGAGCGTAAATTGCTTAAGTGATCCTGCCTTAGCCTGTATGCACAGGTAGCGCAGCCCCTCAGTACCAGCTTTCAGAGAGCGGCGGCCTGCAGGAGCTATGCGCAGGGCGCTGCCGGGCTTTAAAGGCACGATTTCTCCGTCTATATAGAACTCACCGCTACCTGAGATCACGATATAAACTTCTTCGTTTTCTTTGTGCATATGCACAAAAGGGATTTGTACTCCAGCCGGCAGATTGTTACAGGAGATTTCGCAGGCGCTTAAGTTAAGCTTATCGTGCAGCTCACTGCGGGGGACACTCAGATCTAAAGTGGTTACGGATGCGTTTTGCATGTTACATCTCCTATGGATGATCAAAAAATAAGTTTTACTGCGGTGATCAGGACACCGTTTGTATCTATAGATTAACTTTTTGTTTTTCATTGTAAAGTAGGCACAATTAAGTGCCATGCTTACCAAAAGGTAACTTTTTGATAACAGCAGGGCTCTACAGATCTGAGGGCCTGATAAAAATTTTAGGGGCACAGCTGAAGTCTTGCACTACAAGTTGCAGGCATGAATGCTGTTGCTTGCAAAAAGAGGTTTTACTTGTGCAGGTAGCCTGACGCCGGCTACAGTACAGTAAGCGCTTGCTGCAGGAAGACCTGGGCGTGCCTGACAAAAGCTTTGAGGTAAAACCTTGCAGTTCATGGCCACAGGAAATCACAGCAGGCAGACTCTCCTGCCTTACGGATAACTTTTGCCGGAATACTCCCCACCATGGGGAGTGTTAATATGTCAGGATTTGCCGGACGGTCAGGGATGGTCTTGTCAGGCAAAACTGGCAGGCCATCCCCGCAAAGGATTTACAGTGAACTATTTTAAACAGCTAGTTACAAAATCCCAATCAACGTGTGCCAGAAAAGCTTTGACATAATCAGCACGCCGGTTTTGAAAATCAAGATAGTAAGCATGCTCCCACACGTCTACTGTTAGGACAGGATTAAAACCATCTACCATCGGGTTGGCGGCATTTGAGGTGCTGAAAATCTTAAGTTTGTTGGGACCGGTTTGCATCAGCCAGGTCCAACCGGAACCAAAGTTATTGACAGCTGCAGCACTGAATTTCTCCATAAACGCGTCCACGCTGCCAAAATTGGCCTCCAGCAATCCTTTAAGCTGAGCAGGCATAGCGCTAGGTTGGGGGGTGAGGCAGTTAAAATAGAACTCATGGTTCCAGGCCTGTGCGGCATTATTAAAAAGCGGTCCTGACGAGGTCATCACAATTTCCAGCAGGCTCTTGTTTTCGTAATCAGAGCCTTTAATCAGCTGATTGGTATTGCTGATATAGGCAGCATGATGTTTTTCGTGATGGCAAGCGAAAGTTTGCGGGGATACAAAATCCCTGAAGGTGGTTGGATCGTACTTGAGCTGGGGTAGGCTGAAAGTCATGTTTATCTCCTTAAGCAGCTGCAGTAAGCTGCACTACATTCAGCCTAAGCTTAAGCCATTGGCGCCGACAAGACAAATATCTGCCCCTAAAAGTGTGCGCCAGCACTTATTACCCTAAAAAGCTCTATTCCCCGGGCTTAGCTGCGGATACAGTCGCAGAAGTGGGGACTGTGCCGTCAATTACTGTTTCAGCGGGCATTACAGTGGCAGAGGCCTCCTTTGCAGCATATTTTTGATTGAGCAACGTTGCTCGGTTCTGGCGCTGCCGTTCCAGCCGTTCCTCGGCATCAGGTGGCAGGGGCGGCGGGAAACCTGCGAACTTAGTGTAGCGGTTGACCAGGGCACAGAACAGCTCGCACTCCATTTGCGTATCGTAAGCGGCGTTGTGCGCTAGGCTTTCATCAAAATCAATGCCGGCTGCAAAACAGGCTCTGGCAAGTACCGTCTGCCCCAATACCAGGCCTGACAGTGAGGCGGTATCCAGTACGGAGAAAGGATGGAATGGATTGCGTTTATATCCTATCCTGTCCACAGCGGCATTGATAAAACCTAAGTCAAAGGAGCCGTTATGTCCAACCAGGATGGCTTTTTTACACTCAGCCTGCTTTATTTTTTTTGAAACCGCCTTGAACATGCGTACCAGGGCTATTTTTTCATCTTCAAGCCCGCGGCTTTCATCAAAGGGATCGATACCGGTAAAACGGATATTGGCCTCTTCAATCACGGCATCAGGAAAGGGTCTGATCTCTGCGCTGAACATTTCATCTGGCAGCAGCATGCCTCTCTCATCCATTTTTACCGTCATCATGGCTACTTGCAACAATGCAGCCCGGCGGGGATTAAAGCCTGAGGTTTCCAGATCCACCACTACTGGCAGGAAACCACGGAAACGCTCTTTGATAGTCTTTATTAAACATGGGCTGGGCATAAAAAATATCTCTGCACTGTATTAAATCCTGCGTATTATAACTTGAAAACGTGATCTTTAGCACAAAATCAACGGTGTAGTGTATTAGTTGATCCTTGTGCTTAGTGAAAGCATGGACAGAATAGTCAAGTTTTGGCTTCGGTGCCGTTATTTTACTAAAAGCTGGCTTTCAGCTTTTTGACAGTAATTCTTTTTTGCGTTTGTGCCTGCCAGGGCACAGGGGATTGGGACAATACAGCGCGATACCCGCCTTTACTTTCTTTTTGTAACGAACCGGAAAGCCACAGTCCGGGCAGCTCCTGGCTATAGGTTCGCCTGGTAACAGAAAATCACAGGCTGGGTAATTGGTGCAGCCGTAAAAGCTGCGCCCTTTGCGGGACTGCCGCTTTACCAGTTCCCCTTTGCCACATTGCGGGCATTTAAGTGCCGTCGGTTTTTGCTCCTGCACTATGTAATGGCAGGCAGGATAGTTCAGGCAGCCAATAAAGATACCATAACGCCCGCGTTTTACCGCCAGCTCAGAACCGCACTGCGGGCAGTGGGTGGCCAGGGTAAGCAGGGTGCTGACCGGGGAGGCAGGCAAATGACGTACAAAGCTGCACAGTGGATAATTACTGCAGCCTAAAAATTCGCCGCGCTCTGAAGATCTTAATACCAATATTCCGCCACAGTCAGGACAATGAGAGCCAGGGCGTAATTGTGTGTCTGCTGCTGCAAGCTCGTTGTCAGTATTTTCAATTTTATATAAGGCTGTGCTTAACAGATCATCAGCTGAAGCCTGCGGCATTACCTTGGAGCTGTGATGTTCACTCATTGCAGATCTAGGGCCTGTTAATTTGATAGATAAGTTAATGTAACCATGAACTTTGGGCGGAGCGCTATCTTAGTGTAAAGTCCAACAAAAAACCAGAGCAGTACAGGTGGGCTTAACAGTGGATTTGACAGCCGTGATAAAATCAACGGCAGTTATGCTTTGAGGAATGAATTTTTCAAAATGGCGAAATTAGAAGTTGTGATCTTTCCTGATGACCGTTTGCGCCGCAAATGCCGGAAGATTGAAAAGATTGATGACAGCCTGAAGACCCTGGCTGAGGAAATGTTTGAAGTCATGTATCAGGACGACGGGGTGGGGCTGGCAGCCCCGCAGGTAGGGCTTGATATCCGCATGGTGGTAATAGATATTCCAAAGGAAGATGGCTCACAGGGGGAAAATAAGCTGGTGCTGATAAATCCGGAGTTTACTTCTGTTGAGGGAAAAGTGCTGTCAACCGAGGGCTGCCTGTCAGTACCTGACTATACAGCTGAAATCGAGCGTTATGAAAAGGTGACGGTCAAGGCGCTGGATTTGGAGGGCAAGGAGCAGGTTTATGAGGCTGATGGCCTGTTTGCTATTTGTCTGCAGCATGAGCTTGAGCACCTGGATGGCAAACTTTTTATCGATCATTTGTCTAATATAAAGCGCGGTATTTTATATAAGCGTTATTTAAAGCTTAAGAAGGAAGCACAGCGTGCGGCCAGGAACAGGGAGAACGCATAGATCCGATGAGCAGGATTATTTTCGCCGGCACCCCTGATTTTGCAGCAGTACATCTGCAGGCATTGCTGGATGCCGGGGTGCGCCCGGTAGCGGTATATACGCAGCCCGACCGTCCGGCAGGACGCGGGCACAAGCTTACCCCAAGTCCGGTCAAGTCCCTGGCTTTAGCTCACGGGTTGGAGATTCGCACTCCGCTTAACTTTAAAAATCAGGCTGAGATTGAGGAGTTTTCCTCTTTTAACGCAGATCTGGCCATCGTGGTGGCCTATGGCCTGTTGTTGCCTGAGGCGGTTTTTGCTGCCCCGCGTTTAGGTTCCATCAATGTCCATGCCTCGCTCCTGCCCCGCTGGCGGGGGGCGGCACCGATTCAGCGTGCCATCCTGGCCGGAGATCAGGAAACCGGGGTGACCGTGATGCGCATTGCCGCGGGGCTTGATACCGGGGATATGCTAGTTAAGGCCAGAGTGCCGATTGAGCCTGATGATACGGCAGGTACTTTGTTTGACAAGCTGGCCGCATTGGGCGCACAGACTTTGATACAGTCTTTGCCTGCCATTCTGGCGGGCACGCTGCCTGCTGCTAGGCAGGATGATAGTAAGGCTCTGTATGCTAAAAAAATAAGCAAAGATGAAAGCCCTCTTGATTTTATGAAAAGTGCCCGGGAGCTTTCTTTGCAGGTGCGCGGCTTGAATCCTTGGCCTGCAGCCCAGCTCAAGCTGGGGGACAATCTCTGCAAGATATTCGGTGCGCAGGCTTTGGATACTGACAGCGGTACGCCCGGAACTTTGCGCTTTGACAAGCGCGGGATCTTGCTTGCCTGTGCTCAGGGCACATTGCTTATTACAGCACTGCAGGCTCCGGGTAAAAAGCCCTGCGATGCAGCAGCCTTTGCCCGTTCGCATCAGGATTTGTTTTCCTAAAGGAAGTCGTCCTGATACCTGTTAATGTTTTCTTTTTGCTTATATGACAAAGCCAGAACCGGCAATCAATGAAAAGCGCAGGGCATTGAAAAAAAGCCCGGGCCGGAATAAAACGTTTAAGGGGGCAGGTACAGGTACACCCTGCCAGGGGGCACCGGCACGCGCAGCAGCTGCCATGATGGTGGCGTCAGTGCTGGCTGGGGAATCTTTGCGCGATGCCCAGTTACGGCTGGTGCCGGCATTGCCTGTAGCTGATCGCGCCCTTGCTCTGGAGATAGCAAATGGCTGCTTGCGCAATTTGCGCCTGTTGCAGGCTGCAGCGCAAGCTTTGCTGGCAAAACAGCCGGATGCCCGGGTGTATGCACTGCTATTGTGCGGGCTCTATCAATGTTCCTTTTTGCACCTGCCCGCTCATGCAGCTGTCAGCGCCAGCGTAGGGGCCTGCCCTTTGCTGGGGCGCTCCTTTGCCAAAGGGCTTGTCAATGCAGTGTTGCGCCGCTTTGTGCGTGAAGGCTGTGCCTTGCCGCGGGATCTTGATCCTGAAATTACCTATTCATATCCGCGCTGGATGCGTGAGATGTTGGAGGAAGATTACGGTCGGGAAAAAGCTGCACAGATCATGGCTGCAGGCAATGAGCGTGCGCCGATGTTTCTGCGGGTTGAACTTGATCGGATCAGCCTTGAGGATTACTGTGCCAGGCTTGATGCTGCAGGATTTGCCTATAAAACTGGTGAACCAAGAGGGCTCATAGAGTTACAGGAACCGGTCAGTACCACGCAGCTGCCTTTATTTGCAGAGGGGCTGGTCAGTGTCCAGGATAAGGCCGCACAGTGTGCCGCACCTTTGCTGGAACTTTCTGCCGGGCTGTCGGTGCTCGATTGCTGCTGTGCACCGGGCGGAAAGAGTGCACATATTTTAGCTTCAGGTTTTGAGGTGCAGCTTACGGCTGCAGATGCTGATCCCAAGCGACTTTACAGCGCCGCACAGAATCTGGTGCGCTTAAAACGCCTACCCCCTGAGGTGCTGTCAGCATGCAGTCCAGAAGCTGGTTTACCGGAGCGTTATGCTGGCAAGAATGTGTCCTTGCGTCTGCAGGATGGAACAGCTCTTTCACCGGCAGAAGGGCTTTACGACCGTATTTTGCTGGATGCCCCGTGCTCTGGCAGTGGTGTGATAAGACGGCATCCTGACATCAAATGGTTGCGCCGGCGTGCGGATATAACGGCATTGACTGAGCTGCAAAGCCTAATTTTGGATGCAGCATTTGCCTGCCTGAAACCTGGGGGTATTATGCTTTATACCACGTGTTCTGTGTTTAAGGCTGAAAATGAACGGCAGATAAACAGCTTTTTGCACCGTCAGCAGGGGCAGGCAGAATTGCTGCCTTTCTCTTTACTCGGACAAAACAGCGGTATGATTCAGCGCTTGCCCGGGCAGGAGGACGCGGATGGATTTTTCTATGCCAGATTAAGAAGGATAAGCTAACAGCAAATTATTACGGCAATAAGGAGTATCTGGAACAGGCGCTATGAAGATCATCATTGTCGGGGCAACCCGGGTTGGCCGTGAACTGGCTGAGTATTTGGTAGGTTCAGGGCATGCCATTACCTTGGTGGACAGGCCGTCAGCTGAGCTGGCTCAGATTACCGATCGCCTTGATTTGAGGGTGGTGCAGGGGGAGGCCTCCTGGCCTTCGGTATTGCGCAAGGCCGGGGCAGAAAATACAGAACTTTTGGTTGCAACTACCCCAAATGATGAGTACAACATTGCAGTGTGCTCAGTGGCTTCATCGCTTTTTGCAGTACCACGTAAAATTGCCCGGATCCGCTCACCAGAGTTTTTAACCGAGGAACAGTCCCTTTTCAATAAGCATGCCATTCCCATTGATCACATCATTTCACCTGAGCATATTACAGCTGCAGCAGTCCTTGATTTAATTGAGTTTTCCGGGACTACCAGTGTGGGCTCTTTTGCAAACGATCGGGTGATCATCGCTTCGGCGGTGTGCCGCCGGGGTGGCCGCATGCTGGGTTTTCCGGTCATGCAATTGACACAGGCAGCGCCCAAGGCCCGTATCCTGGCCCTGTATCGCAATAATGAGCTTATTGCTGACTTTGAAAAAGAGAGTCTGGCAGAAGGAGATGAGATTTTCTTTTGTGCCGAGCGCAGCCGTGCTATGGCGCTGCTGTCATGTCTGGTACCGCTGGAGACCGGGGCTAAGAATATCACCATTGCCGGTGGCACCCATACGGCAGATGAGCTGG
Organism: uncultured Succinivibrionaceae bacterium; assembly: GCA_944390085.1. Taxonomy (GTDB): domain Bacteria; phylum Pseudomonadota; class Gammaproteobacteria; order Enterobacterales; family Succinivibrionaceae; genus Avisuccinivibrio. Next base: position 15,518 of record CALXOT010000070.1, read on the forward strand.
CACGTAATTTGAGTTCACGCTATCGGGTGAAGCTGATTGAACCGGATGCACAGCGGGCGCAGCGGATTTTTCCCCGGCTTTTGGAAAGTTCGGTGGAGCTGTTTTGTGCCGATCCTTGTGATCCTGATTTTATGGTCGAAGAACACCTGTATAAAAGCGATCGTTTTATTGCGGCAACGCCGGTGGATGAGACCAACATCATTTCCTGCCTGATGCTGAAACATATGGAGAACATCAAGACCATTGCGGTGATCAGCAAGGGCAGTTTGCGCGATCTTAACAGCCCGCAGGTGCGTGGGGCAGATATTGTGGTGTCCCCGCGTGAGGCGGTAATTTCAGCCATTTTGTCTGACATCAGGCAGGAAGGGGTGTTAAAGATGCGCCTGTTCAGATCAGGTTTATCTGAGGGCATTGAACTTATCGCGCAGGGAGGTCGCCTAAGCTCGCGGGTGGTGGGCAGAAAGCTTGCAGATTTGTCCCTGCCGCCGGGGGTTTCTCTTGGCATAGTACTGCGTGGCAATAAGCTTCTTCCCTGTGAGCCCGATCTGAAGCTTGAAGATGGTGATCGGGTAGTAGCCTACCTGCACGATCATATGCAGATGCGTAAATTGGTAGCCCTGTTCAAACCACGCTCATTCTGGATCCCACGGGGGCGTGCATGGTAATCAATCTGCCCCTGGTATTAAAGCTTTTAGCCCCGGCCATTTTCTGGGTGGGAATTATCGGTATCATTCCAGCTGCCTTTGCTTTCTTGCACGGCCAGCATAGCGAGGGTTTCAGCTTTGCCGCCATGAGCCTGTGTGCCCTGGTCATTTCCAATATCCTGCGTCTGTGTGGCAGGCGTGCGCGTGTGGTCATCACCATCCGTGATCTATTCATTTTTACGGTCAGCCTGTGGATTTTATCTGCATTGATAGCAGCCTTACCCATTAGCATGCTGATTGCAGATCTTAACTATACCGGTGCGGTGTTTGAGACAGCTTCTGCTCTTTCCACCACCGGCGCTACGGCTATCTCAGGGCTGGATGATAGGCCAGCTTCAGTGCTGTTATGGCGTTCTATCCTGCAGTTTTTAGGTGGCATCGGTTTCGTGGTGATCGGGGTGGCAGTATTGCCCAGTTTTTTACTGGGCGGTCTTAACTTGTTTAAAACCGAGTCCACTTCCTTTGATGGTCAGGCCAAGCTGACCCCTCATATTAAGACCATGGCGATTTCTCTTTTGATCTGGTATCTGGGAACGGCGGTGGTGTGTACTTTCTGTTACGTGATCTCAGGGCTTGATCTGTTTTTAGCTGTCAATGCGGCATTGTGCACCGTGGCAACTGGCGGCATGATGCCCCTTGATGCATCCATGAATGATCTGCCTGCAGCAGTGCATTACTTTGCCATTTTCTTCATGTTTCTGGGCTCACTGCCTTTTTTGGTGTTGCTTTCCACAATAAGTGGCAATGTGCTGCATGTTTTCCGTGATGAGCAGGTGCGTGGTTTTTTCAAAATTATTGCAGTAATCACGGCTGCCCTGATGGCTTCGCTGGTGCTTAATAATGGCTATGATGTAGAAAGAGCTTTCCGGGTGGCATTGTTTAATACAGTGTCCATTCTCTCAACTACAGGCTTTGCCCTCGAGGATTTCACACAGTGGAATCCATTTGCTACCTATATCTTTCTGATTATTCTGGCCATTGGAGGGTGCTCAGGCTCCACTTCAGGTGGTATTAAGGTCTTCCGCCTGCAAGTTTGTTTTGCTATGTTTAAGACTCAGCTTAAAAAATCTATTCACCCGCATCAGGTGTTGGAACCTCATTTTAACGGACAGCAGCTTACGTCAGCCCTGATCCGCGCTGTGATCACCTATCTGGTGGCCTATGTGTTGGTGTTACTGGTTTCAAGCTGTATTGCCACTTTGCTGGGACTTAACATTACCGATGCCTTCACTGCTACCATGACTTCTTTGTCAAACGTGGGCCCGGCCATGGGCTCACAGTTAGGACCGTCTTCAAATTTTGCGCAGTTATCTGGTTCGCTGCATCTGCTCTTTGCCTTTGACATGATTGTGGGGCGTCTGGAGATTGTGCCCGTGCTGTTATGTCTGACTCGTTTCTTCTGGCGCCAGTAGATCTTCAGGTATCAGATATCTGTCTGCAGGGAAAGGCCGAAGGCTTATTTTATGAAATCCCCGGCTGTACAAAGGGTATGGACAGTGGGTCTGATGAGATGCGCTTTTAGAAAATGCCTGTTTACTGCTTGTTAAGCAATAAGGTGTTTGTTAACTGATGTCAGAAGCTTGGGGGAGCCTTCGGCAGGGGGACAGCAAGAGATCACTCTTGCAGATAAGAAGACTTGAGTCTGTAAAGAGCTCACACTAGGCAGGCTGCCACTTGTGCTAACTTTACTATTACCCACAAAAGAAAAGCCCCGCTTGTCCTGAAGGGATAAGGCGGAGCCTTTGGAGTTTATCTGCCCGGCAGCTTCCGGGCATAAGTTCTTTTTACCAGAAGGCGGCGTAGAGCACTGCGGTTATGATGCAGGCTACATAGCTGCCGATCTTAAAGGCAGGTGAGGTCTCAAAGATCTTCTTGGTAAGAGGGATACCCTTGGGATCATCATCATTTTCTGAGGTGCTCAGGGAGACGAAGCCAATGATGGTGACGGTCAGCACGAAGGTGTAGAACATCTGATCCATGAACGGCATCTCAAGGGGCAGGAACTTGAGCAACAGGGCGATAGGGATGGATAACAGCACGCCCACGGTAGCGCCTAAGGTGGTGGTCTTCTTCCAGAACAGGCCTAACATGAAGACAGCCAGGATGCCCGGGGAGACCAGACCGGTGTATTCCTGAATGAACTGGAAGGCCTGATCGATGGCGCCTAACATCGGGGCGAAGCATACGGCGATGACTAAGGCCACGATAGCGGTCAGACGGCCGATATTGACCAGCTTGTAGTCAGAGGCATTCTTGTCCAGGTATTCCTTATAGATGTCCAGGGTGAAAATGGTGGCAGTTGAGTTGAGCATGGAGGCCAGGGAGGATACGATGGCGGCAGCTAAAGCAGCAAATACCACACCCTTGACACCGGCCGGCAGGAACTGGGTCAGCCACGGGTAAGCTCTGTCAGCATGCTCAAGGCTTGGCATGAAGTTGGAGGCAGCACTGCCTAACTGGCTCATCAGGGCAGGATCGTTAATGATGACGAAAGCTGCGATACCAGGGATCACCACCAGGAAAGGGATGATCAGCTTTAAGTAAGCAGCAAATACCAAGCCCTTTTGCGCTTCAAACACAGATTTTGAAGCAAAGGTACGCTGAATGATGTACTGATTGAAGCCCCAGTAATACAAATTGGCAACCCACAGACCGCCAATCAGCACCGCAATGCCAGGCAGGTTCATGAACTGAGGATTGCTCTTGTCCAGGATCATTTCAAAGTGATCCGGAGCTGCATCAATCAGGTTGCCCATGCCGCTGAAGAAGCCTTCGCCCTGACCGATAAAGGAGACTGCAAGGTAGGTAGTAGCAAAGCCACCTAAAACCAGTACTGCCACCTGAATCACGTCGGTCCACACTACAGCAGACAGACCACCGTAGACAGAATATACCAGTGCAAACAGGGCCAGACCGATGATGCTATACATCATCGGGATGCCTAAAATGGTTTCTAAGGCCAGACCGCCAAGATAGAGTACGGAGGTCAGGTTCACAAAGATATACAGGCAGATCCAGAATACAGCCAGGATGGTCTTTAAAGTGCGGTTATAGCGCTTTTCCACGAACTCCGGGATGGTGTAAATGCCCTTGTCAATGAAGATAGGCAGAAAGAACTTGCCCACCAGGATCAGGGTAATGGCGGCCATCCATTCGTAGGAGGCAATACCAAGGCCGATGGAGAAGCCGGAACCTGACATGCCGATAAATTGCTCGGCGGAAATATTGGCGGCGATAAGTGATGCACCGACGGCCCACCAGGGCAAGGATTTTCCGGCCAGGAAGTAGCCTTCAGTGCTCTGTTTGTTCTTGCGGGATACCGCCAGACCCACACCGATAATAACCAGGACGTAGATACCAAAGATCATATAATCAATGGTACTCAGCCCCTGTGTTGTGATGTTATCCATATTCCCTCACAGATATTACGTAAACAACAACCAATGCTTAAGCCCTCACTTAAGCCGGGCATATTTATACAGTTCCAGGCAAGATTAAATCAAGATAATATTAAATAGTTTGTATGATAAGGATTGTGTAGTTAAGCTATAGTTTTAATTGATTTAAATATTTGACCACGGTACTACGGTAAAATAATGCTTAGTGTAAACGTTTTCATAATATAATAAATTGCTTTATAGTTGATATTTTGTATACTGTAGGGAACGTAAATTACATCATCTGGGGAAACGCGAATTTATCGCAAAAAGACTCAATGCGCGTGTTTATCTTTAATTTGTGATGTGTATCGCAAATTTTATTCTACACAATGGTCGTAGCAAAACTGCCTTTGTGGCCATACTCGCAGATTTTTACGTCCCTTTGCCGTATGATGGGCGCAGGTTTGACCACAGGTGGAGATCAAGATGCGCCAGTCAGATGATATCTTAGTGTGCCGGGTGCAGAATCGCTGGTACAGCATTGTTAAAAAAGAATATATTTCAGCAGGTTCGAGTGCTACCAATTTCTGGACCATAAAGACTGATGATCCTGCTCCGGAGCTGGTTAACCTTAAGGCCGGAACCTTAGTCATTTATGTGATGGAGCTTGGCGATCGTTTTTACATTGTGGGCGGCGGTTATTTTGTACGCTGGGGGGAATTGTCTTTAGCTGATGCCTGGGAACGTTTTGGCGTGCGTAATGGTTCAAGCAGTTATGAGGATATGACTGCTGAAGTGATCCGGCAGGGGGGCAGTGCTGACAGTACCCTGATTTCTACCATGCTGTTTGGCACCTTTATCTTTTCGCGCGATGAGGCTCTGGGCATGCCCGATGAATTTAAAAGTGAGTTCTCTGGGGAAAAGTCGCGTTTTCTGTTGTCCTTAAATGAACCCCTGGGCCGTTATCTGGAGCGTCTGGTGCGGGATAAACGTGCTGCGCTCAATTCCAATGAGTATAGCTCTGACTGGCGTGGCATTTATTATCTGGCCGCCAAGCGTCTTGATCATGGCGAGATAGACGGTTTTTATGCCGCAGTAATGGCTGCCTACGATTTTAAGTGCGCGGTCACCGGTTCTACTGCGATCCCGCTTTTGGATGTTGCCAATATTCAGCCTTGTTACAGCAATACCTTTCAGAGCGTGCAAAACGGTATTTTAATGCGCTGTGATCTGCACAGACTTTTTTCTGAAGGCTTCATGACCTTGCGTTATGAGGGTGATAAGTCCATTGTGATCATGGTTTCACCGAGTATTAAGACCTTAGGGGCAGGTGAGTATATGAAATTTGACGGCAAGAAGCTGCACCTACCCAAGGATAAGTCTGTCTGGCCAAAGCGTGAATATCTGGAATGGCACCAGCACAAATGTTTTGAGCACTGGATGCATGTGGGTGGAACCCCAGCCTGAGCGCAGCTGTCCTGACATGATGGGGATCCGGTAAGGATTTTGTGTTTAGACAAGTGGCAGGATTAGCTTCTGCCACTTTGTTTTGCCCGGGAGGAAAAGGGCGCAGACAGCGCATCTTGCAGAAGGATAATAACAGATGAAAGTTGCAGTACTGGGAGCAAACAGTGATTTAGGACGCAGTATTGTGCTGCGGGCAGAGGAAGCCGGAATTGGCGTAACCTCTATTGTTTCCACGCCAGCTGATCTGGCGGGCAATGGCCCGATTATTATCAAGGAACCCTTTGAACTTACAGGGGAGGAATTGGCACGTTTTCATGTATTTGTAGATGTTCTGAGTTTCAGGCATATAAAGCGTTTTGCCCCGGGGATGACCCCACTTGAGCTGCTGCATGAAAAATTAGTGCAATCTAATTGTTATTATCTGGGGGTTGGCGATTGCTGTTTGCTGTATACAGACAGCAGCCGCAAGCTGCGCATAGCAGACAGTGATTTTTTGCAGGCAGCCAAGGGCCACAGCGATGCCCCGCGCTGTCAGGCATTGTATGCGCAATTGCAGGGCTGGAGTAATTTTAAATGGACGTTGTTGTGCCCACCGCTGGTATTGGAACGCCATGCCTACGGTAAGGGGCGCTTTGAACTGGGCTCTGATGTCTTACCCATGGGGCTTGATGGCAGCAGCCGCATTACCTTGGCAGATTTTGCATCAGCCTTAGTGGAACTGCTGAAGGTACGCGGCCATGAGCAGCAGTGCGTCAGCGCCCGCGCCCTGTGAGCCTAGCGTGGAGCAAAAATCAGAATCTCAAGGCTAGTGGAAAAAAATCCGGCGTTTACGCGTGCCCAGATAAGATAACTAAGCCCGGGCTGCAGCTGTTGTCCCTCAGGTTTGGCATCTGCACTGAGTCTTCCTGTAATGCACTCTCTCCCGGTATCACATAAGTTGTAGGATTGATCTGAGTTTTTCTGTTCTACCCTGACCGTCAGGGTCACATGGTCTCCATCAGCTGCAGCCGCTTTAATGTCAGCTACGGTGTTGGCAGCATTATTGTTGGCAAAACCCTGCGGTGAACGCTGGCGCGGGATAATGCGGTCAAAGCCACGGGGCAGAGGGGGTCTGTCGGCAGTTTCTGCAGATACCTCAATCCTGAGATCAGATTGTGGCAGGGGTGCTGCAGTTGTAGCAGTAATGGCAGCTGGCACGGTGCAAAAACAGAAAACGCACAGACAGCGCAGGATGGTTACCAAGTATAGCTGCTTGTTGCTGTTGCCAAGACAGGGGTGCAGAGGCATAGGTTTGTTTCCCGTTTAATAAAATTAAGTCAACTTATCTGTTTATTGTAAGCGCAAGTGGTGCAGGGCGGGGTAAAAATGTGTCCTAGCTGTCAAAATGGAGTGCCTGCGGGCGGTTTTGCTGTTAAAGCACATTATTTTGTTATATATTTTAGGCTGTAAAAACAATAAACAATTCAATGCAGACCGAAGAGGAAAGTATATGAATCCGCTTAACGTTATCCGCGGCTTTGATCCTGATCTTTACACTTATTTTGAAAAAGAGCTGGAGCATCAGCGTCTTTCGCTTTCCTTTATCCCGGACGAAAACAGTACCTCCCCTTTATGTGCTGCTATCATGGGCAGTGTGCTGGTCAATACCAGCAAGCATACCGGATATGCTCTGGATGCAGGTCTGGAGAGTCTGACGGCTAAGCGTATCTGTGAGCTTTTTGGCGCAGAGCATGCTAATTTACGTACCATTTCCATTGAGGCAGCTTCGCGCTGTGTGTTTCAGAGCCTGACCAAGCGTGGCGATATCGTCATGTCCCTTGATCTGCGCAAGAAAGAGCACTGTAATTCAGAGAATTTAGCTTATCGCTTTGTCAATTTCAGTATTGATCCCAAATCCCAGCGCCTGGACATGAAGGCCATTGAAGATCAGGCCAAAGCCTGCAGGCCGCAGATGATTATTCTTTCTCCCATCAATTATCCGCTGGAGATTGATTATGCTGCTTTTGCCCGGATTGCCAAGGAATGCGGGGCATTGCTGTGGTGTGATATTTCACAGATAGCAAGTTTAATTGCCGGAGGAGCGTTGCCTTCCCCGGTGCCGTATGCTGATGTGGTGACTTTTTCCTGTCACGGTGCCATGCAAGGACCGCAGGCAAGTGTGATCTTATGCCGTGACAGCGTGGCTAATGCTATTGACCGTGCTGTTTATATCGGTGGGCATAGTGGTCTGCAGACAGCACAGTTAGCGGCTTTAGAGGCACGTATCCGTGAGATGCAGGAGCCTATCTATAAAGAATATGCCAAAACAGTGGTGGCCAATGCCCGCGCTTTAGGTGAAGGACTTAAGGAAGGTGGCCTTAACATCATGTGTCAGGGTACAGAGAGCCATCTTATCCTGGTTGACAGCAAGGACTGTGCACTCTCTTCAGCCCGCGGCGCCCAGGAAATGTTGGCTGATGCCGGGGTCAATGTCCGTATCTGCTCCATTGAGACTGCAGATGCCAATGTCAAGTTCGATGCCATTCGTTTCTCGACTTTAGCTCCTACCACCAGGGGCGCTAATGCCGCACAGATGCGGGAAGTGGGTGGACATATTGCTCAGTTCTTAAGAAATCCCAGCGATGAAAACTTAAAACGCCTGCGCGATCGGATTTCTCGTATTACCGTAGGGTTGCCTACTTTCTTTGAGTATTGGCTGTGCGATGTGGTACGCGATAATCTCAATAAGATGAGCTTTATGAGTTCTGACAGTACACAGATTGCAGATTCAATTCACCCGACCCGCCTGCATACGCTGGCACGTAAGTTAAAGGACAGAAAGTCTTAAGCGGCTTTAACCCTTTATATATAAAAAGGCTCCGCTCAGGAGCCTTTTTAGCACTGGTTGTCAGAAGTTTATTCTTTTGCAAGGTGCAAAAGGTTGGCACTTGTCATGGCAAGTGACTGTGAATAAAAAATAAAGATAGCTGTGTGCCAGAGCTGTTCCCTAAAAATCAGATCTTCAGTAGGAAAAACTGATGCAGTTTTTTTCAAAATCCGATATTTTTTCAGTTGCCCCGATGGTGGATGTCACCACTAATTTGTTCCGCCTGATGGCCCGCCGCCTAACCCGTCATGCCATGCTTTATACCGAGATGATAGCAGCTGACGCTATCGTGCACGGCAAGCTTAATTTAATTGAGTTTGAGCCGCAGCAGTTACCCCTGACACTGCAACTTGGGGGCAATGATCCGCAAAAGATGGCACAGGCTGCGCGGGAAGGAGAACGTCTTGGCTACAGTGCCATCAACATCAATGCCGGTTGTCCTTCTGATAAAGTACAGCAGGGAGCTTTCGGTGCGGTACTGATGAAGGATCTGCCCTTGTTGTGCTCTATTGTCAGTAAAATGCAGGATGCAGTGTCCATCCCGGTTACAGTGAAGACCCGCATAGGGGTCGATGAACTTGATGATTTTGAATTTACCTTACACCTGGTGCAAAGTTTGTATCAGGCCGGAGTGCGGCATCTGATCCTGCATGCCAGAAAGGCCTGGCTTACCGGATTGTCACCCAAGGAAAACCGTACGGTGCCGCCGCTTGATTATGAACGTGTCTATTGCATCAAGCAGATGTTTCCTGATCTGTATCTTACTATCAATGGCGGTATTGTCACCATGGAGCAATGTAAGGAACAGCTTTCACATGTAGATGGGGTGATGCTTGGCCGGGCGGTGATAGACAATCCTTATCTGCTCTGTATGGTCGATCATGAGATTTTTGGGGATAAGGCACAGCCGCTGTCCTGTGCTGCGGCCTTTTCTTCATTAATTGATCTTGCTGACAATTTATGCGGGCAGGGGGTGGCGCTGCATCATTTTGCGCGTCATCTGCTGGGATTTTTTTCCGGGCAAAAAGGGGCACGGGCATACAGGCGCTATCTTTCTGATCATATGAATGATCTGGGGGCAGATGCTCGGGTTTTAGATGAAGCTTTCCGGTTGATAAAAGAGGCATGGACAACAGTATAATAAGAACACACCCACACTTTATCACTGAACAAACATTTTGGAAAACAAGCTATTAGCTTTAAGGACAGATACTGATATGCTTACCATCAATTCAGTTACAGAGCTTAATAATGGCGTGAAGATGCCGCTGCTGGGGCTGGGGGTATTCCGTGCACAGAGCGGGGAAGAGGCACGCAATGCCGTGCGTACCGCCATTGAGTACGGTTACCGCCACATTGACACAGCCCGCATATATTGCAACGAAAAGAGTGTGGGACGCGGGATCAGGGACAGTGGGGTGGATCGGAAAGATATTTTTGTCACCACTAAGCTCTGGCGTGATGATTATGTAAATCCGCGCCGTGGCATTGAACAGTCACTGCAGCGCCTGGGGCTTGATTATATAGATCTTTATTTGTTGCACTGGCCGTTTAATGGTTTTGCTAAGGCATATCTGGAGCTTGAGAAACTCCAGCGCGAAGGATTGTGCCGTGCCATTGGTGTCTCTAATTTCAGAATACATCATTTCAAGGAACTGCAGGAGGCTGGAGCTAGTGTGGTACCGCAGGTAAACCAGACTGAATGTCATCCTGAAAATGCAGAAACTGAGCTTTTGGGCTGGTGCCGTGAACATAAGGTAGCCTTTGAGGCTTATTCGCCCTTAGGTGGGCAGGGACACCTGCTGATCCATGATCCCAGGGTGCTGGCGGTGGCCACCCACTGTAAGGCTACCCCGTCACAGGTATTGCTGCGCTGGAATTTGCAGCGCGGGGTGATAGTGATCCCCAAGTCCGTGCATGCAGAGCGTATCCTGCAGAACTCGGCTCTTTATCACTTTGAGTTAAGCCCTGAGGACATGCAGACTCTTTCAGATCTGGACAAGGGGTTGCGTCGAGGCTGGGATCCTGATCGCATCGAGGAGCGTCCACCAGAGCTGTGGCCGGTGCCGGTGGAAGAGCAGTAGGGGGCAGATAAGACAGACTAAGCTGGCGCAGGCGTTTTGGCTCTTTTCAGCCTTAATCTGCGCCGTTTTGCTTCAGGTCTGCTTTGATACTGCTTTTCTTTTACTTGACAGGGCTGCCGTCAGTTGTGAGCTGCTCCCCTGCCAGGGTACGGATAGCCCGCTGCATGATGTCATCTTCCCATTCCAGTGGGTTTACTGAAAATAACTGACCGTTTTCATCACGCAACACCACCCGCGCTATCTGGGCGTTTAAAATCATGCGCTCGCACATGGCGCAGGGCCGCATGCTGTGAGTAGGTTTGCCGGTCTTGACATCAGTTCCTGCCAGATACAAGGTGCCACCTGCTATATCGAGGGGATTTCCGTTGATGATGGCGTTTGCCTCAGCATGCACAGCGCGGCAGAGTTCGTAATGTGTCCCGGGCTTAATTTTAAGCTCCTCCCGCAGGCATGAACCTAAGTCTGAACAGTTGGCACGGTGGCGCGGTGCCCCATTATATCCGGTGGCAACAATGCGCCCGTCCTTTGACACGATTACAGCACCGTAATGTCTCCTGATGCAGGTGGAGCGCAGTGATACTGCCTGGGCTATTTCCATAAATGATTCGTCCTTGGTTGGACGGCTGAACTCGGCGCTCATGGGTTTCTCTCTTATTTATCCGGAGGCTGCCTTAAGGTAGGGCAGCTTTTGTAAGCGGCATCAAGATAGCACAGAAAAGACATCTTTTTGTAAAGTCGATGCCCTGACGCAAAAAATGCGCAACAAGCATTAAGCCTTGTGAGGGCAGCATGCTGCAAGCTGTCCTCATAGCACCAGAATTTTATCTGGCAAAACTTGGACAAAAGCCAAGATTTTCTTTATAATAGCGCGCGTTTATATCCCGGTCGCAGGATATAAGCTTTGTTTTATATTTTTTAAAGGATTTATTATCATGGCTATTACTTTAGATGCAGTAGTCCGCACAGACCTGGGGAGAGGTGCGAGCCGCCGCCTTCGTCGTGCAGGTCAGATCCCTGCCATTATCGTGAGCAAGGGTGCACAGACCGTTTCCATTACCTTAGATGAAAAGAAGCTGATTTTAGCTGCTTTAAAGGATGAGTTCTACAGTGAGCCTTCCGTTATCAATGTAAACGGCGAAGCCATTTCCGTGAAGCCTACTGACATGCAGCGTCACCCGGTGACTTCCCGGATCATTCACGTGGATTTCACCCGCGTGTAATAAATACTAACGCTTAATTAGCTTTTATTTGGAAAAGCGGTGCAGGCTCAGGCAGGCACCGTTTTTTTATGTCAGGGCTATGCTGGGGTTAGGCTCCTTGCATACAATGGGTATACGTTTATAGTTATAGCAAAGTTCCGGCTCTGAAGGCTGGTAAGAAGGTATTTATGGCATCTATCCGTGCTTTAATTGCACTAGCCTTTGGCACCTTGGGCCTTGGAATCACTGAATATGTTGCCATGGGGCTGTTGCCTTACTGGTCCTCATCCCTTGAGGTCTCTATTCCGGCAGCCGGACACGCCATCTCAGCTTATGCCCTGGGGGTGGCAGTTGGCGCTTTCTCCTTATTGTTCATGCGCCGCCTGAAGCTGAAAACCATTTTATTGCTGCTGGTTATATTGCATATCCTTGGTAATTTGTTGACGGCACTGGCTCCAGGCTTTGATCTGTTATTGCCTGCACGCTTTATCGCGGGCCTTCCGCATGGAAGTTATTTTGGGGTGGGCTCCATTATCGCGCAACGTATTGCCACACAGGGGCGCGGCACCTCAGCTGTAGCCATCATGACCGCAGGCATGACTATTGCCAATGTGTTTGGCGTACCGCTGGGGACGGCACTGGCGCACTCCTTGAGCTGGAGGGTGATCTTTTATCTGGTTGTGATCTGGGGAGTTTTAGTATTGCTGTCCTGCGCCCTGTGGGTAAAGGATGTGGGTCGCATTGAGGATACCGGTTTTAAAGGACAGTTTGCTTTTTTAAAGCACCGGGCGCCGTGGCTGGTGCTAGCGGCAACCTTGCTGGGTAACTCCGGTATTTTCTGTCTGCAAAGTTATGTCAGCCCAATCCTTACCGGACTTGCCGGGATAGAATTGAAATACGTACCGGCAGTGCTGGTAGCCATGGGTGTGTGTATGGTCATATTCAACCTGATCTCAGGCAGGATCGCCGATGCCATCAGGCCAGGCCGCGCAGCATGTTGCTATCAGCTGTGTGCCGTGCTCCTGCTTGGAGCCATTTCCCTATTTGGATCTGATGCCTTTGTCTGTATAGCTCTTACCTGCCTTACTGCAGGCATGCTGTTTGCGCTGTCAGCTCCGGAACAGGTCTCTATTTTGCGCTGCTCGCCAGGCGGTTTGCTTTTGGGCGCTTCTTCGGTACAGGCAGCCTTCAATCTTGGCAATGCCCTGGGAGCCTATGCAGGTGGTCTGCCCCTTACCTTAGGTTGGTCTTTATCCTGGATCACGGCTATTGGGGCATTGCTGGCGCTGCTGGGCTTTGCCGCGCTCTTTATTTATGCGCATTATGATGAACCATCTTTGTCCGAGAAGGTTTGAGTTTAGTCCTTACCGCAGCAGGCATTACAAGCACATGTTTGCTGTCTTTTATTTATTGTTTATTGTGAAAGGATAAATAGTACCTTCCGGCTTACGGTACCGGTTTGTCCTGACTTTTCTTGTTAATTTTTGTGATAGCGCTGTCAGTAATTTTGCAGCAGGGTATTTAAAAAAGCTCAAAATTTAATTATTTTAAAAAAAGAGCGGGTCAGGGCTTTTGCATCAGACTCGTTTTTACTAATTACGGCGTGAAGAAACGCCGGCGCTGACATGGTTTGAGCATTTAATGGAGGACGCGCTGCCACCCCGTAAGTCCGGAAGTGAGGCGCGCAAAGTAATGATAAACGCAGATATTCAGCTGGGGCGGCGCACTGAGCTTACAGTGGCCGAGATTAAGGACGCAGGTGCCTATCTTGATGGCGGCCGCTATGGCCTGCTTTTTGTTCCCCGCTCACAGTTGCCACGCGATCTTAAAGTGCAGGATAAGCTTACAGCTTTTCTGTATACAGATGGTGGCAGGGTTCTGGCTACAGCTAAAAGGCCTTATCTGGAACTCGGCATGGTGGGAGCTCTTAAGGTAAGCGCCATCGACTGCGGTACAGCCTATCTTGATCTGGGTATCCCCAAGGAGCTGGTGGTGCCAATTTCAGAGCAACGCGGTTATTTTGAGCCTGGCAGTTATGCCTTGATTTATGTGGCAATTGATGAGGAAGGGCGCTTGTTTGGCACACAGCGCTTTAATCGTTATTTAAGCGATAAGGTGCCTGCAAATACTTATAAACATGGAGATGAGGTAATTGCTGTTCCGCTGGCTCGTACACCGCTTGGTTTGCGTGTGGCTGTGGACGATCTGTATTTTGGCCTGATTTATAAGAGTGAGATCATGGGTACCGTGCAGATTGGTAAAAGGCAGCGGGCATATGTGTTGCAGCAACGTGATGACGGCAAACTTGATCTGAGCCTGCAGGAGCCTGGCCGCAGCGGGGTAGAGCATGCGGCAGAACAGATTGTGGAATTATTGCACCGTTCCGGGGGTGAACTACCCTTTGGTGATAAGAGCGATCCTGCTGAGATAGAGGATTACCTGCACATGTCCAAGGGTAAATACAAAAAGGCTATTGGCGCTTTGTACAAACAGCGCCTGATAGAAATTTTTGATGACAGGATCCGTCTTGTAAGTCCAGACGGTGAGGACAGTCATGGTGGCTGATTATCTGTTTGAGCTGGCGTTGTTTGCCTGCAAATGTATCCTGGTGCTGCTGGTTATTGCCTGTATTATTTCCCTTATTTTTTCCCAGGCACGGCGTGGACGTGGGCAGGCGGCAGGCAGGGAGGCACAGCCGCGTCTGGTGATAAAAAACTTAAGCCGCGAACTTAAAAAGCAAAGACGAGAAATGCGCAGGGCACTGGATAAAGCAGATCCGGATAAACAGCTGTGCAAGCAAGAACAGGACTTGCAGCGGCGTGGATTCTTTGCTTTTTTGCACCGCAAGAAGAAAAATAAAGCACGGATACAGGCACAAACTGTAAATCAGGCTGATGCCGGTGCTGTTGTAGTGCCAATGGACGAAGAACCGGTAAAGACAGAAACTGCAGGAGCTGGAAACAAGGAGGATCTTAATTCTGTTGCCAGTGCTGCAGCCCAGCCCGCAGAAAACAGTACCTCCCTGCGGGAGCTGCAGAAAGCAGATGCTGAAAAAGTACAGTCAGCGGTAACTGAGCCTGCCTGTAACAAGGACAGTAAGAATAAACAGAGCAAGGATCAGCGTCAGTTAAATAAGCGCAAGGAAAAAAGACAGCAGCAGCTTTTGCGTTTACATCAGTTGGAGCAGGAAGGGGTATTTTGTCCGCGCCACGTTTTTGTGCTTAACTTTAATGGTTCTCCGTCAGGAAATGAAGTGAAAAAACTGCGCCGTGAGATTGATGCCCTGTTGACGGTAGCCTGTGAGCGCGATGAAGTGGTGGTGAAGCTAACTTCTCCTGGCGGCATGGTCAATAGCTACGGCCTGTTATCCTCACAGTTATTACGCATCCGTAAGCGCGGTATTTACCTTACCGCCTGCGTGGACAGTGTGGCAGCTTCAGGCGGTTATTTGATGGCCTGTGTGGCCAATAAGATTGTAGCAGCTCCGTTTGCCTATATAGGTTCCATCGGAGTAGTAGCGGAGTTTCCTAACTTCAACCGCCTGCTCAATTCCCATGAGGTTGATTACGAGCAGGTAACAGCAGGTAAGTACAAGCGTACTCTGACCATGCTTGGTCCTAATACTGATGAGGGCAGAGCCAAGTTTAAGCAAGAGCTGGAGGCCATTCACCAGCGCTTTAAGGAACAGGTGCTGACCTACAGGCCGCAACTTGATGCTGATAAAGTGGCGACAGGGGAACATTGGCTGGCTCTTGATGCTAAGGAGCTGGGCCTGGTTGATGAAATAGCCACCTCAGAGGAATACCTGGCCCAAAGGGCAGAACAGACCTATGGCAGTGTGTTGCAAATAAGTCTGGTAAGACCTAAAAAACGCGGCTTTAAGGCATTGCTAAACCGGATGTCGCTGCTAAAGCTGCTGGGTCTTGAGAAGTCACAGCTCCTCCAGCAGAAACTGGAACGTACTGATCCCTTGGATAGCATCCGTTAGAAACATCCATGGGCACGCAAATGCAAAAAACTCTGTTACAGAATAAGAACAAATGAGGACATGCAGATGGGAAAGTCTTTAGTCATCGTCGAGTCGCCATCTAAGGCGGCTATCATCAATCGTTATCTTGGTGATGACTACATTGTCAAGGCAAGCGTCGGACATATCCGCGATCTGCCATCCTCAGGGGGTAAAAGTACTGAACGGATATCAACCAAAAGTGCTGCAAAAAGCAAGGAAAAGAAAGACAAGAGTGTAAATCCGCTCTACGCGCGCATGGGACTTGATCCGGAAAATAACTGGCAGGCACAGTATGAAATCATGCCAGGCAAGGATAAGGTCGTGAAGGAGTTAAAAAGCCTGGCCAGGCAAGCTGATACTATCTATCTTGCCACTGATCTGGATCGTGAGGGTGAAGCTATTGCCTGGCATCTGCGCGAAGTGCTGGGAGGCAAGAAAACTTATTGGCGCGTCAAATATCCAGAAATCACTAAAGAGGCCATTAATGCTGCCTTTGCCCATCCGTCTGACATTAACATGGATTTAGTAAATGCGCAGCAGACCCGGCGTTTTTTAGATCGGGTGGTAGGCTACATGGTTTCACCCCTGCTGTGGTCAAAGGTAGCACGTGGACTGAGCGCCGGACGCGTACAGTCGGTAGCAGTTGAGATTATCGTAGACCGTGAGCGTGAAATCAAAGCCTTTGTCCCTAAGGAATATTGGACCATTGATGCCCTGACCTACACCCAGGCTGGGCAGGCTGTAACGCTGCAGCTGCAGACCAAGGATGGGAAAAAACTTGAAATTCCCAGTACTGCTGCCAGTAAGGAATGTTGCGCGGCACTTAAGTCTGAGCGCTTTGTGGTAGATAAGGTTGATACCCGCGAAAGCAAGCAGTCAGCTCCGCCTCCTTTTACCACTTCCACCTTGCAGCAGACGGCCAATCAGCGGCTGGGCTTTTCTGTCCGTCGGACCATGACTGCAGCGCAGCGCTTGTATGAAGCAGGTTTTATCACTTATATGCGCACAGACAGCGTTAATTTGTCGCAGGAGGCCATTGCTGCTGCCCGTTACATTATTGAAAATCAGTTTGGCAGCGCTTATCTTCCTGAAAAACCCAATTTCTTTAAGTCCAAGGCTTCAGCACAAGAAGCCCACGAGGCTATACGTCCCTCCCATCCTGAGATCGGAGCCACCGGGCTGCCCTCCTCGATAGATAAGGACGGGCAGCGTTTATATGCCCTTATCTATGCGCGTTATCTGGCCTGTCAGATGAGTCAGGAGCGGCATTTAAGCACTACCGTCACTGTAAAAGCTGGAGCTTACGGCCTTAAATGCAGCGGCCGCGTGATGCTCTTTGATGGTTTCAGAAGGGTGCTAGGGGGCAGCAGTGATGAAGTTGAGCTGCCTAAATTAAGCCCGGGTGATGAACTTTTCTTGAACGAACTTAAAGAAAGTCAGCATTTTACCCAGCCGCCAGCCCGTTATTCAGAAGCCAGTCTGGTCAAGGAGCTTGACAATGATGGCATTGGCCGCCCGTCAACCTATGCCTCCATTATTGCAACCATTCAGGATCGCGGATATGTCCGCCTGGACAGAGGGCGTTTTTATGCCGAGAAGATGGGGGAGATAGTCACAGATAGGCTGCGCTTTAGCTTCTCAGATCTGATGAACCCTGATTTTACCGCCAAGATGGAAGGTGAACTTGACGATATCGCTGCCGGTAAACTTAATTGGCTGAACTCACTCAATAGGTTTTATGCAGGCTTCAGTGAACAGCTGCAGCAGGCATCAAAACCTGCAGCTGAGGGCGGCATGCCTGACAACCGGGCGCTGGAACTTGACATGATGTGTCCGCAATGCGGTAAGTACCACATGGCATTGCACTCCGGGCGTACCGGCATGTTCTTATCTTGCATGGGCTATTTTGATAAAAACGTTAAGGCAGCGGATCGTTGCCGTAAGACCTTAAATTTAAAGGAAATTACTCCAGCTCAGCTGGCAAAATCCGCTCAAGGTGAGGCCGATGAGAGCGCTGAGCTGCGGGAACGCAAGCGCTGTCCTAAATGCGGATCTGCCATGGATCAGTATTTAATAGATGAACATTTAAAGCTGCATCTGTGTGGAAACAGCCCGCGTTGTGACGGATATATACTGGAACAGGGGGATTTTAGCTCCCAGGTGGAAAAGGGGCCTGAAGTTACCTGTGAACGTTGTGGCAGTCCAATGGAGCTTAAGGAAGGTCGCTTCGGCAAATACATGGCCTGTACCAATACCGAGTGTGGCAATACCCGTAAGATCCTGAAGTCAGGGGAAGTGGCACCGCCACGCGAGAAGGCAGTAGATTTGCCGGAGCTTCCCTGCAAGGCCGAAGGTGCTCATTTTGTCTTGCGTGATGGAGCTACTGGTATCTTCCTAGCTGCATCTTCTTTCCCTAAGGTGCGTGAAACCAGGGCGCCCCTGGTTTCTGAGCTCAAACGTTTCCGTGACCGTATTTCGTCTAAATTCCATTACCTTGCTGACGGTCCTGAAACTGATCCGGAAGGGAATGCCTTTGCTGTCCGTTATTCGCGCAAATTAAAGCAGCAGTATCTGCTCTCACAAGATGCTGAAGGCAAAGCCATGGGCTACAGCGCACATTATTTACCTGATGAAAACCGTTGGGAGGTAGGTTTGGTCAGGAGCAGCAAGAAGTCATCATCTGACAGGGAGGCTGCAGCAAAAGATGAGGCTGGAACTGCTAAGGTAAGCAAGGGCTCTAAAGGGGTTAAAAGCTCGCGGAGCAGCTCTGCTGCCAAAAAGGGCAGTGGCCGTATCAGGACTGTCAGGACTACAGGGCAAAAATAAAGGTATCCCTGAGGCAGCGTCCTGCGGGGCGCTGTCAGAACTTGACAGGTTTCAGGCAGGAGCTGCCTCTGCTTCATCCCCATACCTTACGGCAAGGTTCCGCGGCAGGCTTGTTCTGGCGGAAGCGGATTTACAGTTTTTGCAGATAGGTGCTCAGCTTTAAAAAGAGGCGCTGTTGCTTTTCGTCGTTTTCATTTAACAGGGAAGAGGCGCTTTTAAGCTCGGCAGCATAACGGGTGGCGTTGCGCTGCAGTCTGCGTGCACAGAAAGTACGGTAAGCCTCAAGTTCACTGTCTACCAGACAGTCGCGGAAGTTATCGGCCTGATAGAGAAACAGGAGCTCCTTGAAAAAAGGAGAGGCGCCAAGGGGAGGGCGGGGCAGTAATTGCGGGTTACGTTTGCCTGTTTCCTGATAGAGTGTTTTTTCAGCAGCACTCAGGTGTTCAAAGAAGCTTTGCGCCAGTGAGGGCGGACTCCTGTCATCCTCGATACTGCTGTTAGATGTAAGAGCCTGCTGTAGCACCCTTGCTGCCTGGCTTAGGTTGAATGACAGGTGCTGCTGGCGCTGTTCAGTCAGAATTCCCTGCGGTGCTATCAGCACCGGCTGGCTTAAACGCAGGGTATAGCGGTAAACGTTAAGCTCCCGGTCAGTGCACAAAAGTTGTGCAGTATGCCCGTTAAGTCCGGTACAGACAGCAGCACATATGTGCACTCCATCGGCCATGACAACCAGGCTGCCTTGCTGCAGGCTCTGCTGCAGCCTGCGCACCCGTTCATTCCTTCCCCTGAGGCAGAATTGTAAGATAGGTGCATCATACTGCCGTAAATAGGCAATGATCCCAGGCAGGGAAGCGGCACGTTCTGCCAGAGGTTCAGAAATTGTAATTTTCAGGGCTGCAGCGACAGCATTAAGGGAACTTAATGCCTGTGGTGCAAAGGCACTTAATGAGCCAAAGAGGCAGGCTGCCTGTAATACTACCTTAAGATCAAGCACTTCAATGCCATCAAGAAAGTCAGCTCCTTTAAAGCAACGCAGCGCTAGTGCCTCAAGGTAGGCAAAATACTTGTAGTTAAATATTACAGGCAGTACGTGTGCAGGCTCGCAAAGGGCAATTATTTGCTGCAATAGCTCATACTCACTGATCCCGTCCTCAAATAAGGATGGGCTGAGGTTCTGTTTTAGCAGGTAAACCGGATTGGGCAATTGATGTGGCGGCAGGCGCACTTGTAAAAATTGAGCTTTGTCTATCGCATTGAGACTATAGTCACAACGCTGCAATGCAATGCCGCCCAGGCGTGCATTCAGCCCGGGAGTACTGATGGGCAGTGGCTGCAGACACAAAAATTGCGTGGTATCTGGTACAGCTGTAGCTGTACCTTGTGCGGGCAGATTGAGCATTATTTAAACTGCCTGCTGTCAGTGTCGTAGCTAAAACCTGCTTTCTTTAATTTTGCGCACAGCTCCTCGCGGCTAATTTCATGAGCTTTGCACAGTTCGTCAAGATCACTGTAAGCATCACGCAATTGCATATTGACTGCACTGACCAGAATATAAGGATCCATGTTGGCAAAACGGGCTAAAGAAATTGGCACTTAAGCCTCCTTAATGCTTTCGATTTCACTCTTAATCTCAATGCGTACTGCATCCCGTACAGCCTTTGCCTGCTCTACAGCCTCAGTTACGCTGTTTGCTCGGGCCAGGGCTACTCCCAGGCGGCGCTCTCCCTTGATGTCTGGTTTGCCAAAGATGCGCAGGGCACAGTCATTGCCCATGGACAGCGCCTTATCCAGATTTCTGTAGCTGATAGAACTGCCTTCGCCCTGGCCTAAAATGGCGGCTGAAGCTGAAGGACCGCGGAAGGCGATACGGCCAATTGGTAGCCCCAGCAGGGCACGCACATGCAATGCAAATTCAGAGAGATCCTGCGAGATCAGGGTTACCATGCCGGTATCGTGCGGACGCGGGGAAAGCTCTGAGAAGATCACATTGCGTCCTGCAATAAACAGTTCTACCCCGAAGATACCAAAGCCCCCTAAGGCCTTGACTACTGTGGAGGCGATGCGTTTGCACTCCAGCAGTACATCTTCTTCCAGGGGTTCTGGCTGCCAGCTTTCATGATAGTCGCCGTTTACCTGATGATGCCCGATAGGCTCGCAGAAGTGGATGCCGTCAGCGGCTTGTACCGTAAGCAAGGTGATCTCGCGGTCAAATTTGACAAAGCCTTCGACAATGACCCTGTTTTCATGCCCACGCCCTTCGTTGCAGGCTTTGTTCCAGCTCTCTTCGATGTCACTCTCGCTTCTTAAAGTGCTCTGGCCTTTGCCAGATGAGCTCATGATAGGTTTCATGATGCAGGGAAAACCCACTTTATCAATATTTTCATGTATCTCTTCGGCTGAGGAGGCAAAGAAAAAGGGCGAAGTGGGCAGATTTAAGGTATTGGCTGCCAGGGTACGGATCGCTTCACGGTTCATGGTGATGTTGGCTGCCTTTGCTGAAGGTACCACCCGCAGCCCCTGCTCCTTCTCAAGCTCCAGTAGCACATCTGTGGCAATGGCTTCAATTTCTGGGATCACCACGTCAGGCTGTACCTTGGAGATGAGTTCGCGCAGGGCGTTCTTGTCCTTCATGTCAAGCACAGCATGGGCAGATGCTACCTGCATGGCAGGTGCCCCGGCATAACGATCACAGGCAATAACCTTGATACCAAGGCGCATCAACTCAATGGCTACTTCCTTGCCCAGTTCACCAGAGCCCAACAGCAGGGCAGTGGTGGAATGACCATTGGTGGCGGTAGTGATGTCTAAAGCTTTAAGCATGGTGACCTTCTTAAAAGTGTATTTTGTTAAGCTATGTATGTGAAATCACACATCCTACTATTATAATGTAAAGAGGCGGTTTTAACTGATTTTGCCGGTAAATCAGCATGTCAGTAAGGCATGGGGCGCTTTGTTACCCGTAATGTGCATGATCAGGGGCGCATAAGATAAAACCTGGCTTAAATTTTAAATGCGCATCAGAATACCGGCTTTGCGCGGACAGCTAGTATTATGATTAAAATTATTGCAGATGAGGCTCTGCCTAATGCAGCAGAGGTGTTTTCAGCTTTCGGCGAAGTCAAGCTGATGCCAGGACGCGTTATTAAAGCCTCAGATCTCAAGGACGTCACCGCTCTTATCATCCGCTCTGTCACCAAAGTTAATGCTGATTTATTAAGTCAGGCCAATGCGCTTAAATTTATCGGGTCTGCCACTGCAGGCTTTGATCATGTGGATACTGATCTTTTAAGGCAGCGCGGTATTGCCTTTACCAATGCCCCGGGCTCCAACTCTATCAGTGTGGGGGATTATGTGCTCTCAGTGCTGCTAGTGCTTTCACAGCGTTATGAAATGGAGCTTGCCGGTTGCTCAATCGGTATTGTGGGGTGTGGTTATACCGGCTCGCAGGTATTAAGGAAAGCTCATGCTCTGGGCATGTTCCCCATTGTGCGGGACCCCCCGCTTGCCCGCAATGGCCTGTCTGAATATGGGGCCTCTTTTGATGAAATTCTTGATTGTGACTTTATTTCTCTGCATGTTCCTTTGATTAAGGAAGGTGCAGATGCCACCTATCATTTATTCGGTGAAAAAGAATTAAAGCGCCTGCGCCCCGGGGCTTTCCTGATTAATGCCGCGCGTGGCAGTGTGGTGGATAATCAGGCCCTCTATAAATGTCTCAAGTCAGGACAGAATTTGCATGCCTGGTGTGATGTTTTTGAGGGAGAGCCTGATATCAGTGTGCGGGAACTGCTTCCTTTGCTTGAGGGGGCAACCGCTCACATTGCTGGATATTCCTTTGAATCAAAGCGCCGCGCTGCACTGATGCTGGCTCAGGAACTGGCACGTGTACTTAAGCTGCCATTGCAGCCCCATTATGAGATGCCGCCTGTTGAAATCCAGGAAATGGTGCTCGGGGCAGGGGCCAAGCAACTTGATCTTGATCTGTTAAGCCGTCTGGTTTTCAGCGTCTATGATGTCAGGCGTGACTGTTATGAGTTTTCTGCCTTTTGCAAGGATGGGGCCAGTTTTGACTTTTTGCGCAAACGCTACCGTGAACGGCGTGAGCTGTCTTCGCTGACTGTAAGCTCTGTGCCTTCTTCGTTTATCCCGGTGCTCAAAACTTTAGGCTTCAGCTGTAAAAATTAGCGCTCTGATCACATAAAATGTGAAGGACTTTGCAAATTTGTGAGCAGCTTTTTATTGCCATAAATTTGCACTTTATTAGGCCGGGTATTAAGTTCATAATATAAGTAATATTTTTCAGTTTGTGCGTGTATGGTTTTGTAAACGCGCTTTTTGTCGGAAGAAGGTAGTAAAGCATGATTAGATTTTTCATGTCCCTTAGCATCCGCTCCAAGCTGCTGTTAGGCTTTATTGTGGTGCTGGTGCTCAATGCCGCAGTGTCGGCTTCCATTGTGTTCAGCACGTTAAACAGCATCAGCGGTACCGCCCGCATCAATGAGATCCTGTCGGTGGCCAATGCCCGCGTTAATACCGCTCAGACAGCGATGCACGATTTCAATTCTACGGTGATTGCCGAGCTCAATGACGCCATTTCAGGCAAGACTGAGCGTTTCCTTAAGGATTACGAGGGGCTGAAGGCTGAATTGACTCGCTCCAGCGGCGCCCTGATCCCGGGGGCAATGGGCACTAAGAGCTATGCTGACAATATTAACGCAGTCAAGAAGGCTTCAACTGACATGGTGACCTTCAGTGATACAGTGATCCTGCCTTTAGTTCAGCAGAACAATGCAGCTGAGGCCCTGACCTATTACATCAAACAAGGGCTTCCTCTTTACCGTGGCAGTATTGATGACTATCACGCCATTTTGCAGGAACAGAATCGTACAGCCATCGGTATTGCTGAATCTATCTCGGATATGACCGAAGTTTATATTGATATTGGGCTTACCGTATTATCTATTGTGTTGGGCCTGGTTATCGCCATGCTGATTTCCTCTTATATTGCCAGGAATATTGCAGCACAGATAGACATCATTGACCGCATTTCTGAAGGTGATCTGAGCCAGCATATCCATCATGGTGCTGAGGATGAGTTTGGTTATGCCAGGAAGGCGCTGCGCAAGATGCGCAATCAGTTAAATGAGGCCATTGAATCCACCATGGTGACCTCAGATGCGGCCATGAAGCTGTTGGAGCAAGCCATGACCAATACCAGTGACATGAATCATGAGCTCTCTGAGGTTGACAATCAGACCGTGACGGTAGCGGCTGCTTCCGATGAGCTGGTCTCCACCACCCAGGATATTGCACGCAACTGTGAGAATGCAGCTTCAAGCTCTGAGCAGACCAAGAACATCACTGAGCAGAGCATTGACACTGTGCGCAATGTGGTAAGCAAGATTAAGGAGCAGGCCAATATCACCCAGCAATGTGCCGATCAGATTGCCAATCTGGAAAAGAAGACTGCTGACATCGGTTCTATCGTTAATACCATTAATGATATTGCCGATCAGACCAATCTGCTGGCCCTGAATGCTGCTATTGAGGCCGCCCGTGCCGGTGATGCCGGTCGCGGCTTTGCGGTGGTGGCCGATGAAGTGCGTGCCCTGGCCATGCGTACCTCGCAGTCTACCCAGGAAATCACCAGCATGGTGAGCGCGGTGCAGGGTGAAGTGCAGAATGTGACCACCAGTATCAATGCCTCAGTTACTAATATGGATGAGGTGGCCCAGACCGCTGGGGCCATGGAAGATACCTTAGCCAATGTTACCCAGCATGTGAATGAGGTTAATGCCCAGATCACCCAGATTGCCACTGCAGCTGAGGAACAGACTACAGCTACAGCGGAAATTTCCCAGAATATGCAGACTATTACCAGCTCCTGCGAAAATGCTGCTAAGAAGTCAACTGAGACCACCGGGCAGGTGGAAAATATCCATGAAAGCTTTAATAAGCTGATTAAACAGTTAGGCTTCTTCAAGCTCCGTCCTTTGGGCAGCGATAACGTCAATACTTGATTGTAAAAGGCAGTGGGGGAGCAGTCAGAGTACTCCCCCTTCTCCATTAAAAATGTGATGGCGGCAGTCACTGGTTTATGTCCGGGGCTGCCGTTGTTGTTTTCAAGCAGAAGGCTTAGCTATTTTCTGTGCAAGGCGATGGAAATTTTTGCACGGGCTTACTGTAAGTCAGGAAAAACGTATAGCGTAGCCAGTTCATATAAGTTTCCGGGTAAGCTGCGGCTGCTTGAGTAAGTGGCCCCTGGCCTAACACAGATCTAAGGATTATTCATGACAACAGAGTTGGTACTGGTCATTCTCATTTTCTTTGCGGCAAACCTGGTCAATGCTATTACCGGTTTTGCTGGAGTGCTCCTGGCCATGCCCCCTACCATTTTGCTTTTAGGGGTTGATGATGCCAAGGTGATCTGTACTGCTGCCTATCAGATAAGCTGCGTTATTCTGGCACTGATGACTTGGCGGCAGGCTAATTTTAAGGAAACAGTGCGCATGGCAGCCCTGATGATCCCGGGGTTATGTGCGGGAGTGGCGCTTTACTATACGGTAAACCTTGATTTTCTGATGCTCTTTTACGGGATCCTGATTGTAGTGGTGGCACTGCGTGAGCTCTTTTTGCCAAAACGGGATCGCCCTTTAAGTCGACTTGCAGCGGTGTGCATCTTGATAGGGGCAGGCATGATGCAGGGGCTTTTTATTTCAGGCGGAGCCCTGGCGGTAATTTATGCCCTGCAAAAGTTCCGTGGTAAGGAAGAGTTCCGCGCTTCGCTGACCTTATTGTGGGTATTGCTTAATACTTTGATGTTAGGTCAGGAATGGGCGGTAGGAGCTCTGACGGCTGGCAATGTAACACAGGCTGCGGCTGTGATCCCGGCTGCTTTGATAGGGATCTGGATCGGTAATAAACTGATGCGCAGGTTAAGTGGTGCAGCTTTTTTCCGCCTGGCGGGGATCCTGCTTTTAATTTCAGGCATCAGCTGTTTCTTTAAGTAAAATTACGGGACAGATGAATTACTTTTGCCTGTTACACAGTCAGGCATAAAAAAACCGCCCCATATGGGCGGCAAAACAAGCAGACAAGAATTTATGGAAAGGCTTAGCGCACGTTCAGGATGGAGTCCATGACCGTATTCTGCGTTTGCAGGGATTGGGCATTGGCCTGATAATTGCGCTGGGCTACGATAAGTTCCACCAGTTGTTCGGTCAAGTCGACATTGGATTCCTCAAGGTTTGCTCCCTTAATTGAACCGGCAGATCCGCGGTTAGGTTCTTTAGGAGTGGCCTCGCCTGAGTAGATGGACTGTTTCCATTGGGTATCACCGACCTTGGTCAGGCCCTGTGGATTGATAAAGTCAGCCATGGCCAGTTTGGCAATATTGATATAGCGGCCATTTGAATATTCAGCCTGGATAATGCCGTCTTCGTTGACTGAGACATTGGTAAGGATGCCGGTAGAATAACCGTCATTCTTGATGGAGTTCTGATTTACAGTAAAGCTGGAACTGCCGTATTGGGTGGCATCAAACTGAATGTTTACGTCCTGATCGGTGGTCACGCCGCCGCCAAAGGCCATGTTGAGCTGATAGTATTCATAATCAGTGCCGGGATCGGTGCCAAAGGCTTCGCGCGGAGATTTGTAGGTGCCTTCATTGGATAGGTTGAGTGCTGCCGGTACCATGTCCTGCAAGGAGCCGTCCGGGCCGAACACCATCTGGAAGCCATAGAAGGTAGTACCTTCAATTGAAGAATTGGAATCTGAGATCTCAATTTCAATCGGATTTTCCGGAGGATTGGCTGAAGTGGCAATATCAACCGGCTGGCCGTCCACATAGGTAATGACATTCCAGGTGGTGGTATTGTTGGTGCTGTCCTCCTGTACCTTCATCATGTAATAGGTCAGAGTATGGGCAGAACCAAGGGAATCGTGGATAGTCTGCGAAGTGGAGCAGGTATAGGTATCAGGATTTTCCGGATCAAAGCTTGAGTAATACTTTGTAATATCCCGTCCAGCGTCATATTCACCGGCGCGCAGTTCTTCCTCAGTCAGTGGCGGACGGTTGGGAATAGGAACTAGATCAGCGCCTGCCGGTAAATTTACCGAAATGCCCAGCTGCGAGGTTGGTTTGGGGGCTCCGGTATCCTGCGGGAAGCTGATGGCATGTGTAGCGGCGATGTCAAGCGAAATGGCATCTCCATCGGAGTCTACGTCCCAACCTTGCACAAAGTCGCCCTGCGGAGTGACTAAATAACCTTCATTATTGATCTGGAAAGCGCCGGCCCTGGTGTAAGTCCGGTCAGAGACGTAATGGGTGCCGTCTGCTGGATTGCATTCATTGGAGAGGACAAAAAAACCATTGCCCTGAATGGCCATATCCAGATTGTTGCCGGTATCGCCTGACAGATTGCCCTGATGGAACTGCTGGGCCACGCAGGGATTCTGCGAGCCCATACCGACGATAGTCCTCTGATTCTGGAATACGCTGTTGGCATAAACGTCAGCAAATTCGGCACGTGATTCTTTAAAGCCGGTGGTATTGGCGTTGGCGATGTTATTGGAGGTAACATCGAGATGTTTCTGTGAGTTGGAAATGCCTGATAAGGAAATACCGAACATCTTTAAATCTCCACAAATACTTGTCTGTCTTTTTTTTTGTTTTATTAAAGCCCCGGGGGGCATCTTTCTCTTCCTGAGCGGAAATTTTTTATATTTTTAGATTCCGCACCCACATAAAAGCAAAGCTTGTGCCAAGTCGATGAAAACAGGGGCTGCAAAATGCTGTAGCCTTCCATAATCATGAGTAAATTTTTAGAAAATTATTTATATAACAAGATATTAGATATAGTAAACATCAGGATCCAGATATATATTCTGGTTTAAAGAAAAGTTTAATTCTAAGCAAATGGAGCACAATCCGGGGGGCGGAGGGGGGCAGTGAACTGGATGACAATGGCTGGTGCGGCAGAGGGGAGGCGGCAAACTTTGCCATGGACAGGGTGAGGCTGGCAAGCGTATCCTGCATTCTGCCTGTCTACCGACAGAGATTCGGGCGCCGTGCGACAATGATTCGGCCACTTTAAGCAGAAAAAAAGCGGGTTTGTAAGAAATAAGGTTGGAAATCAGCTCTGACGTGAGGGTCAGATCGACTGAACCTTACAGGAGAGGAAAAGGAAGATTGGTTGGAACGCTCGGCAACCAGCGCACACGCCGTGAAAATCATGCGGTGATACAGATTCTTGATGCCGAACTCGAAGTGCAGGCAGTTATTGATGCGGGCCGTCAGCTGATAAATGCGCTCCTTGTCGATGCTATCGACCGTATAGAGCGACAAATAATAACCAACATGCTGCAACTTATCGGGCGTCTTGACCTCTTTCTCGCCCTTAAAAATGCGCACATCCTCGCCGTGTACAGAACGCCAATGACCTTTTAATACTGCGTCTGCATAATACGGACGTTTTTTAGAACTTCGTCAACTTGTGCCTTGCCAAGAGCAATTCGCGTCGCCTTCGTTTCCAGCACGAGCGCGACTTCCGCCTTGTTTTCCGGCAGATACCAGCCGTCCGGCTTATCAGCAACACCCGGGAATCCGAGCTGATTGCACGTCGTGAGCTGCCCGACACTGGCACGCGCAATATCGCTATCGGCAAGTCCGAGGATTTTACGAGCCAAATCGCGTACCTCATCCTCCGTCAAATTCTTTGGCATCTACTCGTTTCCCTCCTTCTCAACCTCAATCCGGCGACGCATATCATCCAGCAGCACGCCGTTGTACATGAAATAAATTGTGCCTTGCAAGGGATAACTTACACCGGACAGATCCTTTGCCAGCTTTGAGAGCGACATCGTAGCGCCCTTGTATTCGATATGCGTGTCATCGACCACAACAGCACGAATACTTGCATTGTCTTTGAAAACTACCTCGTCGCCCGGCTTCAGACCGATCATCGAAAAGCGGAAGCTCGAACGGCGGTTGCCGCTCATATCCGTCTCGCGCCGCACCTTGGCGGCCTTCGTTTCGTCGGCTATTTCAGCACCCGTAGGCTGCACGCGACGCAACCTGTCTTCCGTTCCTGAGACACGAGCGACAGCTTCGAGAATCGAGTAGGCTTCTTCCGCCGACATCTGGAAGAACTCACGGATGCGCGTCTTCCCATCGAAATTCTCAATCGTCCTCAAATCGGGGTTGAGCTGATCCAACAGATCATGAAGCGCCTTGTCCGTGAGCTTATGTCTCACCTCATACGTCGCATAGGCACGAAACGCATAAGGCAGCGCCTCAGAACGGTTCAGCTCGCGCAGCCTTCGCTGCAAATCGCTCGCATAACCTATCTTCACGTACTGCGGGAAGCTCGGATTAGTGAGGATGTAAATCACACCATTATCGGACACTACTTATCCTTCTCATCAAGATGCTCCTGCACCCATTCGTGGATGATTGCCGCAATCGTCGTCTCACGCTCCGCCGCCATCATCTTCAGTGCCTTCTTGTCGCTCACCGTAAGCGACAGTGAAAGCATCGTGCGCTTCTCCTCCGCAACAGGCGCATCAGCCTGTCCGGTAACGGCTTTCTCTATCTTCTTCTGCTCGGCCTCAAGGTCGGCAGTGTATTTCTCGAACATATTCGCCATAGCTCGACCTTCTTTAATCAATTAGCTATTTATACAATTATACACGTCAACGGTGCAGGAAATTTCACCATCATTTTTAGTTGCATACTCCCCCACAGTCCCCCGCACAATCCCAATCCGTGAAACTGATGTATTTTAACTGCCATTAACATACATCATTTAATATTTTATTGACTGCAGCTAAAACAAGCATGTCTACCGCCAGGGATTCGGCGCGTAATGTATACAACCAATGCCATAGAGTCAGTAAACACCAGTCTGCGCAAAGTAACCAAGCATGGCTCCTTTGAAAACGAAAATGCCGTACGCAAGGTTTTTTATCTAAGAATTAAAGAGCTGGATAAAAAATGGACATCACCTATACGCAATTGGGCTAAAG
>CALXOT010000071.1 GCA_944390085.1 uncultured Succinivibrionaceae bacterium
AGATGCGTCTAATCTTATTACGACAGGCTTTCTCAATAATTTTCAACACTCCATTCAAATCTAGTACAAACAATCTATGCATTACTTGCAGTACAGTTCTAATGTTCTTCCCAGATTTATCTCTAAACTTAACGGGGGAATAAACCTTGAGAAATAAACTATACATTGCCCATGTTAATCTGGCTCACGGGTTTCGTGGAGGGGAACGCCAGACCGAGCTTTTAATCAAAGCACTTTACGAGCAATACCAGCTAAAACAAATTTTAGTCTGCCGCGAGGACAGTCCATTAGTAGATCATTTACAGCAATTGCCAGAGCTTGAGATCATCAAGCTTAGAAATAAGCCTGATGCCAGGTTATCCGGTCACTGCAGTCTAAAGGGACGGGCAGCCATTATGCATGCCCATGAGGCCCGGGCCGCGCAATGGGTCTGGTTGCACAGCTGGTTTTACCCTACTCCTTATCTCATCACCAGGCGTGTACCGGAAAAGATCCGCGATAACCTGATAAACCGCAGCATAAACAGCAAGGCATCAGCCTTAGTCGCTATTTCAAGTGCTATTGCAAAGGGGCTGCAGACACAATTCAAACGGACAGTTGAGCTTATCCCCAGTGTTAACGCGGGCCTCAAACCTGATCCCCAAAACAGTAACGACATCAAAAAATACTATGCTGATTTTTTCGTGATCGGCCAAATTGGAGCTCTGGTTGATCGGCATAAAGGGCAATCAGTTACCTTAAAGGCAGCTGCCATGCTTAAGGAGCAGATCCCTAATTTAAAAGTGCTGTTCTTAGGCTCCGGCGACGATGAACCTATGCTAAAAGGTTTAGCGCACAACCTTGGGGTTAATGCCGAGTTTTTGGGCTTTAAGAATAATGTAGCTGATTATATACCGGCCTTTGATGTCTTCTCCTTCCCCTCAAACTACGAGGGGCTAGGCTCCGTACTGCTAGATGTGATGGCAGCGCAAGTGCCGGTGATCGCCAGTGACACCGGAGGCATCCCTGATATTGTGCTCAATGGAAAAAGTGGCCTTTTAATTAAGCCCCAGGACAGTACGGCATTGGCTGATGCCATCTTGCGCCTTAAGACAGAACCAGCATTGCGCAGCAACCTAGTTACTGGGGGGCTTGAACAGGTAGCAGAGCATAGTCCACAGGCCATGGCTACAAGTTATTACCAGCTATACTTCCGCTTATTACAACAAACTTAAGCCATTGCACTGTCTACCGCCAGGGATTTTGGCAGGTCACGCCGACTATTCACTCAGCATGTAACAGCTAATGCATTGTGATCTGCATACAGCGTGAGCCACAGGGAGTAGTTCTAAACCGGACTTGCTTGAGCTTTGCCACCCAGCGCCATCTGAGCAGCGTTACTAATGCATTGCTACTGCAGCAATCCCCTTATATCTGAGAACAGCTACATGAGACTTAGATCTGATGGAACAGGTCGCGGGTATAGACCTTGTCCTTAACATCCTCAAGCTCAGCTGCAGCACGGTTGGTCAAAATCACGTCGCACTCCTGCTTGAACTTAGTTAAGTCCCGCTCCACCCGGGAGTTAAAGAACCGATCTTCTTTAAGCAGCGGCTCATAAACAACCACCTCAATGCCCTTGGCCTTGATGCGCTTCATTACCCCCTGGATCGATGACTGCCTGAAGTTATCAGAGCCACTCTTCATGATCAGGCGGTAGACC
This sequence comes from uncultured Succinivibrionaceae bacterium, assembly GCA_944390085.1. Taxonomy (GTDB): domain Bacteria; phylum Pseudomonadota; class Gammaproteobacteria; order Enterobacterales; family Succinivibrionaceae; genus Avisuccinivibrio. Next base: position 1,703 of record CALXOT010000071.1, read on the forward strand.
CCCACTTTTTTAGGCTGCTTTTCAATAATGGAATCTGCGATAAAGTCCTTGCGCACGCTGTTGGATTCCACAATGGCACCAATCAGGCTGCTTGGCACATCCTCAAAATTGGCACGCAGCTGCTTGGTATCCTTGGGCAAGCAGTAACCGCCATAACCAAAGGACGGATTGTTATAAAAATCGCCGATGCGCGGATCAAGACAGACGCCCTGAATGATGGCCTTGGTATCAAGCCCCTTCTTGCAGGCATAGGTATCAAGCTCGTTAAAAAAGGAGATACGCAGTGCAAGATAGGTATTGGAAAAGAGCTTGACGCTTTCAGCCTCCGTAGGCGGAATAATCAGGCAGTGTACGTCATCCTTTAAGGCAGCAGCTTGCAACAACCTGGCAAAACGTTCTCCCTGCTCTTTATTATGCGTTCCCACGATGATGCGGCTGGGGTAGAGATTATCATGCAAGGCCATGCCCTCACGCAAAAACTCCGGCGAAAAGTGCAGATTTTTAGTGTTAAAGCGTGCTGAGGCTTCTTCAGTATATCCTACCGGTAAGGTACTCTTAATAACAATCTGAGCCTGCGGGGCATACTCACAGGCCTCTTTTATCACCGCATCAACAGAGCCGGTGTCAAAGTGATTGAGTTTGGGATCATAATTGGTCGGGGTCGCGATGATCACGAAATCAGCGTCTGCCATCAGCTGCTGGGCATCAGAGTCTACCGTAAGGTTTAAATCCTGATGAGTGAGATATTCTTCAATATCAGGATCGGTGATCGGACTTTTCTTTTGCCGCAACAATGCTAGCTTTTGCGGATTAATTTCTATAAGCCGTACCTCATTTTGTCGTGCCAGCAGCACTGCCAGTGACAGGCCGACATAACCAGCCCCTACTACACAGATTTTAGCCATCAGTTTCTATTGCCCCGGTTGAATTTTGCGATTGCATTACTAACAGGATGCCTGGTTTTAGCAGCATCCATAAAAATTTTTTCTGCTCCTGCAAGCTTATAATTAATCTCAGAGAGAAGGAAGTCTATTAAGAAAATCCTGCAACGCAGGCAACAGATCCTGTTCATTAAGCTCATCTATCATAAACCCCTGCTTTTCAAATTTCTGCAGCAGTGGATTGGGTGACAGCGGAGCCCAGCGCAATACTGTATTATTGCCATTATAGATAGCAAATAACGGCAGGCCAGAGGCACAGGCCAGATGCAGGTTACCGGTATCAACCGAGATCAATGCCTCAGACTGCTGGACAATGGAAGCAAGTTCCAGACAATCCATACGTTCAGGGACGGATACTAGTCGATCTGCCGGCAATTTTGCAGCAAGCAGTTCCTTAAGGTAGTTACCATCAGGCGGCACCAACAGCGCCAGATGCGAAGAGGTTCTTTCCAGAATCAGAGACGCGATGCTTAATACCATCTCATCGGACAAGTGCCTATGTACTGAAGCTCCCCAGGGCGCCAGGGCAATTTGAGGTTTCTTGCAATAATATGAAACTGCATTAAGTGAAGCTGCAGTCACCAGTGGCAGATAGGTCATGTCAGGGGATTTAACTCCCCCCAAATGTAGGAGATCAGTAAAGAAGGCCGTGATATGTGCCTTAGGATTGCGCTGTTCCAGATTGATGTTAATGCTGTCCACCCCATCTGCAATACCAGCAACGAATGACGGACGCAGCAGATGAGCCAGATAAAAGTCCTGAAAGCGGAAATAACCTTCAAGGGTAATGAGCAAATCACAAG
>CALXOT010000072.1 GCA_944390085.1 uncultured Succinivibrionaceae bacterium
CGCCGCCGAACTTCTCAGCTAAGACCTTGGTTAAAGCAGCAGTTAAGGTGGTCTTGCCGTGGTCAACGTGACCGATGGTGCCGACGTTTACGTGAACCTTAGTACGTTCAAACTTTTCCTTTGCCATGTTTACTATTTCCTATGAACGGATTGTGAATGCTCACAGAGTGTGACACTGGAGCGGGCAGCGGGAATCGAACCCGTATCACAAGCTTGGAAGGCTTGGGTAATAACCATTATACGATGCCCGCATAATTTTTGGTAGTTTACCGGAGAATTTAAGGCGGGATGGTGGAGGGGGATGGATTCGAACCATCGAAGGCAGAGCCGGCAGATTTACAGTCTGATCCCTTTGACCGCTCGGGAACCCCTCCACACTTGCAAGCCCGTGCTCCGGACTTACCGTGCTTTGCGTCGCGCCGCGTCGTAAAGCGGGGCTAATGATAAGGGATAGCCGTGATCTTGGCAAGAACTTTTTTAAACTTTTTTTAATTTTTAAATAAAAAACTAATTAATGCATTGTTTTTACACATAATTAATTTTAAGGCTACTCCTCCCGTTTTTGCTTGCAGCAAGTCTTAGCAAAGCACTCCTACCAGACTCAGCTCTACCAGAATATTTTCAGCCCGTCTTATCCTGTGCAAAAACAGCTTTTTGTGCAGATTAAGATCACTTAATGCAGCTAGCAGTGTATAGTAGCGCTTATTCTGCGCCTAGAGCTGAGGAGGACGCATGGACAAGCTGGATTTTACTTCCCCTTTCTTTAAGTTTAGCCCGCAGGTTTGGGCTACCTTTGCGCACAGTTCCAACCGCCTGAGCCTGACGGAGGAAGAATTAAAACACTGCCTGGCGTTCAATGATCGCATTACGCTCGATGAAGTGCGCACCATCTACCTGCCCTTGTCGCGCCTGCTTTATTTATATGAAAGATCCCGCCACAACCGCGCCCGGGTGATCACGCAGTTTTTAGGCAAGGACATTGAATCATCGCCCTTCATCATCTCCATTTCAGGCTCAGTATCGGTTGGCAAAACCACCACAGCCAAACTGCTGTACTCCCTGATCAAGGCCTGGCCTACTGAGCCCAAGGTCTCGCTTATCACCACTGACGGCTACCTCTATCCCAATAAAATTTTAGAAGAGCGCGGGATCATGAATCAAAAAGGATTTCCGCTCTCCTACGATGTGCGCCGCCTGATGAAGTTTTTAATTGACGTCAAGGATGGCGTGCCCAATTTACAGGTACCCAAATACTCGCATTTGAGCTACGACGTGCTGCCGGATGAATACACCATCGTGGACCGTCCCGATATCCTGATTATTGAAGGAGTCAACGTGCTGCAAAATGGCGCTGATTATCCGCAGGTGCGCAATCGTATTTTTATCTCAGATTTCATTGATTTCGCCATTTACGTGGATGCTAAGGAAGAGTATCTCATCGACTGGTACATCGACCGTTTCTTAAAGCTGCGTGAAAGTACCTTTGACGATCCGCGCAGTTATTTCCACCGCTACGCCCACATGCCGGAAAACGAGGCGGTAGCGCTGGCACGCATCATCTGGCAGTCTGTCAATCACGAAAATTTAGTGCAGAACATCCTGCCCTGCCGCAACCGCGCCCACCTTATTTTGCAAAAAGGGCCGCACCACAGCATTGAAAACGTATATTTAAGGAAATGATCCCTGGGGCTACCTGGTTGGGCTTGCCCCTGGGCACGGCAGAAAACAATCTTCTAGCTGCCGCATGAGAGAATGTGGCCACTGGCAAAGTGGCGGGTTTCCTGGCCTGCCTGTAAGCGCAGGCAGCCGCGGTTGTCAATGCCACAGCCCAGGCCGCAAAAGCGCGTGCCGTCTTCAAGCTCAATGGTGATCTGGCGGTCTTTTAAATAGTCATAGCGCTCCCACTGCGCCCGGTAGGGAGCAAAACCGCAGGTTTCAAAACGGGTGAGCTCCAGGCGCAATGAGCTTATCAGGGCGGCGCACAATGCGGTGCGATCAAGGGGCAGCGCCCCTTGCACCCCCAGGGCGCTGATGGTGCGATCCCCTAAGCGCTGCTCCATATCATGATCATGATAGACGTTAAGCCCTATCCCAAGCACGGCCCATTCCCCGGGCTCCGCTCCCTTAAACTGTTGCTGCAGCTCCACCAGGATACCGCACAGCTTGCCCTGGTTTAAGAACAGATCGTTTGGCCATTTGATTTTAATGTCAAGGCCCAAAGGGATAAGAGCCTTCAGCACCGCCAGAGCAGCAATCAAGGACAGTCCGTTTAGCTGCGCTACATTATTAAATTTCCAGGCCATGGAAAGGGAGAGCTGCGTGGCAAAACCCATCTGCCAGTTATTGCCACGCCGGCCGCGGGCCTTAGTCTGCATCTCACTGACGATGACATCTCCGCTTACTGCATTGTCAAGGCATGCCGCAAGGCGGCTGCTGGTGGAATCAGTGAGTGTCAGCAAGGAAATGCGCCCCCGCCCTTTGACCAGCTGATACAGTCTTTGTGGATCCAGCAAATCATAGGGACAAACCCGGCTCATGCTATACCAGGGGACAGTGGCGCCAGTTTGTAGTGCCCTTAACGTTTCACTCTCTGCCTGTTTTATAAGGGACATGTCAAATTGCAGCCTGACATTTTCATTGAGCAGATCAATTAACCGGTTAAGCTCAGACCCCGGCGCGCCAAGCAGGCGGCAAAGTTCAGTCAGTGCAAGCGGCCTGCGGCTGCGGTTTAAGGCTCGCAGCAAAGCTGCCGCCAGCTCCTGTTCTGGCAAAGTTAAAGGCTGTCCCATGCTACCTCCCCCTGCCTGCCATAAAGGCGCACTTCAGGCTGCAGGGATATACCGAATTTATGCTCCACCTGTGCACAGATATACTTGCCCAGTGACACCAGTTCATGCGGGCGGGCCTGCCCGCGGTTGACCAATACCAGAGCCTGATGCTCCCAGGTTCCAGCCTGGCCGTGGGTGATCCCCCGGCAGCCTGACTTATCAATCAGCCAGCCAGCTGCCAGCTTATACAGGCCTGCCCCTGCAGTAAACACCGGCAGGTCCGGATACTCTGCGCGCAGTGCCTCCAGCTTCTTCTCATCAACCAGCGGATTTTTAAAGAAACTGCCGGCATTACCGACAAAACGCGGATCCGGCAGCTTGCGCGAGCGCAGCGCCAGCACCTGCGAGCGTACCGCCCTGGCATCCTTAAGATCCATTTCCTGCAGGCCTTTATAGGATAACCTTGGGGTATAAATATCCTCAAAGGAGAAATTAACGTAGAGCACAAACAGCCGCCGCTCCCGGTGCTGTTTGAAATATGAATCGCGGTAGCCAAAACAGCACTCGGAGCGCTGCATCACAAAGATCTCCCCGCTTTGCAGATCACAGACCTCGATGCTCTCAATAAAGTCTCCAATTTCCACGCCGTAAGCCCCAATATTCTGAATGGGAGCCGCACCCACGGTGCCCGGGATGGCCGACAGATTTTCCAGGCCGGTGATCCCCTGATCAAGCAGCCTTACTATCAGCTCATCAAGGATCTCGCCTGCCCCAGCGCGTACCTTATAGCAATGTCCCTGTTGCTTTATCTGCACTCCCTTGATATTGCTGACCAGCACCGTACCGTCAAAATCATCAGTAAACAGCACGTCAGAACCCCGGCCCAAGATCAGGTAGGGCTCCTGAATCTGCTGTCTTAAATCAGCAGCGCTGCAGATAAGCCGGCCCTGCCAGGCCTTCACATCCAGGCCAAAGGTGTTGTAAGGCAGCAGCGAAAACATGCCTAGGAAATCCTCTCGATAGTGCCGCCCAGGGATCTGATCTTGCGCTCAATATGCTCGTAACCGCGATCCATGTGATAAATACGATCCACTACCGTGCGTCCCTGCGCTACCAGGCCTGCTATCACTAAACTTGCCGAAGCGCGCAAATCGGTAGCCATTACCTGAGCCCCGGTCAGATGATCGGTACCGCAGCACATCACGGTATTGCCCTCCACCTTAAGCCGGGCCCCCATGCGGTTTAATTCGGGGATATGCATGAAACGGTTCTCAAAGATGGTTTCAGTGACAGTACTACTGCCGGAGGCCAGGGCATTTAACACCGTAAACTGAGCCTGCATGTCGGTAGGAAACCCAGGATGCGGGGCGGTAACGATATTGACCGGCTTAATCTCGCGGCCACGCATATCAAGATAAATCGAGTCATCACCGCACTCCAGCAGAGCACCTGCCTGCCTTAACTTAGCCAAGACCGCATCCAGATCGCAAGGTCTGCAGGCACGGCAGGTAATACAGCCATGGGTGGCCATGGCTGCCACCAGATAGGTGCCGGTCTCGATACGGTCGGCCACAATGCGGTGGGCCCCACCATGTAACTTTGCCTTGCCTTGGATCACTATCTCAGCGCTGCCGTCACCACTGATCTCGGCGCCCATCATGCGCAGGCAATTGGCCAGATCCACCACCTCAGGCTCCAGCGCCGCATTGGAGATCACCGTCACCCCGTCTGCCAGGGCTGCCGCCATCATCAGGTTCTCGGTACCAGTTACCGAGACCTTATCCATCACAATTCTGCCACCGTGCAGGCGCCCGTCCGGAGCTTTGGCACGGATATAACCTTCATCGAGGGAAATCTCGGCGCCAAGCTCCATCAAGCCCTTGACATGCAGATCCACCGGGCGGGCACCGATGGCACAGCCGCCTGGCAGCGATACCTCAGCCTCCCCCAGATAAGCTGTCAGTGGACCTAAGGCCATGATGGAAGCACGCATGGTCTTAACCAGCTCGTAAGGGGCAGTCTTGCAGTTCACCCTTCCTTTAATCTCATAAGTGGACGCAGCGGTCTGTGTGCATTCCTTGCCCAAAAGTTGCAGCAGCTTAAAGCAAGTCTTGACGTCACGCAGATCTGGCACATTGCTCAGTACCACCGGTTCGTCGGTCAGCATGGTACTCAGAATGATGGGCAGCGCTGCATTTTTTGCCCCTGAAATTGTCACCTCTCCGGCTAACGTAGCGCCGCCTGTTATTTGAAATTTATCCATGCCAACCTACCCACAAACTAACGGCAGCAAATGCTGCCTCAAAACTTAAATAAAAATCACCGTGAGGCTTGTAACCCCAGCACCAGCATAAGATCAATGTTTTAAAACTTGTTATTTTAACAAAAAAGCCGGCCTGCCGCGCCGCTTGCGATCCCTGCCGTGTTTTCTTCCTTATCAATATTTACATTGTTGTTATTTGATGCAGCATATGAATATCAACCTACAGCAAAAGGACAGATTATCTGCACTTATTGACATATTTTTATAAAAAACTATAAGTTTATTGTCATATACGCATATTAATAGTATTATTAATAATAGCTAAGAGATAACTTATACAACTAGCATCGGATAAGATGTTAAACACAGGAAATAATCCAGGAGGTTATATGCGGGTAGCCATCACTTTGTTTGCAGGCAATACAGCCGTGCTGATCCCATCAAGCAACGGACAGATAGCCTTACTGCGCGGTGGCATGGATGAGGTACATCAGGAGGTAAGCCGTAAAAGCGGACTGCCCCTTCCCATCTGCCGCAGCCTGCTGTACCGGGACGGTCTGCAGCGCCAGGGCATCGGAGCACTATATTTGCAGGCTTTCATGCGCCTGTTTGCCAAAGTACGCGCTATCCTGCTGCCCTATTTGCCTGAAGACGGACAGCTTGACCTTAAAATCGTAGGAGCCGATTTCCCGGGACTTGAAGAGGCAGCCTGCACTTACCTGCAGCTGCCAAAGACCTCCCTTAACGTAACGGCGATTCCTGTTCCGGGATACGCTTGTCAAAGTTATACGGCGTAACCTGATAGACATAGTAGTTAAGCCAGTTGCCAAAGAGCAGTGAGGCATGGCTGCGCCAGGTGCAGGGCGGGGCAAAATGAGGATCGTCATGCGGGAAGTAATTGACCGGGATATGCGGGTTCTTACCGGCATTAAGATCTCGCCGGTATTCCTCAGCCAAAGTCAGGGAATCATATTCAGGATGCCCGGTCACATAGACCTGCCGCCCATCTGGGCTCGCTGCCAGAAACACCCCGGCTTCCGGACAGTCAGCCAGCACATGCAGATCGGTGTTGTCCTCAATGATGTGAGTAGGGAAATCGATAAAGCGGGACTGCGGGGCATAGAACACATCATCAAAACCACGGATCAGGGGATCGGTGGAATGAGCACGGTTGTGCAGATAGACCCCGGACAGTTTTTCCTTGCGGTTTAACATCGGCAGGTTATAAAAGACCTTTAAAGCTGCGGCTACACCCCAACAGGAAAAGAGGGTGGAGGTAACATGCTCTGCAGACCAGGAGATCATTTGTTCCAGCTTGTCCCAATAGGTCACATCTTCAAAGTTCACCTGATCAAGCGGAGCCCCGGTCACAATCATGCCATCATAAAAGCGATCTGCCACATCCTCAAAATCGTGATAGAAGGTATCAAGATGCAACTGCGGAGTATTGCGTGAAATATGCTTGTCCACCCGCAGCAGATCAATATTTATCTGCAGCGCGGTATTGGACAGCTTGCGCATGTACTGTATTTCAGTGGCGATCTTCTTGGGCATCAGGTTTAAAAACAACAGATTCAGGGGTCGGATATCCTGATGTTCTGCGCGATCTTCAGTCATCACGAACACTTGCTCAGAAGTAAGCACTGAAGCAGCCGGCAGGCCGTTTGGGATTTTAATCGGCATGGTAACCTCGCAAATACAGATTCGATTCGCTGTATCATAGAGACATCTACTGATTGTTTGCAAGCAGGAACCAAAACGATGCAGCTTGAGATAGTCTCCACCGGCGATGAAGTGATCACCGGCTTTATTACTGACACCAATGTAAGCTTTCTCTCCCAGGAGCTTTTATCCCTGGGTCTGCAGCCCTACCGCCGGCACACGGTCGGTGATCGGCTGGAAGATATTACTGCCCTTCTTAACGAACGCTCGCGTGAGGCCGACATCATTCTGGTAAATGGCGGACTTGGCCCTACCAGTGATGACAATACTACCGAAGCCGCTGCCCGGGCTGCGGGGGTAAAACAAGTTTTAAACGAAACCTGGCTGGAACGCCTCAAGGCCTGGCATCAGGCGCGCAACCGGCAGATGCCGCAAAGCAACATCAAGCAGGCCATGCTGCCTGAGGGCGCGGTGATGATCGATAATCCGCGGGGGACTGCCTGCGGCTTTTATCTTAAGATCAATAAGGCCACCTGCTTTTTCACTCCCGGGGTGCCCTCTGAGTTCAAGGGCATGTACTTTGATGCCATCAAGCCCTATTTGATTGAGCACCTGGGACTGTCCTCAGGCACTAAAGTCAGGCGCTTTTTCTCCTTCGGGGTGTCGGAATCCAAGATAGGTCAAACCTTAAACGCCTATAGCCTGCCCCCTTCCCTGGTACTGGGCTATCGGGCAGCTTATCCCCTGATTGAAGTTAAATTAATTGAGCATAACGCCACTGCCGCAGAAGAGCAGCAGGGCCTTGAGATCATAAGGCGCGAGCTCAAACCCTACCTTATTTTGGAAGATGACTTTAATTTAGCTCAGCGCATCGCAGAGCTGAGCAACAATGAGCCCTTCATGATCTTTGACAGTGCCACCGCCGGGGTACTGGCAGAACAGCTCGCTGCGCACGTTAATATTGAGCATGCGCTGATTTCCAGGTCAGACTGTGCCCTAAGCTCCTCCCTGCGCTCAGAACTCACGGCAAAATGCCGCTATGTATATACCGTAAACCGCAGTGATGACGGTAACGGACAGGACTTTATCCTCGAAGATCTCAGGGCAGGCAGGCGTTGGCATTATCACAGCAGCCTCAACGTCACCTTAAAGGAGAAAAAACGTGAGGCCATTGCGCTTACCGCCTGTACTCTGCTCTACCAGACCTTAGCTGGCCTGCCTCCGATTCAGCCGGACGGTGCTAGCCTTTGCTTGATTGAGGATTGAGGCATGAGCACCGCTACCCAGCCTAAGATAAGTGTCATTATCCTGACCCGCAATGAAAGCGCCAATATCACGGACTGCATCGAATCTGCCCGGGAACTTGCCTTTGAAATCCTGGTAGTGGACGGGCAGAGCAGTGATGACACCAGGGAAAAGGCGCGAGCAGCCGGAGCGCGGGTGGTTGATCTCGATTCCTGGCAGGGTTGGGGTATCAAACGCCAGCAGGCGCAACAGCTTACTGCAGGTGACTATATCCTGCACCTCGATGCCGACGAGCGGCTGACTCCTGCGCTGTGCTCTGAGCTGCGTGCTGCCTTAAAGCAGGCGCAGGGCAACGAGATCTTTGCCCTGCCCCGCTGCAACCATCTGTTCGGGCAAAGGATCCGCTATTGTGGCTGGTATCCGGACTACGTCAAGCGCTGCTATAAAAAGAGCTTTACCATGTTCAATGACGCCAGGGTGCATGAGCATCTGCTGGAACCTGAAGGCAGCGTTACGGTCTATTTACAGCAGCCCTTGCTGCATTACACCTATCAGAGCATGCAGCAATGCCTGGAAAAACAGAAGAACTATGCCCTGCACTTTGCTGAGGAGAAAACGGCGCGGGGCAAAAAGGTAAGCCTTACATCGATCCCTCTGCGCGGGCTGTTTACCTTTATCCGGGTATACTTGCTGCGCCGCGGGATCCTGGACGGGCGCTGGGGATTCTGGAATGCAGTATCCTCTGCCTCCTACACTGTCAACAAGTATTTAGCGCTCTACGTAAAGCAACAGGGCTGCACGCTGCGCTCTGAGCAGGCGTCACAGCTGCAGGCAAAGCAAAAATAGGCCCCGCCTGTTTCAGTTTGCTCCTGCTGTTTGACTGCTGTGTCAGGACTGCAGGGCAGGCGGCAAGGGGCTGTACCCAGCCCCTATATAACCCTATTACTCGGCTGCAGAGGCTTGTTCCAATGCCCCAATTCTTGCTTTAATCAAATCAGACACCAGCTCTTCCCCCTCCTCTGTATCAAACATATTGCCGTCGTCATATACCGACTGCAGAGCTGAATGATAGAGCGGGAAGGTGCCCTCGGTACCATCAGGATAGAACAGATCAAGGCCTATATAATCGAGCAGATAATTGTCACTGTCAGTCAGATCCTGCGCAAACTGCAGACACAGCTCCACCTTATCAAAAGTGACGATCCCCTTGGCATTAATCTGACTTAGGATCTGCTTCTGATTATCATCAAGAGTACCAAGCAAGGACTGCCCTGCCACTGCCCCGGCTATCTGCATGTTCAGGATTAACTCAATTTCCGGGCCCATGCCGGAAAAGTAGGTAGTATGTTCTTTAAGCGCGCAGTTATATTCCACTATCTGCTTGTCTTCTTCAGACTCAAAAGCTTCCCATTGCTGCGTGCCTTCGATACAGTCGTAATACCCTTCAACAGCGCTGCCCAGACGCTGGGTACGGGAATAGTCCGGCAGGACCAGTTTCTTTACAGTATTAATACGTGATCCGTCTGTCTGGAAAGAAAAGGCATTAGCCTCAGAAATCAGCGCACAGCACAACACTGCCCCCAGGCAAGTTCCAAACAGCTTAAAAGACGCCCACAGATTCCTGTTCATCAAACACCTCCGCAAGAGTACTGAATAGGCATGAACAAGCGGCTGCAAGCTCAGATAGAAAATTCCCAAACAGGCCCAGCAGCTGCATTCCTTGGATGAATTTTAGAAGAAGCGAAATGGCCTTTCAATGTCAGCGCGCACACAATCGGCGGAACAGATTATAGTAGGCAAGGGCTGTCTGCTCAGGCCGGCGTTCGTCGGCGGTACGGCGGCCACCTGCCGTCAGCTCACGGCGCTTTGCCGGATGATCACGCATGAAAAGCAAGGCCTCAGCTAAGGACTGTGCGTCACCGGGCTTTATCTCATAACTGTTCTGGCCATGGGATATAAAATCACTTACACCCTCCACCCGGGTAGAGATCACCGGCACCTCCAGATCGAGGACATCGAGCAGGATCTGTTCTGAAAATTCGTCACCCTCTTTTTCCGGATTAATATAGATATCAAGGGCTGCAATATAGTCAGCTACAAAATTGTTATTTTTAAGCGAAATAAATTTGATATTAGGCAGTCCCTGTGCCTTTTCCTTTAACAGCTGCAGATCACCCCCGTCGCCGATGATCAGCACTATCAGATCAGGGATCTTATTTTCAAGCAGCCTGGTGGCGTCAATCAGCACGGACTGACAGTAAATGCGGTTTACTAGTGGCGCGATCTGACCTACCAGCAGCCGCTGGGTGTAAGGAACCTTGAGGCGCTCTACATTAGGCCTGAACGGCTTGAGATCATTTACTGAATTGGGGATCAACTCAGCCTGAATACCAAAGAGTGAGCTGAGCTTTTGAGCACCATGCGGACTGGCACAGACCACGGCTGCCGCCCAGGAAAACAGGGCTCGGTGATATAAGGAGGCTGTGCCATTAAAGCTGTCATGCAAACAGGGCACATAGCTTAAGCCGAACATCATGAAATGCACGAAAGCCCAGTTAAGTCCGTGTTCATCATGAGCTGCAATCAGCTTGACCCGGCGCGCCACACTGAAATGGGCTGAAAAGCGCGGATCACTGACTCCGCTTACCTTGATGATCTTAAGATAGGGCGTCCCCTTAAGCTTGGAGATAAGCGGACTGTTGTCACGGCACAGCAATATCTGCTGCACTCCCATCTGCGCTAAATTGCGGACAATAAGGCAAGTCTGCTGCTCGGCGGCACTGTAGCCCCGGGCTAAGTTAACATGGCCAATCTTAATTACTGAGGCTGACATGAAGATATCTTCTCCTTATGCACATTGTGGCATCATGTGGGACTGTGCACAAGAGTCCCTGTGTTGGTGCACTCTTATTCCGGAGCAGTAAGCCCTGCAAGCCCCAGGCTTGACGCTTAGCGCCAGACCATGAAATCCATAAAGTTAAAACGTGTTAGACAGTTCATATTAATTATATTAATCTAGTTTTTAGATATATAGACTAATACAGACAAAAAAAGAAGCCCGCAGGCTCCTGAATTGCTTTTAAGTTCAATTAAGTGGCGGAACGGACGGGAATCGAACCCGCGACCTCCTGCGTGACAGGCAGGCATTCTAACCGGCTGAACTACCGCTCCGTA
>CALXOT010000073.1 GCA_944390085.1 uncultured Succinivibrionaceae bacterium
ATGGGGGGCGCGTGGACCGCCCCGTAGTGATACGCAATCTGCACTCCAAGCTGGATTGCGCAGCACTGCTAAAAAAGGGCCGTCGAGCCCTTGAAACCCTATGCGTAAGCGTAGGGTAGTTCATGTGAGATGCCGGCAGGTTATACCCAGGGACAGCTGCGTGTGCAGTTAGCAGAGGTGATGACAGAAGCTGCCCGTTTGGCCTTGGCGCAACTTGATGACAGGCAGGATCGTGATTTGCCGGAGTATGCTGACAATCAGGTGCTATTGCGTATTGATAATCTGGGGCGCATCCGCTTTGCTCCTGATTTGCGCTGGCAGGTTTTCACTAAAGAAAATGGCGGGCGTGGTGAGTACCGCAGTATGTCAGAACCGCACGCTCAGGGGGTGCAAGTGCGTAACCTTGCATCAGACTTGTTCTCCGGTTTTTTCACCGTGTAGAGCCTTGCTAAGATGATCTGAGGATCTTGCTAAGATGATCCATTAGGAATGCTTCTGAGAGCAGATCATCTTGGTGTGAATTTCAGTCCCATCAGGGGGTCTTTCTTTCCCCTTCAATGTTCCTGTCTTCATTCTGTCTTTATCTGGATATTTTGTCAACACACGGATCTTCTTTCACCTGCAGCACGATTCGTCAGCAATACCATCATCTTGTATCTTGATCGCGTAATCTTGCATCGTGATCTGTAGATCTTGCTGCCTGATCTGCGAATATTGCACCGCGATCCATTTTGGCTATCCCTATTCAGTGCGCAGAACACATTTTCACGGACATGGGTCTTATAAGTAGGTTGGGGCTTTTTAGGTGGCGTGAAGCCTGGGATGCGATTACTAGGGCTATTAAGAGGCTTGAACAGCCCTCCAAACCAGAGGACTATGACTAGAGGGTAAAATCTGGTCTGCTAGCTTGCAAGTTTATTTTTCAGCTCAGGAGCTTGTGTTAGGATGCAGTCAAACCTGGCCAGGAGCTCTGCAGTTTGATGCGCTAACTTACCATGCTCAGCATTTTGTGCTGCTAAACTGTCAGTCAATGCGTTAATACGATGTCTGAGTTCTGCATTCTCCTCACGCAGCTTTTGAGCTTCAGCCTCAGCTCTGACTGCTCTTTCCTGCATGGCTGCGGTTTTAGCATCTGCCTCCCGGATAAGCTCTGTGATTTCCTGATGTTTATGGTCAAACTGGTCTTGCAGCCTGCAGCGATCAGCATTCCACAGCTTTTCAAAATCATGGTATAGTTCCAGTGCCGCACTCAAGACCTTTTCCTGAAATGACTTAGGCATTTCTCCTTCAAAGGACGCTAAAAAGGCTCTATGCTGGTACTCACGGATTAACAGGCTGATGCGTTCATTTGAAGACTGCGTACGTTGCGGATTGACACGGGCTGCCCTTTGGCTCTGAGCTGTTCTATGGCCTGATTGAAACTATCCTGGGTTACATCCGGTTTGTTGGTTCTTTTAGAGTTGTCGGTCATGTGGTTTAAATCCTTTAAACCACAGACGTTATTAGGTAACTAGCTCTTTCCGGTACCCCGGTGGAAAACCGCTTGATGGAGTATTGGTTGATTCTGAATTTTGCCAATCCCGGGATCATGGGCTCCCGTGCTTTTTTCCGCACCCTTTTTGCCGATCCGATAGAAAGTAGGTACGATCCCAAGGCCCTGCAGGAGTTCAGACAGCTGACTGCGCCTTTTATTTTGCGCCGATTAAAGACCGACAAAAGCGTGATCTCGGATCTACCAGATAAGATAGTAAGTGATGAACTGTGCAGCCTCACTGTAAGGCAGAGCGCTATCTATAAGTCATTGGTGAAAAATACCATGGCACGGCTTAATAACAGGCATTTAGATGGCTATGAACGCTCGGCGTTGGTGATCACCCTGATAAATCAGTTAAAACAATTGTGTAACAGCCCGGTACAGTACTTAAAGGACAACGATTACGCAGATCCCAAGTTTTCAGTAAAGGCCCAGCGTCTGATTGAGCTGTGTGCCAAGCTTAAAAGTGCCGGGCAAAAGACACTGATCTTCACGCAGTACAAGGAAACCGGTTATTTGATACAAAACTGGCTGAAGGAAGTTTGCGGGCGTACGCCTGATTTCCTGCATGGTTCTCTTTCGGTTAGCGAACGGGGCAAGATGGTCGATAATTTCCAGAACAAACGCTCGCACCGATTCATGGTGCTGTCCTTAAAGGCAGCTGGCACCGGCCTTAATCTGACAGCAGCCTCTGCGGTCATTCATTATGATCTGTGGTGGAATTCTGCAGTGGAGGCGCAGGCTACAGATCGCGCCTACCGTATCGGGCAGCAGAGCAATGTCGAGGTATACCGCTTTATTACAGCCAACACCTTTGAGTAGCGTATCAATGCAATGTTGCAAAGCAAGCGTGAGCTTGCTGACATGACGGTCAATACCGGTGAAAACTGGATTGGAGATCTGTCAAACCGCCAGCTCGATGCGCTGTTCAGTTTGGGATCCTGAGCTTGTAAAAGCTTTACCTGATCCAGGTATGCACTCTGGATCAGGTCCTGTCCTCAAATTTGCGGGAAAAACAGCACCGGCACCAGCGGGGCCTATGGAGCTGAGGTTAGAGCAGGCGCTGCAGTACCTGTTGGGTCAGTTCAAAGCCATTTTCAAAGGGAATGGTGCGTTCGCGTACCTGCCTGAAGCCGCGCTTTACATAAAAATTATAGGCGCTGTTATGGCTGTTGACGTTAACTTCCAAGGCGCAGGGTCCCGGGTGTACTTCCTTGATGTGGGAAATTATTTTTTCTACTAGCGCACTGCCGATGCCCTGGCGTTGCATCCTGGAGAGTACGTAGATTTTAGGCATATGAAAGAGATCTGGCCCTTCCTGCTGCAAGCAGGCAAAACCGCAGTCCTCCCCGTCAGCGCTGGCGATAAAGAAAATCTGTCCCTCGCTTAAACTGTGGCTTAAATTGTCCTGAGAGTAAGCCAGATCTTCAAGATAGTCTATCTGCTCCGTAGTCAGGATCCCTTCAAAGGCCTGCGGCACTGTAATGGCAGAGAGTTCCTTGATGGCGCTGAGATCGCACAGCTGTGCGCGTCGAATCGTAAACATAATGCCAACCTCCCGGAGCATTTTTTCTTTTTCTTAACATGATTTTGTCATTTTTGCAGCTGAAAATAAATATAATTGTTAGCAGCATCATGTTTTTTGATGTCATTTTTAGCACAGATATGTGAAAAACAGCTTGCTCTGGGCTTTTGAACTGCAGCCCTGAATTTTTTCCTGCGAGAAATTTTAACTGAAAGCCGCGAAATTCCCCATGCGTGAGCGTGGGGATGAAAGCGGAACGTCGATGTTACATCGGCTGTTGCTGATTGCTGATGTATCTATGATCTCAGTGCCGGCACCATCGCCAGCAGAGGTAACGCAGTATGATCTTGTCCAAAAACGTTTACCCCCAGAAGA
>CALXOT010000074.1 GCA_944390085.1 uncultured Succinivibrionaceae bacterium
CAGCATCATTTTGCCTTTTTCTAAGGTGCGCTTGCCAGATGCCGGAACTGTGCTGGCTTAAGCCTGGTCCAGCTGGCCATTTTGATTACCGACCACGGACACTATCTTAATCTGCTTGTCATCGGGAATTTCCTGATAGGACAGCACCCGAAGCCCCGGGATGGTATTTTTGACAAAGCGCGACAGCGTGGAGCGCAGGATACCGGAAGTCAGCAAAATAGCAGGTTCACCCGCCATTTCCTGATTGGCGGTAGCATCATAAAGCGATTTTTGCAGCCTGTCAGCCAGCCCGGGCTCGATGCCAATGCCGCTGGCACCACCGGTCTCCAGTGATTTGTGCAGCACTTTCTCCAGATCCGGGGCTAAGGTTATGACCGGGATCACCAGGGCCCCTCCGCAGATATCCTGCAAAATCAGGCGACGCAGCCCGATCCTGCATGCTGCAGTCAGCACCTCCGGATCCTGGGACTTGGGCGCGTATTCCACCAGGGTTTCAAGGATGGTGCGCATGTCGCGTACCGGTACACCCTCATGCAGCAGGTTCTGCAAAATCTTGGTCAGAAGCCCTAAGGAAACCACTCCGGGCACTAGGCCATTGACTAACTTGGGCTGAGCTCTGGCGACAATATCAAGGATGTTCTGAACTTCCTCCTGTCCAAGCAGTGCCGCACAGTTATTAGCCAGAATCTGGGATAAATGAGTGGCAATCACGGTAGAACAGTCCACCACGGTGTAACCAAGCCCCAAAGCGCGGTCATTATCCCCCTTGGCAATCCAGACGGCATCCAAGCCAAAGGCAGGATCCTTGGTTTTAATCCCGTTAATTTCACCAAAGACCTGACCTGGATTTATCGCCATGTCACGATCAGGCTGGACCTCAGCCTCACCGAAGGTAACCCCCATTAAGGTGATCCGGTAAAAATTCGGTCCCAGATCAAGGTTATCCCGGATATGTACTGGTGGGATCAAAAAGCCCAAATCCTGGGACAGCTTCTTGCGTACGCCTTTGACCCTGCCCAAAAGCTCACCGTTCTGTGCCTTGTCAACCAGCGGAATTAAGCGGTAGCCCACCTCAAGCCCCACTACATCCACCTCAGACACATCATCCCAGGACAGTTCCTTTTGTTCAGGTACAGGCAGATTGTCGCCCTTAAGTTCAGCCTGCACCGCCTGAGCCTCAGCCTTTTTGCGCTTATAAGCAATGAAGCGACCAAGCGAAAATGCAATTAAAGCCAGGGTCAGGAAGGCAAAAGTTGGCATGCCCGGCACAATCCCCATCACGAAGAGCACCGAGCCCACAATATACAGGGTCTTAGGCTCAGAAAATAGCTCCCCCATCACCTGCTGCCCCATTTCCTTTTCGGTACCGGTCTGGCGCGTCACAATGATGGCAGAGGCCACCGACAGCAGCAGGGACGGGATCTGCGCCACCAGGCCGTCACCAATGGTGAGAATGGTATAGATGCGCGCACTTTCAGACAGCGGCAGTCCATGCTGCAGCGTTCCGATGATGATCCCTCCAACAATATTGATGATCAGGATCAAAAGGCCGGCTACCGCATCACCCTTAACGAATTTGGAAGCACCGTCCATGGAACCATAAAAATCAGCCTCGCGGGTGACCTCCTGCCGACGTTGCTTGGCTTGATCCTGATTGATAAGTCCGGCATTGAGGTCTGCATCAATGGCCATTTGCTTGCCGGGCATGGCATCAAGGGTAAAACGGGCCGTCACTTCAGAAATACGGCCGGCGCCCTTGGTCACCACCACAAAGTTGATGATCATCAAAATAGAGAACACGATGATGCCGACCACATAGCTGCCGCCCATTACCACCTGCCCAAAGGATTCAATCACATGCCCGGCAGCTGCCGTACCTTCCTGGCCATGGATCAGGATCACCCTGGTGGATGCTACGTTCAGGGACAAGCGCAAAATGGTGGTCAGCAGCAATACCGTGGGGAAAGATCCGAAATCAAGTGGTCTTTTGGCATAGATGGCGACCAACAGCACCACCATGGACAGTGAGATATTAAAGGAAAACAACAGATCAAGCAGCATCGGCGGCATGGGCAGCGTGATCATGGCAAGGCAGGCAAGCACCAGGATCGGAGTGCCCATCTTCAGCACTGCAGCCTTTTTATAGGCAGTGCTGCCAATGGCCAGACCTTTTGCTACCCGGGGATTGGCCTTAGCCTTATCAAAGGCGGAGCTGATCACTGCCGGCATCTTGATGCGCCGGCGGACTGAATCTAAAAGTGCCACTTTCTGACTATGTTGCTACAAGTTGTTTATTATTGCCACTTATATAAAGTTATATTTTATGCATCTTAATATGCATACAAAATAGCAAAATTGATGCCTAAATTCATCATCAATGCTTTTTTAACGGGCAAAACAGTCATCAAGAGCACGCAACAGCATAATCAGCTGCTTATGTTCTCCCCAGCGCCCGCGCCAAAACTCCTGTGCCATAGGTGCAGTCAACATACGCTCAGGCAAAGGACTGTCATTTAAGATAAGCTCCCTCAGGCGCGAGATCAGCACATACTCCAGCCACTGCCAAAACTCCATGCTATCAAGGCAAAAAGGCACAGTGGAGCAAAAGGCCTGTGCATCCGGCCGTCCGGCCTCTCCACGCCAATAGCCCAAACGGCGCAGCTCCAGTTCGATTTTGTCAAGAATAACTGACACTCTTTGAGTCATTTCAGCATTCATTTGATAAGCCTTTTGTTACAAAGCCAGATTTAAGATGCCGTGCACTCATGCCCCACAAAGCTCAAAACAATCTGTTTTCTTTGTTCTAGCAAGATAACGCCTGAAGTCCAGCACTTTACAGCTTTAATCATTTTACAGATAAGCCTTCAGTCAGTGAAGCTTGTCAAACCTAGTATTTTAAAATTAATTTATTGTTTTATTATGTGTTTATGAACTACCCTACGCTTACGCATAGGGTTTCAAGGGCTCGACAGCCCTTTTTTAGCAGTGCTGCGCAATCCAGCTTGGAGTGCAGATTGCGTATCACTACGGGGCGGTCCACGCGCCCCCCATTGGCTAGGAATGACCTAAGCCACTCGTCGCCAAGTTCTTTTCTGGCAATGCCTATCGCGCCCT
>CALXOT010000075.1 GCA_944390085.1 uncultured Succinivibrionaceae bacterium
TGTTATGAATATAGGTGAAAAGCTGCAGCTGCCCGGCTCACCGGACATGGCCGGGGGCAGGAATAAGCTGCAAGAAATTAAAGTTGGCTGAAAAGCGCAGAACCTGTTTAACCGCAATTAGAAAAACGGAGGACGGCAATCCTTCCCAAGCTTAAAGAAGAGGGGAGCTCCTTGCCGTATATTTGATGAAAAAATTATGCAAGGTATGTGCCCTGTCAGCTGCGCTGACCGTGCTCAGCGCAGCGCAGGCTGCTGATGTAAACATCTGGAACTGGAGTGATTATATCGCCCAGGATACAGTGGCTGACTTTGAAAAAGCTCTTGGTATTGAAAGCAATTACGCATTATTTGATTCCAATGAACTGGTGGAAGCGAGACTGCTGTCAGGACATTCTGGTTTTGATGCCTGCATGATGACCAGCTACTATGTGCCCCGCCTGGCCAAGGCTGGTGCGCTGATGAAGATAGATAAGAGCAAGATCCCTAATTGGGAGAATCTTGATAAGCAGCGGCTGGCGATTTTGGCGACGCTTGACCCTAACAATGATTATGCTTATCCCTATACCGAGATCTCGGTGGGCATCGGTTATAACAAAGAAAAGATAGCTGAGATCTTCGGACCTGACTATAAGGTTGATTCCTGGGACTTTTTATTTAAAAAGGAAAACTCTGATAAGTTAAAGCAATGCGGGATTGGGGTGCTTGATTCTCCCATTGAGATTATTTCCACCGTCATGCACTATCAGGGCAAGGACCCGACTTCAGAAAATTACGCTGATTATAAGGAAGCACAGGAACTTTTAACTAAGTTTGCCTCAAATGTGGCTTATTTCCATTCTTCACGTTTCATAAATGATCTGGCTTCAGGTGAGATCTGTGTGGCTATCGGTTATTCCGGTGATATCCTGCAGGCAGCTGACAGGGCAGTGCAGGCCAAACGTGACTACACCATTGAGTACGTTTTGCCCAAAGAAGGGGGACTACTGTGGTTTGATTGTTGGACCATTCCGGCTGGGGCAGAGCATTATGACAATGCTCATGCCTGGTTCAATTATCTGATGGACAGTAAGGTTGCAACTAATATCTCTAATGAAATCAAATATATTTTGCCAGTTACTGAAGCTATGTCAAATTTAGGTGAGGATTTAAAAAACAATCCGAGCGTAAATTTGTCACCGGAGCTTTTGGCTAAGACTTATTTCCCCAAGCCTCCTACCTCCAAGGTGTCGCGGATCACCAACCGTCTGTGGAACTCCATGAAGTTAAACGCTGACCCCGATGGCGGCAGTAGCTGGGAGTAAACAATGAGTACCGCACGGCTGTTGTGTATAGCCAATCAAAAAGGTGGTAGTGCCAAAACTTCTACGGCCGTTAATTTAAGTTGTGCGGTGGCATTGACGCGCAGGAAGGTCTTGCTGGTTGATCTCGATCCTTCAGGAGATGCCACTGTGGCACTGAAGATCCCCCGCCTGGATGGGCGGGGGCTGTCGCAGGCATTGGATGCGGACATTTCTTCCTTTTCTGGAATGATTGTGCCCCTGGGGCGGGCGGGTTTTGATCTGCTGCCTGCAGATTATGATCTTGCGGCTCTTCAGGCCAGACTTCATCAAAGCATCCTGCCAGAGCAGTGGCTGTCCAGACAGCTGCAGCCTTTGCGCGCGCTTTATGATCTGATAGTGATAGATACCCCGCCTGCGTTGGATCTGATAACCATCGGGGCTTTATGCGCAGCAGACGGAGTGCTTATTCCTTCTCCTTGCGAATATTACGCACTTGATTCCTTGCGTTATCTGTTAAAGAAAATAGAGGAACTGCAGCAACAGGGATTGTTCGGTGGTGAAGTTACTGGCATTGTACGTACTCTCTTTGATGAAGGGGCAGGACAATCTGCGCTGATTAAGGATATTTTGCACAGCCTCGGTCCATTACTGTGTGAAACCGTTATTCCTTTTGCTGCAGTGATTTCTGAGGCCTCAGCCTCAGGCCGCCCGGTAATGCTCTATGATAAATCTTCATTAGGTGCGCGCTCTTATCTTACTTTGGCCGGGGAAATGCTCCGGCGTCTTCACCTGTAATTTCCTCCTTGTGCCCAGATCTGGCAGTATGCTGCCAGCAAATCCGGTGTAAAAACATTAAGTTTGTAAGCATCTGCTAACTTTAGTTGCGTCAGGCTAACTTAAGGGTTAAAATTAGTCATAGCCAACTTAAACTTGAAAACAGAGGAAAAACTTAATGAGCGCAATTGCTGAGATCAAGGCCCGGGAAATTATTGACAGCCGGGGCAATCCCACTGTGGAGTGTGATGTAATGCTTGAGTCTGGTGCCTGTGGCCGTGCTTCAGTGCCCTCAGGTGCTTCCACCGGTGTGCGCGAGGCCATTGAACTGCGTGACGGGGATAAATCCCGCTTTGGCGGTAAGGGAGTGCTCAAAGCTGTGGAGCACGTTAATACCGAGATCAGAAAACTGCTGACAGGACGAGAAGGGCTTGATCAGGCAGGAGTTGATTTGGCCATGATCGAACTTGACGGTACTGATAATAAGAGCCGGTTGGGAGCTAATGCCATTCTGGCAGTGTCCATGGCGGTGGCTAAAGCAGCAGCCGATGAGTGTGCTGAGCCCCTATACCGTTATTTAGGGGGCAGTGGGCGCATGTATACCCCGGTACCGATGATGAATATCATCAATGGCGGTGCCCATGCCAATAATAATCTTGATCTGCAGGAATTTATGATTATTCCGGCGGGCGCTCCGAGCTTAAGGGAAGCAGTGCGTTATGGTGCTGAAACTTTTCATGCCTTGAAGGGAATTTTAAACTCCAGGGGGCTGACAACTGCGGTAGGGGATGAAGGCGGATTTGCCCCTACCATTCACAGCCATGAAGAGGCCATGGAACTTATTCTGGAGGCCATCGTCAAAGCAGGCTTTACTCCGGGAAAGGATATTTTCCTGGGACTTGACTGTGCCTCATCTGAATTTTATGAGGATGAGGTTTACGCTCTAAAGAAGCAGGGGCAGCGTTATGACATT
>CALXOT010000076.1 GCA_944390085.1 uncultured Succinivibrionaceae bacterium
CCCGGCAGCTGCTTTAAGCCATACAGATCCTGGAAGGTGTCAGCAAAGGCGCCGATCCCCTTTTCTGCCAGGAACTTATCCAAAGCTACTTCATACTTGGCCTGCTCACGCACAGCATCCACGCGATCAGTCTTCATGGTGTACTTAGAGGTATACTCAGCCATCTTGGCATCGATTTCAGCCTCAGTCACCTGATTGATGATGGTCACTAAATCGCCTATCGGATAATAGTTGCACTCCCAGCCGTAACGGATCTGCGACTCTACGCGATCGCCATCGGTCACTGCCACTTCGCGCATATTGTTACCAAAAGAAGCAACTTTCAGATGACGGGAGAAATTAATGGCGCGAGCCACATCGATGAACTGACCTATCTGCTTTAATACATCAGCATGCTGATAGTACCCTGCCACCACCTGATGGGCAATGCGCATGCGGGCCAGGATAAAGCCATATTCGCGATCACCATGAGCTGACTGGTTTAAGTTCATGAAATCCATGTCGATGCTGTCATAGGGCAGACGCTCATTAGCCTGAGTATGCAGATGTAACAGGGGCTTGCGCAGCTCCTGCAGTCCCTTGATCCACATCTTGGCCGGTGAGAAGGTATGCATCCAGGTCATCACACCGATGCAGTCATCATCACAGGAAGCCTTACGCAGTACCTCAATGCAGGACTCTGAGTTGATCACTGTCGGCATCAGCTCAAACTTGACCTTAGCGCCTAACTTCTCATTAAAGAAGTCATTCATTACAGCGGCATCCTTTGCCACCTGACGCAGGCATTCATCGCCGTACAGATCCTGAGAACCAACTACAAAATATAACTTTTCCATTTGCGCTAATACTCCCAAAAGTTATTTAAAAATCCTTGCCGTTATTGAAAAACCTTTGCTAAAGCTGCGCCCCCAGTTAAGGCTGAGGACGCCTTAATCTTTTGCTTTTTTACTTGATCACCTGAATGGCCTTTCTGTCCGCGAAGATAAACACGAACAGCAGGAAGACCACACCTTGAATCAGCTGCATGGTCTGAGTGCTGAAACCCATCATGGTAAGACCACTGCTTAAGATCACGTAGAGCAGCGAACCTACCACGCAATTACCAAAGCGGGCCATGGCACCACCTGAAATCGGCATACCACCTAACACCAGAGCAATTAAGATCTGAGTCTCCAGCTGATTGCCACCTGATGAAGTAACCGAGCCTACCTTAATGGCACTGATGAAGGCTGCAAAGCCGGTAATGGCACCAGAGAGCACATAAACCATGAACTTTATGCGATCAGTGCGGATACCTGAAAACATGGCAGCCTTCTCACCTGCGCCAATTGCCTTTAGGTAAGTTCCGAACTTAGTGTGCACAAAGCAGACATAACCTATCACGATTACGATAGCAGTGCAGATCACCTTGAACTGAGTGCTGTCCATCATGACCAGATAGGGGGAGCCGGCTACCGGAGCTTCGGTGGTCAGGTACTTAATCAGGCCACGGAACAGGAACATGGTACAGATGGTCACAATGAAGGACTTTATCTTGCGCCTGACATAGAAGTAACCATTGACCGCACCAATGGCTGCACCTGCCACCATGCCTCCCACTACAGCAAGCGGGATACTGTAATTTGACAGATAACACACCACGATGGCAGAGATACCCAGGATAGAGCCCTGCGAGAAATCAAGGCCGCCCATGGTCATGATGAAGAACACGCCCATGGACGCAATCATGATCACATAGACCTGCGACATGGCAAGATGCATGTGGGAAATCATGCGGCCATTGGTCAGCACATTGAACAGGATAAAGACCAAGATCAGGCCTGCAATCGGCAGCAGTGAGCGGATAAGCTTGGCCTTGTGTGCCTTTAAGACCTGCTGTTCTTTAGTTAAGCCGGTATCAGTCATTTGTCATTCCTCCTTACACCATCATATCAATCAGGCTGTGCTCGTTGAGCTCACGGCTGCGCGGGATCTCACCGCTGACCGTGCCTTCTTTCATGATGATGATGCGATCACACATACCGATAAGCTCCATCAGCTCCTCGGAGATCATGATGATCGACTTGCCATTCTTACGCATCCTATCCATCAGCTGATAAATATCCTGCTTGACCTTGATGTCGATACCACGAGTCGGGCTGTCGAGCACCACGATGTCAGAATCCTTGCCGATCCAGCGTGCCAGCACCACTTTCTGTTTGTTACCACCAGAAAGCTCTGAGACAAATTGCTCTGTCCCCTGCATCTTCACCGACATTTCCTTGGCATATTTGGCCGCAAATTCCTTGATAGCACGCCAGTTTATAAATGGCAGCTTAGTCCAGCGGGTCAGTTTGTCCAAAGAAGGCAGGGCAATATTGTCACGGATGGCCTGATTGATAACGATACTCTCGTTATCCCTGTCCTTTGAGGTATAGGCGATGGAGTGTTTGATAGCCTGCGGAATGGATACTATCTCGGTACCATCTGCCAGGGTGACGCTGCCACTTCTGTCATAGCTGGCTCCGAAAATAGCCTTGCCCACCTCGTGCATACCGGACTCTGACAGACCGCCAAAGCCTAGGATTTCACCTTTATGCAGATCAAAGGATACATCGTGGATGAGACCTGGTACACTGACATTGCGCACCGAGAGCACCACTTCATCTGAAACCTTTTCACCATAATCTGCGCGGTAGTACTTACCGGTCACCTCACGGCCGACCATCAGGCGCTTTAAGTCCTCCTCACTTACATCCTTGCTCTTGACAGTGTCAATGTAAACACCGTCACGCAGGATGGTGATGGTATCGGACTTATCTAAAATCTCAGGCAAATCGTGGGAGATGAAGATGACGGTATTGCCCTCTTCGCGGATCCGATTCATGTGCTTATACAGTTCCTCACGTCCTTCCTGCGACAGGGCGGTGGTAGTCTCATCGATGACCACGATCTTAGGATGGAAATAAGTGGCCTTGACAATCTCAATTAGCTTGCGATCCTCAAAGTTATACTCATCCACCATCTTGTGAGCCTGGATATTGTCAAAGCCATAAGCCTTGAGCAGACGGTTGGCTTCGGCGTTCATCTTCACGGTATTACGGATCCCCATGGTGATGAAGCGATCTTCATGGCCAAGGAAGATATTTTCCGCCACTGTAAGCCCGGACAGGGTGCCTAACTCCTGCACAATGATGGAAATACCCATGTTATTGGCATCCACCTGATTCTTAGGATGGATTTCCTCACCATCAAGCACAAAGGTACCGCTTTCCATCGAATAAATACCGGTCAGCATGTTGGTAAGCGTGGATTTACCCGAGCCATTCTCACCAATCAGGGCATGCACTTCGCCCTTGTTGATATTGAAGGACACATGCTGCAGCGCCTTGGTGATACCGAAGGTCTTGCTGATATCCTTTACCTGCAGTCTGATTTCTTCAGTCATTTGCGCGTCCTCCTTACTTAACGATTTCGCCCTTGTTCACCTTGGTGGTGAAAGTAATGATGATAAGCAGGGCAAGACCCGTAATCACGTCCTGAATGGCGGTCGGCGCGCCTAAGGAAATGAAACCAAAGAAGATGATGTTCACGATGAACTCACCTAAGATAATGGCCTGCAGCGGGATACCGTACTTCATGAAGGCCAGGCCGAAGAAGCAGCCCATGGTCGGGATGAAGTTGCGGCTCATGGAAGACATGCCGGTCACGGCCACCATGGATGAACCGTAACTGATGGTCAGCACTGCCATCGCCCCGAAGAAAGCGCCTGACAGGATAAAGGCCAGCACCTTGAACTTATTGACATTAATGCCCATGTTCTTGGCCACAAACTCATCAGAGCCAATGGCGTAGGTATAAGTACCGAATTTGGTGTAATTGAGCACCATCCAGGCAATGATGAAGGTCACGAAGGCCAGGATAATGTTGCCCGGCATCTGCCCAAGGCCACGCAGATCTGAAGGCAATGTCTGCTCCATGCCACCTGCAATGTAATTGGCCAGTGACTCATAGATAAGGGCCAGGCCTGCTGTCACAATCATTGACGGGATGCGCAGCCTGACATAGAAAAATCCGTTGCACAAGCCAACTAAGGCACCGGTGGCTACCGCACCAATCACCAGACCGGGATAACCGAGTCCAAATTGCGTGGCCAGCTGGCAACCGACAATGGAGGAGAGGATGATGTTCGCACCGATGGAGAAGTCGAACAAGCCCATGTCCATCACAAAGTAAAAGCCGATTGCACCGACAGTGGCAATAAGGCTTGCCTGGAAATAACTTAATAAATGTTCCGGCGAGCCGAAATTATGCGGCGTGAGGACTTTGAAGATAAGCCAGGACAGTATTACCAGGGCTATCAACACGATGTAGCCCTTGGTGGCGCCTGACAGATTTTTAAAAGCAGTCATATTAATACCTTCCTTCCCGTATAACAGGCTGCGCAGATCCTCCGCGCAACAGTTTGTGCAATATTATTAAGGCAGGCCCCATCAAGTCACGCAAACGTTTGCGATAATTTAACCCGGCGCACATTTTTGCAACAAACGCAGGCAAATTTTTGAAGTTCGTCACATTCTTATGAACTGTACATTTTGCCGTATATATGCGGTAAACAAAGGATTATTGCGGGACAGACCGCATTAATGTTTCCCGTTTTTTCAGCATTAATCCAAGCTGTTTCCTCCATGCGCAACAGTTTGCGCATTTTGCGATTCAGATCTAATTTTGCATATTTTGTAAAATCTTTGTAAATCAAATTATTCAAAAATTATTAATTGTTATTAAAAGATTTTAATTTGAGATTTTCAGACAATCGGCAACACCTGTTCCCGCTTTTTTGTGATCTGTGCAGACGTTTACGGTATTCCATTTCAGTATGATGTGCTCATACAGCAGCCGCAAAGTTCCTGCGCCGGCGCTGCCAATCAAATAAGGAAGGATTAAAGTTCATGAAATTAAAGAAAATTGCTCTCTCCGTGGCCGGTACCGTTTTAGCCGCATCTGTAGCCGGTTTCAGCTCCAGCGCCATGGCCATCGAAAATTCTGACATCAAGATCGGTATTTCAATCTGGTCATCCACTGACGTATTAGGCTCACAGTGCAAGCGCGTGCTGGATGCCGCTGCTGAAGCCCTGGGCGTTGAGATCCAGTACGTCGATCAGGCTCACGTCTCTGAGAAGGTCACCGCATCAGTAGAGCAGCTGGTGGCCGCAGGCTGCCAGGGTATCATTATCTGCAATAGCTCTGACACTGAGATGATCTCAGCCATCAAGACTGCCAATGACAACGAAGTTTATTTAACCCAGTTCTTCCGCATTATCTCCAAGGATGCCAACCCGGCCATCTATCAGATTGCAACAGACTCTCCTTACTTCATCGGTGCAGTACATGAAAATGAGCCGCAAAACGGCGAAACCTTAATGAACATGCTGCTGCAAAAGGGCAACCGCAACATCGGACTGATCGGTTGGGAACAGGGCGATGCCACCTGGCTGGGCCGCTGGGAAGGCTATAAGGCCGGCGTAGAGAAGTGGAACGCAGAACACCCGGATGATAAGGCCACCTTAACCGAGCCGCAGTATGCAGGCACCTCCTCTGAAGGCGGTTCAAAGGCTGCAGAAGCCTTAATGGCTGCCAACCCGAACCTGGATGCCTTAATTCCGGCCGGTGGCGGCGGTGATCCGCTGTTAGGTGCTATTGCCGCTGTAGAGCGTGCTGGCAAGACCCAGACGATCGACGTGGTCTCCACTGTCTTCCTGCCTGATTTAGGCGAAAGGCTGGCCAACGGATCCATGGCCGGTCAGTCTGGCGGTCACTACTGCGATCCGCTGATCGCCTTCATGATGGTATACAACGCCATCAAGGGCAACTACACCGACTTTGCCGGCAAGTTTGAGGACGTAAACTTCCCGTACCTGTATGTTTCCTCTGCAGACGATTACAAGGACTACGAGAAATACTTCGTTGATCAGCTGCCTTTCACTGCCGAGGAAATGGTTGAGATGTCCAAGCTCTCCATGGAAGACTTAAAGGCCACCGCTGCCAAGATCTCCATTGAGGACGCTGCAGCCCGCGCTGGCAAATAATTGCCAAAGCAGCTGTAATCAATTATCTGTGAATACATTTCCCCCTCAGATGAGGGGGATTTTTTATGCCCAGGGATAAGACGTGCTAAAACCGATTTAGCTGCTGTAACCGCCAGCTAAATTTTGGCAATCAGCAGTCTTTTCGGCACAGTTTCCTGGTGACGTAAGTAGTTCATCCCTCTGTCAGCCCCCTGTACCTGCATTGCTATCTGGAGTTTTATTATCTTTACGAGATTTTCCACGAGCATGGAATAAGTAGTTTCAGCAAAGGAAAAATCCTCAGCATAAGGCTGCATACTCAATCCCGCGTTTTACCCACTAGTAAACACTGCCCTTGGTTGATACACCTAATTTACTATTATTTAAGCCTTTTTTATGTGGGTTCCTTCATCTTGTTTTGTTATACTAGCAGATAATTTAATTTACTAGTTGAGGCAGTTATGAGCGCTCTCGATGCCCTCCCTTCCCTCGCTTATGTCATGTGCAAAAAG
>CALXOT010000077.1 GCA_944390085.1 uncultured Succinivibrionaceae bacterium
TGCCCAGGGCCGGAATCGAACCGGCACGGACGGATAAGGTCCGAGGGATTTTAAGTCCCTTGTGTCTACCGATTTCACCACCTGGGCGTGTCCTTCAAGGAACGGGGGATATTGTAACCAAAAATTAAGCCCTGTAAAGAGTTTTTACGCTCCTTGCAGGGCTGTAGCAAAAGTTGTTGCCGCCCTGGCTTTGGAACACCTGCGGCGGCAGTAAAGGCTATTTCTGATCCCCGTCCTGCTTACGGTCGAGGGATACCGAAAGCTCCATGATGGAAGTTTCGTCCTTACGGGCGATATTGACCTCCACGTCATCCTCGCTTGCTATCGGCACGTACTTTTTCAGTACTTCAATGATCTCCATGCGCAGCTTGGGCAGGAAATCAGGGGTATTGAAACCGGCCCGGTCATTGATCAGTACCAGGTGCAGGCGTTGTTTGGCCGCCTCACGGGCGGACTTTTCCTTTTCCTTGCGGAAAATTGCCTCTGAAATTACGTTAATAAGTGACATCGCAGGCCTCTCTTATTTCTTAAGCAGCCAGCTGAAAAGACCTTTCTTTTCGGTGACAAAACGCAGATCCACTTCATTGCCCAACAGGCGCTCCACTGCGTCATCATAGGCTTTACCGGCATCTGAGTCCTTATTCAGGATGATGGAATTGCCGGCGTTGGAGGCCTTAAGCACGTCCGGTGATTCAGGGATCACGCCCAACAGCGGGATGGTGAGCAGTTCCTGTACGTCCTCCACAGACAGCATTTCATTCTTGCTGACACGCTGGGGTACATAACGGGTCAGGAGTAGCTTAGCCTGCACTGGCTCCCATTCCTGCTCGGCGCGGCGGGACTTGGAGTTCAAGATACCGATGATGCGATCGGAGTCGCGTACCGAGGAGACCTCAGGATTGGTGGTGACAATGGCCTCGTCAGCATAATACAGGGCCATCAGGGCACCAGACTCAATTCCGGCCGGGCTGTCGCAGACGATGTATTCAAAACCGGCATTATCGAGCTCACGCAGCACCCGGCCGACACCCTCCAGGGTCAGGGCATCCTTGTCCTTGGTCTGTGAGGCTGGCAGCACATACAGGTTATCGACATGGCGATCCTTGATTAAGGCCTGATTGAGCTTGGCCTCCTTGTGGATCACATTGATAAAGTCATATACCACTCGCCGCTCACAGCCCATGATGAGATCAAGGTTACGCAGACCGACGTCAAAATCGATGACAGCAGTCTTATGCCCCTTTAAGGCAAGACCGGTAGCGATAGCGGCAGAGGAAGTGGTCTTGCCCACGCCGCCTTTGCCTGACGTGACCACCAGCACCCGGGCCTTAAAGGGCTGTACGTCATGCTGCAGGGTATCCTGAGCTTCAGTTTCCTCAGCAGTAGCTTGAGCAGGGGCAGGGCTGTCAGTGGCAGCCTTCTTATCCTCAGCGCTTGCTGCAGCCTCGGGTTTTTCTTTTGGTTCCTGCTCTGCCAGATCCTGGGTAGCCTGTTGCTGTTCCTGTTCTAATTCCTTGTTATCAGACATTTTAATTTTTCCTTTGAATTAGTAATCTGTTTAATTGCGGCGCGGCTTTTTCGGCGCGAACTCATCGGCCTGCCAGTAGCGCAGCGAGGTGCCCTCCAGGGACACCACCACACAAACGTCCTTGCCTTGCAGTGGTCCTATCAGCGGATCGCTTTCCATGTCCTCAGCGGTCTGATAATTGCCTGCGATGGACACTAAGGAGGGATTGAATTTACCTGCCGAATAAATAAAAGCTTCGGTGTATCCGGGATCGCTGGCGTCTCGGGGACTGCCGGCATAAACTTCACCGCCCTTGATATCACCAAATACGATGATGTGATGTGAGGCGATGATGCGTGCTCCGGAGCCAACCGAGCCAAATACCACCACGCTGTTGCCCGGGGCTGAAATGGTCTCACCGGAGTGCACGGTACGGTTTACCACGGTCAGCGGCTGATTGACCGGCACCGGTACCTGTACCTTGACCTCATAGGGTACCTTGACTTCCACCGGGACTTCTACCGGTACTTTTACCTCAACTTTTTCCACTACCACCTTGGGCTTGAGGTTTTCCTCACGCACGCGGGCATATTTATTGGTATTGACCAGGGGTACTCCCTTTTGTGCCAGCAGGGCGGCAGCGTCCTCTGAGGTCACCCCGCATACGCCGATAAGGTAGATCTGATATTCCAGGCATTGCTGCTGCAATGCTGCAAAATCCAGGGAGTTTAAATTGCTGATCCGTGAAATATCCAGCACGAAGGAGTGGTGGCGGTAGGCTTCATGATTGGGCGCTATCTTCTGTTGCAGGATTAACGGCAAATCATCAAGGCTGCCACTTTGCAGATCAATGACGTTTAGAGAAAAGCCGGTGCGGGAAATGCCGCCTGCGTAGGCTTGGGCAGATTTTTCTTCAATAATAGTATCGGTCATAATCAGGTAAAAATAGTGCGCCCGGCAGATAAACGTTTAATTTGCGGCAATTTTAGCACAGCGCGGCAAAACTCTCAGGATTTCTCGTGAAAAAGGCGCTTTACCCGTATAATTTAGTCAGGCAGTCTGGCAGGATTCAGTTCCCAAGAGGGCTGCAGGCCGGATATTTTAGGATTTAGGAGCTGGCATGAGCGTTGAGCTGGTATATGTTTATAAAAGCCTGAAAAAAGCGCGGGCTTATCTGTATTTACGGGAAAAGGACGTGTTTGCCTGTGTGCCGGGCGGGCTGCTCGATGCCTTTGGGGCTCCGAAGTTTGTGATGGTGTTTGCGCTGTCAAAGCGTAAGGATTTACCGCGGGTTGATCCGCAGGTGTTAGCTGCCGCGCTTGAGGAAAAGGGTTATTTCCTGCGCATTGATACTGAAAGTGATGAGGAAAACCTGCTCAATATAGAAAGGGCGCGGCTGGGGCTGCCGCCATTGGAGCGTGAGAGCATCAGCGAGTTTTTTCATTAGCAAACAGAGGCAGTAGGTCTGGTGAAAGACAAACCGCCGTGCCAGGCAGTGGCGGTCTTAGCTGGTTAAGCTTGTCTAAATTGGAAATTAACTTACTCAATTAACTG
Source organism: uncultured Succinivibrionaceae bacterium (assembly GCA_944390085.1). Classification (GTDB taxonomy): domain Bacteria; phylum Pseudomonadota; class Gammaproteobacteria; order Enterobacterales; family Succinivibrionaceae; genus Avisuccinivibrio. Next base: position 3,062 of record CALXOT010000077.1, read on the forward strand.
AAGTAATTTAAGTAATCTAAGTAACTTAAGTCTGAGTAGGTAGGTTAATCGTCGTAACCCGGGACCAGCACTTCCTCGCCTAAGGCATAGAAATGTCCGCCTGCCACATAGTGCAGGGTGCGCAGATCCTGATTGCTGGCATCATAGTAGTAGTGACCATTCCTAAAGACGCGGCTGTCGGCCACTGCCTTGACGCACTCACCTAAGAACAGATCATATTTCTGCTCCATCTCAGGCTCAGGGATGATCTTAAAGATAAGATGGGCCGCACAGCCTGATACTAAGGGCATGTCAAAGCCGTCTAGCTTAAAGAATTTAGCATCGGATTGTTCCAGCTTGTCCTTGACGTCGTTTTTGCTGACGGAGCCCAATTGCATCACTACTTTGGCGATGCTGACGGTGGGCAGGCTGATGGCAAAATAGCCGCTCTTTTCCATCAGAGGGCGGGTGTAATGATCGCGGGCCACCACCACGGTGCATTTGCAGGGAGCTAAATCCAGGGCACAGTTCCAGGCAGCAGGCATCACGTCGCCATCACCGTTGAAGGCTGCCGAGACGAAGCAGGTAGCGCCTAAGTTCAGCAGGCGGTAAGCTTTTTCCGGGGCAACTTCTTGTAAAAACTTATCCATGTTTTTTCTCCAGTCAGTCCTGCTGCGGTAAACAGACAGGCTTTATCTTATTTTATGTTTTGAGCGTAGCTATTTTAGCAATGCTGCAAGGATGGCAAGCGGTACTTGCCGCTTTGTCGCTAATAATTATCATGAAGTGGAGCTAGGGGCGGCAAAATGTGCCGCCGCAGCAGGCGGCAAGGATGGTGTATGATGGCAGGGAGCGGGCCAGTATTTGATCTTATAAAGTTCAAATTTGAACTAAAAAATCACATTAATTCAAAAGGATGAGTTAAAAGAGCAAGGCTTTTTAACATCATGGCACGCTTATTGAATTAAGTGGTCAGAACCTGCCATGGCGGCAGGACAGGCGTACAGGCAAGGAGTTTTTGCTATGACTTCAGCAGTAAACGGCAGCTTTGATTACAACTCCATCGGTAAGACTGACTCTTATTTAGCCTCAGAACAGGCACAGTCGGTTCAGACTAATGATCAGTACCTTGATCAGGAAGATTTCCTGCGCCTTCTGACCACGCAGCTGCAAAGCCAGGATCCGACCTCCCCGGTTGATAACAATCAGATGGTGTCACAGATGTCGCAGCTTTCAATGGTAGAGAGCCTGACTACCATTAATGAAGGCCTTACAGACATTATTTCAGCCGTTAACTCTAGCTCCGCCTTAACCGCCTCCTCCTTAGTAGGCCGTTCTGTGTTAATCGACAGTGATGAGGCTTATTTTGACGGACAGTCAGCGGTGATGGCCAAGGTGGATGCTGGTGATGGGGCTGAGAATTTAAAGATTGTGGTCAAGGACGCTAATGGCTCGGTGGTGGCTGAATACGGGGCAGATTCCGGCAGCGATGAGATGAATTTCGTCTGGGATGGCGTGTTGTCGGTGGATGAGGAAGGCAATGCCACTTATGCTTCAGCTGGTAATTACACCATTGAGGCCACTGCTACAGTAGACGGTAAGACCACTTCGCTACCGGTCAAGACTTATGCCACTATTGGATCGGTAACCCTGGGTAATACCTACTCAGATACCATCTTAAGCCTGATCGGTGGTGGTGAGGTTTCTATCGGTAATGTATCTGAAATCTCGGTCTGATCTGGTCTACTAAAGAACAACTAAATCTTTACAAAGCCTGGTGCACTGTTCCAGGCTTTATTTTTGTCGCAGCGCTAATCCATGGCCTAGAGGATCGGGGAGGAAGGTCTTGCTGTGCAATAGCAGGATCTGTTGGCCAATACGCAGCAGGATCCCTAAAACAGGCAGTACATCAGTCTTTATTTTCCTGCGCTATAGGTAAAGCTGCCTGCAGGTGGGCTGTTGCAGGCAGGGCAAAAGCGGGGTGAGAGCTGCAGTGGAATTTGGGCAAGTCACCGTTTATGGTTGTCAAATTTCCGCCTTGAGCTGGCTGTAGCGGGACAACTGAGTTTTTTACCTGGTTAAACTTAACTGTTTTATAAGCTTAATTTTAGGAATTAGGGCTGTTGGCATGTCATTTGCTTTGATGATGGCAGTAGTTTTAAGAGGATTTTTACCATGGACAGGCTGCTTTGGATTTCAATGTCAGGCGCGAAGGAAAACTTTCATAGCCTGGCGGTGCGCAGCAATAATCTGGCCAATGCCAATACCACAGGGTTTAAGGCTGATTTTGAGAACAGCCGCGCCATGTCCATTTTTGCCAATGCCTACCCCAGCCGTGCTTTTGCCATGACGGAACGCCCTGGCTACAACATGGAAGGGGGTGCACGTGAAACCACCGGCCGGGCGCTGGATATTGCTATCCGCGACGGCGATGGTCTGCTGGCAATCAGCGATGCGCAGGGCAATGAGGCCTATACCCGCTTTGGCAACCTGATGGTGGACAGTGAAGGTGTGCTCAAGACCACTACCGGGCATGATGTCCTGGATGAAGATGGGCTGCAGATTGTACTGCCTCAGCCCCTTGAAGGCCTGCAGATAAACCGTGATGGCGTAATTTCCGGACGTCCGCAAGGGGCGGATGCCAACGTGGTGGAGGAATTTGCCCGCATCAAGCTGGTACGCGGGCAACCGCGGCAACTGGAGAAGGGTTATGACGGCTTTTTCCGTTCACGCAATGGCACAGCCCTTGCTTTTGATGACACCGTACAGGTGGACAGTGGCATGCTGGAGGCCTCAAATGTCAATCCAGTGGAAGAACTTACCAATTTAATCAGGATCCAGCGGCAGTATGACACTGAGGTGAAAATGATGCAGACTGCCAGCGAAATGGATCAGCAGCAGAATACCCTGCTGCGCTACAGTTAGGAGGAGAGCAGATGATTCCGGCACTTTGGATCAGTAAGACTGGTCTTGATGCGCAGCAGACCAATATTTCAGTGACCTCAAACAATCTGGCTAATGCCTCGACCGTGGGTTATAAGAGAAGCCGTGCTATTTTTGAGGATCTGTTGTACCAGAAGGTCAACCAGCCAGGCGGCCGTTCCACTGCGGATGCCTACCTGCCAGAAGGTCTGATGTTAGGTGCAGGCTCGCGGGTGGTGGCCACACAGAAAAACTTCAATCAGGGCGATGTGGAAACGACTGACAATAGCTTTGATCTGATGATTCAGGGACGCGGCTTTTTTGAGATTGAAATGCCTGATGGCACCACGGCCTATACCAGAAACGGCCAGTTTACCAAGAACGAGGAAGGCACCATTGTGACGGCACAGGGCTATCCGCTTTTGCCGCAGATGCAGGTGCCTGAAAATGCGGTCGGGCTTACTGTAAGTCAGGACGGGCAGGTCAGCGTACAGCTGCCTGACGATCCGGCAGGCCAGGATCTTGGACAGATCACGGTAACTGATTTCATCAATCCCTCAGGGCTTGAGCCTATTGGCGATAACCTTTACATTGAGACTGCAGCCTCGGGTGCCCCGCAGCAGGGGATCGGCGGTGAGGATGGCATGGGAACCATCCGCCAGGGCATGCTGGAAAGTTCCAATGTGCAGGTGACCACGGAACTGGTTAACCTGATCACGGCCCAGCGCGTCTATGAGATGAACTCCAAGGTTCTGACTACCGTAGATGAGATGATGGGATCATTAATCTCTTCGACCTAATAGATCAGGCAAAACGGTAGTTTAAGACCAGGCTTTTAGTCGGCAAAAACGATCATCCATGCGCCATCCTTCAGCTCAAAGGATGGCGCGTTAATATTAATATAAGTACAGGAAATAACTGCGCAAATGGTAAAGGGCAGAAAAAAGCCTGTTTGTTCACTATCCTGCAGAAAAGCAGTGGGTGGTGGCGCATAGTGCCGTATTTTAAATGCAGTGTCATTTTTTTTTCGCTATCAAAAGTAATAAATACTCTTGCAGCCAATTCAAACGGCCGTAACTGGTAAATTTTGGGCAAAGTCTCAATCATTCAACAATGAAAAAAGGAGCGGGGTAATATGCTGCTGCCAATTGTAGTGAAAAATTAGGCTTGGCATCTATTTTGCTTTTATCCTGCCAGAGCGCCTGTGTAAGGCGGAAAACCGGCGCTGTGTTGACGTCAGTCTGCCGGAAGGAGAGAGAGAATGAAATGGAATTTATGTTTAGCTGCGCTTACGGCGGCCTGGTTGCTGCCAGGCTGTGCACTTGATACCTTTGACCCTAAGCCAGATGATCCAGCCTTTGCCCCGGCCCTGCCGGAGGAAGATTTAAGCACTCCGGTGCCTACCGGCAGCCTGTTTAATCCGTATAGTGCCAATAATGGTCTTTACACTGATACCAGGGCACACCGGGTGGGCGATCTGATTTCAGTACAGCTTGAAGAATCTACTTCAGCCAGCAAGAACGCAGGTACTACCCTTGATCGGAATAACAGCATGAACATGGGTGAGGTGGAAGTAGCCGGGCGTACTGCTCATATCGGCCGTTACGTGCCTACCTTAAGTCTGAATAACAGTTCCAATTTTGACGGCTCCAGTGATGCCCAGCAATCCAACAGCCTGTCAGGTCAAATTTCCGTCTCGGTGATCAAGGTGCTGGCCAATGGTAATCTGGTGGTACGAGGGGAAAAATGGCTGATGCTTAATAATGGTAATGAATATATCCGCGTCACCGGCATTGTGCGCTCGGAAGATGTAAACTCTGACAATACCGTATCCTCGCAGCGCATTGCCAATGCCCGTATACAGTATGGCGGTACCGGCGACTTTGCCAGCACGCAGGAACGTGGCTGGCTGTCTAAGTTCTTTAACAGCGCCTTTAATATCTTGTTCTAAAGGAGGGCGGCATGTCAGGCAAAATGTTTAAATCCCTGCTGGTAGCGTTCAGCCTGATGATGACAGCAGTGATGTTAAGTCCGGTGCAGGCCGTGCGCCTTAAGGATCTGGCCTCGGTGGAGGGCGTGCGTGCCAATCAGTTAATCGGCTATGGCCTGGTGGTGGGGCTGGCCGGTACCGGTGAAAAGAACTCTGATTTCTCAGAGCAAAGCTTCCGATCCATGCTCAATAATTTTGGTATCAAGATTGATGAGAACACCAACTTAAAGATTAAGGACGTAGCTCCGGTGGTGGTACATGCTGAGCTGCCTCCCTTTGCCAAGCCCGGCCAGACCATTGATGTCACGGTGTCGGCCATTGGTGAGGCGACCTCATTGCGCGGTGGCTCACTGTTACAGACGGTGCTCAAGGGTATTGACGGCAATGTCTATGCCATTGCCCAGGGATCCTTAGTGGTAGGCGGCCTTGGGGTGGAGGGAGCTGACGGCTCCCGGGTTACTGTCAATACCCCGACAGCTGGGCGCATTGCCAATGGTGCCATTGTGGAACGGGAGGTGCCGTCAAATTTCTCGCACTCTGACAGCATCGTGTTTAATTTAAACCGTCCGGACTTTACTTCAGCCAAAAACGTGGCTGATAGCATCAATGAGATCTTCGGGCGCAATACCGCTTTAGCTGAGGATGCCGTGTCTATCCGGGTCGGGGCACCGCGTGATCCGGCAAAGCGGGTGGAATTTCTGTCTGTGCTTGAAAACCTTGAGGTAAAGGAGGGTGAGGACAAGGCCAAGATCGTGGTCAATTCCCGTACCGGTACCATCGTCATTGGCAGTATGGTGCGCTTAAAGCCGGTGGCAGTGACCCATGGTGGGCTTACTGTCACGGTGACTGAAGATCCGCAGGTCTCGCAGCCAAATTCCTTCAGTCAGGGGCAGACTGCCATTGTGCCCAACTCCAACATTCAGGTAAATGAGCGCCAGAGCAAGATGTTCAAGTTTGACACCGGTTCTACCTTAGATGATCTGGTTCGCGCAGTGAATGAAGTAGGACTGGCTCCGGGCGATCTGATGTCAGTGCTGGAGGCTTTGGATCAGGCCGGTGCCATTGAAGGTGAGCTGGTGGTGATTTAAGGCAGTTGTCGATGTTAGATAAGTTTTTGCAAAAAAAACTTTCATCCAAAGCTTTAGATTCTAGCGGTTTTCATATTTCTCTCTCGATGCTTAAGGCGGCGCTTGCCGCCTTATTTTGTAGTTATTTATCTGCACCCCGGAAAATGCTGGCAGCAGGATCCTGTCGTCGCTAATCACAGTAGCACTATGGTAGTACTATGGTTCTTTAGCCTCAGTAATCACCGCACTTGAGGCCAGGAAGGGTGTCAGGATAGAGCTTTACTGCAGGTTTAGGGGGCAGGCGGGCTTTTTTGGCGTTTTTGATCGCTTTTTGCAGCTGCGCTTTTTTATCGGTCTTATGGCTGTCAAATGGTCTATATTGTGTAGCGACAACTGGAAATACAGTTAAGTCTCAGCTTAAGGCACAGTTAACATGAGCTTTGCTGTAGGTTTAGCTTGGAGCAGGAATTTTATTTAAGGCAGCAAGACAAGCTTTTGAAGCTGCCAGCAAGGAGTTTTAAATGAGCACCGTGACTTTTGAAGGCAATGCCGTTTCAGTATCTGGTAATGTACCTGCCGTGGGCAGCAAGGCTCCGGATTTTACCTTATGCGCCGCTGATTTAAGTGAGTTCACCTTATCTAAGAATCTGGGCAAGGTGTATGTACTGTCAGTGGTTCCGAGCCTGGATACTGGCGTCTGTGCCGCTTCTGCACGCAGGTTCAATCAGGAAGCAGCTGCCCTTGCTGGCGTTGAGGTGCTGTGTATCTCCGAAGATCTGCCCTTTGCCGCCGGTCGTTTCTGCCAGGCCGAGGGGATCAAGAATGTGCGTACCCTTTCTGATTTCCGCCGTGACGGCAATTTTGGCGAGGATTACGGTGTGGCCATCGCTGATGGTGCGCTGCGCGGCCTGCTGACCCGTGCCGTCTTTGTAATCGACAAGGAAGGCAAGGTGGCTTATGCCCAGTTAGTGCCTGAGATCACCAATGAGCCTGATTATGCCAAGGCCCTGGAGGCCGCCAAAGCCTGCCTGTAATAATGCGGGCTGCCTGCAGATAAGGATCCTGCAGGCAGATAAAGCAAGCAAACAAACAAAAGGATAGTATCGACGGGGCAATCTGGAGCCGGATATTCTGGCTAAGATTGCCCCGCTGCATAGGAAAGCAGGTAGAAAAAGGCAAAAAACAGCTATGCCCGGAACTTATGGCAGTGCATAAAAAGATAGTATTTTTCTTACGCAGCAGAAATATTTACACTGCAAAAAAGGCTGAAACTGACAGGACTTTCCTACAGGTTTCATTTTTACTGGCAAAGTTTCAATCAGGATTTACATTAAAGGAGATCATTATGAAATTGCGCAATGTGCTGCCTGCCTGTGCCCTGGCTGTAAGCTGCCTGCTGGGCTCTGCAGCATCAACGGCCGTGGCCGCTGATTTTTCCTCCCATAAGACTGCAGTGCTGTACTATACCCTGGCGCAAAACCGCATTGGTGGAGATGACTGGCAGCAGGAGCATCCGGTGGGAAATACTGAATACTTAGCTCAACTTATCGCCAAGGATACCGGGGCTGATCTTTTTTCCTTAGTGCAAGTAAAGCCTTATCCTAATGATTATGATGAGGTAACTGAGATTGCCCGGGCTGAACAGCAGCAAGGTGCCCGTCCTGAGCTTAAGGAAGTGCCTGATTTGTCCGCCTATGATGTGGTCTTTGTCGGTTATCCTTGTTGGTGGGGCTCTTACCCGATGGCCTTTGCCACTTACTTTGATACCGGTGCGTTGAACGGTAAAACTGTCATTCCTTTCACCACCCATGAGGGCAGCCGTTTCGGTCATTCCCTTACTGATCTGAAAGCAGCCTTGCCGCAAAGCAAGGTGCTCGACGGTTTTGCCAAGCGCGGCTCTGATGCCCAGGATGAAGACAGTGCCGCCGAGATCACTGAATTTTTGCAGGATCTGGAGCTTTAGGCTGACAAGGCTGTTCAAGGAACCTCCTGCTGGAGGCATCCTTACTTGCAGGGCTGAAGCACTACTGGATCCTGTTGCCACCTGTAAGCTGCGGCTGTGACTGGAGCTTTTATCGGGGGCAGGCTTAAAGGAGATATTATGAATCCACTTAAGGCCCTGCTGAAAAGAAGCATGTTTTTCGCTCTTTTCATTGCCTTTTTGGTGCTGGTGCTGTGCATGCGTATCAGCGGGGTGTGGTTGCATGAATGGGCGGCCACGCTGTTTATTTTAGCGGTGCTATTTCATATAAAAAGCAATGCCTGGCAACTAGGTCATTTGCTGTACCTTAAAAGTGCCTATTTCTATTATCGCGCCTTCGTTACGTCAGGGCTGGTACTTGCTTTTTTGGCAGTGAGCATCAGCGGGATCTTTATTTCCCATTTCGTCTTTGCCTGGCTGGATCTGCCCTGGGGGAGGGTAATGCGCGGCCTACATACGGCTGCAGCTGAATATTTCCTGATCTTTGTCGGACTGCATGCGGGGCTGTATGGCTCAAAGGTACAGGCTCTTATCAAGGATAATTTGGGGCAGGCGGTGATGCGGGGCTGTGTGCTGTTTTCTTACGTGGTGGCAGCTTACGGCCTTAGCCTGCTGTTTACCGAAGATACCTTGAACAAGCTTATCATGCGCGATAGTTTTGCCTTCTTTGATTATGAAGCACCGCTCATCTTTTCTGTTATTGATACCCTGGCAAGGCTGTTGGGTGCAGCTGTCTTAAGCTCATTGTGTTCCTCCTTGCTATTGGGCATAAGCGCTGGCCGGGGCACAGATAAGCTCAAGGCCTGAATTTAGCTGTAACTTATTTGTTTAGCTTGCTGTAGCTGCTGTAGCCTCTCTGATATTAGGTAATGGGAGTAAAGGCAGGAGGCAGGGGATAGCAGAGCGCAGATTGCAGTAAAACGCGTGGCTTAAAGCAAAGCGGCCGCTTGATAGGCGGCCGCAGCTTTAGCTTAGTAAAAAGTCAGGCTTACAGGGAAGAAGCTTCTTCCTGAGCGCTGCGCAGCAGCTCATTGAGCCCAATCTTGGATAAAGTCTTTTCGTCTACGCGCTTTACGATAATGGCAGCGTAAAGTGAGCAGCTGCCGCTCTTGGAGGGCAGGGAGCCTGAGACCACCACTGAGTGGGGCGGTACCTTGCCGTAGTAAATTTCGCCGGTGGTGCGATCGTAAATGCGGGTGGACTTACCGATGAACACCCCCATGGAGATCACGGATCCTTCGCCTACGATTACGCCTTCCACGATTTCAGAGCGGGCGCCGATGAAGCAATTGTCCTCAATGATGGTAGGGCCGGCCTGCACTGGCTCCAGCACACCGCCGATGCCGGCACCGCCTGAGAGGTGCACGTGCTTGCCCACCTGGGCACAGGAACCGACGGTAGCCCAGGTGTCGACCATGGT
>CALXOT010000078.1 GCA_944390085.1 uncultured Succinivibrionaceae bacterium
TGCGTTATCATCAGCTTCAATGCCCATTCCACTTTTGAGCGCATCTTGTCTGCCAGCTATACCTTTACCTTTGCCTGCTATATCTTTATCAACATCGGCATGGTCTCTGGCATTTTACCGGTGGTAGGCGTGCCCCTGCCCATGATAAGTTACGGCGGTACATCAATGATCACTTTGGCGGTAAGCTTTGGCATCATCATGTCCATTCATACCCACAAGCGCACCTTAACCTTCAGATCGTAAGCTGCAGGCACTGTATAAAAAACAAAAGGAGCTAAACCTTGATAAAGATCCTGAACCTGAAATCAAAAAAACAAGCTGCCAAAACTGTAGCTGCTGTCCTCTCGCTATGCTCAGCCCTGGCTTTACCCCAGACAGTGAACGCCGCCCCCTCAGTTACTGAACTTGCTGCCTACAGCGGGGTTGAAACGCAGACATTAAACGCTGCCCTGGCACAGGCGCAATATCAGCAGACCATTATCGACACCATGACCCGTCCCTATGAGGGTAAGCCCTGGTGGCAGTACCGCAAGCTCTTCATCACCACATCCCGCATTCAGGCAGGCCTGCAATTCTATCTTGCTCATGAAAAGACTTTACGCCGCGCTGAACAAGAGCTGGGGGTGCCCCCTGAAATCATCTGCGCCATCATTGGGGTTGAGACTTTCTACGGACGTAACATGGGCAACTGGAAGGTACTTGATGCTCTCTATACCCTGGGCTTTCATTACCCGCCACGCGAAACTTATTTCTCCAGGGAATTTGCTAATTTTGTAAAACTGTGCCAACGGGAAAACTGGGATATCAACACCGTCAAGGGCTCCTATGCCGGCGCCATGGGCATGGGGCAGTTCATGCCCTCCTCCTACCTAAACTACGCCATTGACTTTAATGGTGACGGTAAGGTCAATCTCTTTACCGATATCGAGGATGCCATTGGCTCAGTGGCCAATTACTTCAAGGGGCACGGTTGGCTTAAAGGTCATGGTATTTATTACCCAGCCTTAGTTAAAGGGGAAGCCACTGCCCTGCTTAAGCGGCAGTGGGAGCTGAGCGGGCGTGAACTGTACACAGCTGGGGTATCCACGAAAGTCAATTTGTCCTTAGATGACAAAATGCGCCTGTTTGCCTATGAACTTGAAGACGGCTCTACCGGTTACGGGGTCGGGCTCAATAATTTCCATGCCATCATGCGCTACAACAAAAGCCCACTTTATGCCCGTGCTGTCTATGAACTCTCGGAGTTCATCCGCATCGCTTATAACCATAAATTACAGGAACAAGGACAGGTGGTGCCGCCTCCCGGACGTCTACCTTAAACGCCCCCTGACAGCTGCCGGTGAAAATATGGGGTGAAAGCGCATTTCACCCCCTGCTTTGCCTACCTGTCAGCAGCGAGGTCCATCAGCATTCCTTTAGCTCAACAACTAAATTCGTTGAGGCTTAATACCAGTCATGCTTTTCCCGGCGTTCCAGCGCATCAATTTGATCCATTTCATTCTCACTTAACGCAAAGTGAAAGAGCTGCAGATTTTGCGCCTGATGTTCCGGATCTGCCGATCCGGGGATCACGCATACCCCATGCTGCAGGTCCCAGCGCAATATCACTTGCGCCGCCGTTACCTGATGTGCTCCAGCAATAGCTGTAATCACCGGATGCTCCAGTAACCTGCGGGTATGTCCGCGTCCACCCAGCGGATACCAGCTTTGCACCACCAGCCCCTTGCTTTGTATAAAACGAACCGTTTCCCGATCCTGATAAAAAGGATGGATTTCATTTTGTACTAAAACCGGCTGCAGCCTGACTTTGGGCAGGAAGGTACTGAGTTCGCGCTCATAGTAGCAGGAAATACCTCCTACCCTAGCCTTGCCGGACTTTACCGCCTGTTCCACTGCAGACCAGGCCTGCACATCATTGCCAGCAGGGTGATGGAGCATCAGCATGTCCACATAATCAAGCTTAAGGCGATCAAGTGCTGCATCAATGGCAGCTGCTGCATGTCCGTATTCGTCAGGATAGAGCTTGGTGGTAACAAAGATCTCACTGCGTTTTATCTCGGAGTGAGCCAGAGCCTGCCCAATCTCCCGCTCATTATGGTAAAAGGAGGCCGTATCCAATAGCCGGTAACCTAGTTCCAATGCTGAAAGCACCGCACTCTCACAGGCCTTACCCCTAAGGCTCCAGGTACCAAGCCCTACCCGCGGCAACCTGATCCCTCCGGGCAAGTCCTGCCACAAAGCCTGGGTCTTACAGCATCCACCCTTGCTTAAATTAATATCCAGATCAGTTGACATATCCTGATTATCTCTAATCCCTAAGATTAACTGCAAAAAGCGAAGCTTACGGGTCTGCAACCATCCTGACTAGCCCGCTCAATGCTTTTACTTTCTATTGATGGGCAAGGCAGAAAGTTCCATCGTGATTTACCACAGTAAGCTTTCACCTATTTTTTACCATATCTTGCATATCAAGGGTCTAGCTTAACTTGCAAGCAGGAAAATTTGTGGTGGGTGCAGCTTAAGTAACTTAACTTACATTCAGCAGCCTATTTTTCCCCTGACGCAGTGATCCTAATTAATCAGTCCAGTAACGTCCTTGCTTTTTCCTGTACGCTAAGCTTCAGGTCAGGTAAACTATGATAAAGCTACACTTATGCACTGGCTCTTGCCTGAGATGGATTTTAGTGTGAGCTGTCATAATTTAATTTATTGTAATTTGCTGCGCTATTTGAGTGTGGCAGTATTTTTTCAAAACATGAACAAAAAACTTTTATTCCTGCCCCTGTGTGCCGCAGCCTTTTGTAGTGCGCTCCTGCTTAGCGCCTGCTCCTCCTCAAGTCCGGTTATCAATGCCACTCACGGGGCTAAAGCCGACGATGGCGCAACCTACGGCAGTGGTCCTGACAATACCAAGCCCTACCCGCAATCAGAGCCAGTCAATTTAAACGGTGTTGGCGGGGCTAAAGTTAAATATGAGCCTTTATCCCGTGGCGGAAATAAGAACTATACAGTGCTGGGCAAAAACTATCAGGTATGGCGGGATTGCAGCTCCTATCTTGAAATCGGCACCGCCTCCTGGTATGGCCCGGGCTTTCATGGCAACAAAACCTCCAATGGCGAGGTCTACAATCAAAAAGGTTACAGCGCCGCCCACAAAAACTTACCACTGCCCTCTTATCTCAAGGTCACCAATCTGGAAAACGGCAAGGCGGTGATCGTGCGAGTCAACGATCGTGGTCCCTTTCATGGCAGCCGCATCATCGATCTCTCTGAAGGTGCAGCCAAGGCCATTGACATGACCGGCAAGGGTACCGCTACAGTCAAGCTTGAATACATTGATGTAAGGCAGGGCAATCAGATAGCCAATCTGGCTCACACCGTGCTAAGCGGTCAGGGCAGTGCCTCCATTCTTTCAGGCTCTAGCAGCAAGGCCGATGCCATCGGGGACTTTATCAAAGATCTCAATAACGGCAATCAGCCCTCCCTTGCCACCACCATCGCTGCCGGGGCGGCAGCAGTCAAAATTGCAGGTACAGTTTCAGATAAGCTTGAACAACATGCGGCACTTGAAGAGCAGCCCCTGACTGCAAGCAGCTCAACTGTTCAGAGCACTGCGGCTCAACCGCAATTTACCATCAGCAACGCAGAGCCGACTCCGGCTGCTGCCACTGACAGTACAGCCTCCACGGCAAGCGCCTATGTGCAGATCTTCACCACCATGGATCAGGCCCGCGCTTCCAAGGTACAGAATGATTACCGCAGCAATACCTCATACCCGATATTGGTTGTGGCGGAAGAAGGTTTATACCGGGTGCGTATTGGCCCAATCCCGGAGTCAGATCTGCAGCGCGTACTTACAGACATGCGCAATCAGGGTTTTAAGGATGCTTTCATCAAACGCTGATAAAGCGGTAAAATAACGCCAAAACCAGCACCAGATACAGATATTAATTTGATTATTGGAGAAATTATGCCGTCAAAGTTACGTGCAGCCATGTTGATTGCTACCACTTGTTGCGCTGCCGCCGTTTTTAGCGCTGCAGCTGCTGACGCGTCCATTCCCGATCCTTTTGCTGCCTTGAAACAGCAATCCAATAATAACGCAACTGCGCCCAATCCCTTTGCGCAACCCGTCGATCCCAATACCCCGGTGGTCATCCCCAATCCCCCGGTCTTTGATGCCGAATCCTGGGTACTCATGGATTACGCTTCAGGCCAGGTGCTGTTTGAGCACAATGCCCAGAAAAAGATCTGGCCGGCCTCATTGACCAAGATGATGACCTCCTATGTCATCGGCATGGAATTTAAGGCAGGACGACTGCATGAAGATGATGAAGTGGTGATCCCCAAGGATGCCTGGTCTAAAAATTACTCTGACTCCTCCAAGATGTTCATTGAGGTGGGCAAGAGCATCAAGGTGGGTGACCTAAACCGCGGCATTATCATTCAGTCCGGTAACGATGCCTGTGTGGCCATGGCCCTGCATCTTGCTGGTTCCGAGCAAGGTTTTGTCAGCGTGATGAACTCTTATGCCCAGAGCATGGGGCTTAGCGGCACTCATTTTTCCAACGTGCACGGCCTGTTTGATGAGAATAACTACTCCACTGCCTATGACATGGCTCAGTTAAGCCGCCGCCTGATTGCCGATTTACCTGAAGAATACGCTATCTATAAGGAAAAAGAATTTACTTTCAACGGTATCAAGCAGTACAACCGCAACCGCCTGTTGTGGGATGAAACCATGGCCGTGGACGGCATCAAAACCGGACATCTGTCAGCGGTGGGTTACAATTTGGCCGCCTCATCCCAGGTGGGCAACATGCGCTTGATTGCAGTGGTGATCGGAGCTAAATCTGAAGGGGCCCGCGCTGATTTCTGCAAGCAGATGCTCACCTATGGCTTCCGTTTCTTTGAAAATTATCAGCCCTTTGCCAAGGATCAGACCATTCTCTCCCGCGAAGTGCGCATGGGAAATGCAAGCAGTGTCGAGCTGACCGTACCTGCTGATGTGCAGCTTACCGTACCGCGCGGCAGCCGTGATCGCATCAAAATTAACTACCGCCTGACCCAAGCTGTGTTTACCGCCCCGCTTAAAGCCGGACAGGAGCTTGGTGTAATTGAGTTCCGCCTCGATGACAAGCTTTTGGCGCAGTATCCTTTATGTGCCAAGCAGGATGTGGCAGAAGGAGGGTTCCTCTCCAGGCTGTGGGATAAGATCTACCTGTTTTTCACTCAGGATTAAACATGACCACCATTTTTGACCAGCCTGCCAAGGGCTTTAAGGATTTGCTTGAATTTCCGGCAACCCTGGATTTCCGTATCATCGTCGATGCTGTAGAACTTGATGCCCTCAAAAAGGTACAGGCGGCATTAGCTGCCGCCTCACATCCCCAAAAATTTGCGGTACAGGGTGAACCCAGAATCAGCTCTAATGGCAAGTATATTTCCTACACCATCAGGGCACAGGCACAAAGTGCCGAGGAGCTTAACGCCATGTATCGGGCAGTAAGCGCCCTGTCCTTTGTCAGACATATGCTTTAGGGAATGGCGGTGGCAGACATCGAGCTTAATCGCAATAAAGACTTCAGTACAGAATTCAGCCGCTTTGTAAAAGCGCTGGTCTATCTGTGCACCCTGCTGGTACTGGGATTTTTCATCTTTCTGGTACTGGCACTAATGCGTATCTCAAGCTGTGCCTTTTACACCTACGACAGCTATCAGGACATCCCTCCCCATCAGGTAGGGCTCCTGCTCGGAACTTCCTCGCATATAGGCCCCGGACAACCCAATGAATATTTCACCAACCGCATCATGGCAGCGGCCAATCTGTATAAGAAAGGCAAAATCCAGTATATCCTGGTCTCAGGGGACAACCGCCATGAGTCTTACAACGAACCGCGCATGATGATGAATGCCCTGCTGCATGAGGGGGTATCCTTAAACCACATCGTAGCTGATTTTGCCGGTTTCAGTACCCTAGATTCGGTGCTGCGGGCAAGACATGTGTTCATGCTGCGTGACATGATCATCATCTCGCAGGACTTTCACAACGAAAGAGCTATCTTTATTGCCCGCGCCAATGATATAGAGGCCATTGGCTTTAATGCAGCCAACCCGCAGTCTTCCCTGGCCCACTTTAAAGTAAGTGTACGTGAATTTTTTGCCCGCCTTAAGTGCGTGTTTGAAGTCTACTTCATTGATGCGATGCCGACCTACCTTGGGGAACCAATCAGCATTGGTAATGCCCCACTCCCCAAGCAACCTACGGATAAACCCAAGCATCCAACTTCCAAACCCAAGCTGCCTGGTTTTTCCGCTGCCGGGCTGAAACTGCAGGAACTTGAAGAATTAAAGCGCACGGCCAAACAGCCTACTGACAGCGCCCTGATCCTAAGGCAAGAGGAGCTGGCCCGCAGTCAGTTCCAGCGCACCTTGCTGCATGAGAATGTACAGACGCAGCCAGGAGGGGAGCAGGCAGCCCCGATGATCCCGATGTCTTCACCGATAGAGCAGAAAGCTGAGCTCAATGAGCTGCAGCAAGGTGAACACTTGCCAAGATTGCGTGCCTTAGAGGACATGCCGCCTGACGAAACAGAAACAGCAGAAACTACCGGGAACGACACAACCGATGAAACTCAGGAAGCCGCCCCGGTACCTTCCTCACAGCCAGCAAAGCACCAGGCACCCCCCGCTCCCCAGCGACACCTGTTTGGCGATCCATGGGAGTAATGGGAAATAAAGGGAGATAAGGGTCAAAGTCCTCCTTGCCTGAAATTACCATTCTCCCCGCCCCGCAGGGCGGGATTTGGCCTCTTATCTTTTCAGATAAACCAAACTTTTTGGCAAAAGCCCCGCCCCAACCTAGGTTAGCCCATCATCAGCTCAGACGCAGCCCTGGCACAGACCAGGCCTATATAAGAACAAACCCGATATATTCCCCGGGCTTGCTGTAGCTGCGCCAGCTAGGCTGGCGCTAGATTTATGGCATTGAGCCGTTTAATCGAGGAATCCCCGCAAGCCGGCAGAGCGGCAGGGATGGCGCAATTTGCGCAGAGCCTTGGCCTCTATCTGGCGGATGCGCTCACGGGTAACCCCAAACTGACGCCCAACCTCCTCCAGGGTATGATCCGAGGACATGCCTATGCCAAAGCGCATCCTCAGTACCTGAGCCTCACGAGGCGGCATTTCATCCAACACCGTATTGATGGCATGCTTGAGGCTTTCTGAAGTAGCAGCTTCAGCAGGAACCACGATAGAGCTATCCTCAATGAAATCCCCTAAATGCGAATCATCGTCATCACCTACCGGGGTTTCCAGGGAAATAGGTTCCTTGGCTATCTTCATCACTTTGCGGATCTTTTCTTCAGGCAGCCCCATCTTGGCAGCCAGCTCCTCCGGAGTGGGTTCCCTGCCCTTTTCCTGCAGCATCTGCCTGGAGATACGGTTGAGCTTATTGATAGTCTCAATCATATGCACCGGAATACGGATGGTGCGAGCCTGATCCGCAATGGAGCGGGTAATGGCCTGTCTGATCCACCAGGTTGCATAGGTTGAGAACTTATAGCCACGGCGGTATTCAAATTTATCCACCGCTTTCATCAGACCTATGTTGCCCTCCTGGATCAGATCAAGGAACTGCAGGCCGCGGTTGGTGTATTTCTTGGCAATCGAGATCACCAGGCGCAAATTAGCTTCCACCATTTCTTTCTTGGCTTTCTTGGCCATGGCATCGCCCATCATCACACGCCGTGACAGCTCACGCAGGCGGCCAATGGTAATGCCTGACTGATCTTCCACCTCACGCAGCGCAAAAATGCACTCCTCAATCTCAGGACGGCACTCCTTGAGGCGTGCAGCATAAGCCCGCTTGGACTTAAGCGCCTTTTCAAACCAGGCAATGTCAGATTCCATCCCCGAGTCCGTATATACGGCCTTGAGCTCGTCAATCTTCATGCCACAGCGGTTAACCGCAATTTCGCGGATACGACGATCCTGTCGCTTGACTCGATCCATCATGTCGCGCATGCGGCTTAATAAATCCTCAAGCTGCTGTGGTACCAGGCGGAAGGCAGCAAACATTTCAGAAAGTTTTGCCAGCTCCTCATGGTACTTACGATCTGCAGCCGCACCCTTTTTCTTGTGGGCAGCCTGCACCTTATCATACTGTACCCGCAATGAGGCAAAACGTTCTGCCACTACAGCCGGATCAGGCCCGCTGTCCTGCTGTTCAGCATCTTCGTCGTCTTCCTCATCAATTTCCTCGGCAGCTACTTTCTTGACACTCTTTTTCTTGGCCTTACCCTTGACCGGAGTTTCAGCTTCACTATCATCACCCCCGGCCAGAGCGTCCAGATCAGCATCAGCATCTGCGTCAGAATCTGCACCGGCTTCAGCTTCTTTCACCAGAGCATCGAGATCCTCTACGCTTTCCACCTCTTCTTCGGCAGCAGTATCAAGAGCCTCCTCGCTTTCCTCTTTTTTCAGTTCCTCCGGATCAGCAAAACCTACCAGGATATCACCAATGCGCACTGAGGTTTCAGGCTGCAGTGAAGCGTCATAGCGGGCAAACAGTTCTTCCATCGCCGGAGGATATTCGACGATACACATCTGCACATCATTGGTGCCCTTTTCGATACGCTTTGAAATCTCAATCTCATCCTTGCGGGTCAGCAAGGAGACATTACCCATCTCCCGCATATACATGCGCACCGGATCAGTGGTACGTCCGATTTCCACCGTACTGTCAAGCTGATTGGCTACGGTCTCAACATCTTCCTCGGCCGTCTGCGAGCTTTCGTTTAACAGAATATCATCGGGATCAGGCGGGGTCTCACAAACATTGATGCCCATGTCGATGAAAGTCTGAATAAAGACAGACAGCTGATCTCCTGAGATAATGTCAGGCGGAATAAGATCGTTTATCTCTTCAATAGTAAGATAGCCCTGCTCCTTGCCCTTGGCTATCAGCTGCTTAAACTCAGTGCTTGCTGAATTATTATCCATACTGTTCTCGCTTCTCTACGCCTTAAGTTACTGCCTGATTTTTAAGCTTATATACACGCAAAAGCGGGCAAGAGCCATTTTGCCCTTTCCCGCAGCGAACGGCTGCCATGAGCCGCTATGTTATGAAAACAAAACCGGAAATTTAATTTTATAGGAAAAATCTCCAAAATCCAAACTATGCGTCCTGCAGCGTACCTAAACTGCAAGGACGCTCAAAGTTTTATATTTTGCGACCTGCAGTGGCAGGCCCTTTGCTTGAAGTCCCGTCATGGAAGTGCAAAATACAAAAGCTCTTATTCAAGCTCCAGATCATCCGGTAACGAGGCATTGTGATAGACGTTCTGCACGTCATCCAGATCTTCAAGCGCATCGATCATGCGCATGAACTTTACGGCTGCCTCAGCGTCTATGGCGACCTCATTGGAGGGAGACTGGGTGATCTCAGCACTGCTCGGATTAATGCCCTTGGCATTAAAGGCATCCACCACCGCAGCGAAGGTCTCAGGGCTGGTATCTACTTCCACCGTGCCATCCTCAAGGGTCATCACGTCATCAGCACCGGCCTCAAGGGCAAGCTCCATAGCCTCATCCTCAGTGACCGCCACCTTGCCGTCATCATCAGGCATGAAGGTGATGATCCCTTTTTTAGTGAACATATAGGAAACAGAGCCAGATGTACCCAGATTGCCGCCGAACTTGGCAAAGGAGTGGCGTACCTCAGAGGCAGTACGGTTACGGTTGTCAGTCATGCAGTCTACCATCACGGCCACACCGCCCACTCCATAACCTTCGTAGGTAATACTCTCCAGATCAGCACCTTCGCCGCCGCCGACACCACGTTCAATGGCGCGCTTGATGGTATCACGGGTCATATTCTGCGCCAGGGCAGAAATCACCGCTGAACGCAGGCGCGGGTTGGAGCCTTCATCACCGCCGCCCATGCGTGCGGCAGTTGTGATCTCGCGGATAAGTTTGGTAAAGATCTTGCCGCGCTTGGCATCCTGCGCAGCCTTACGGAAACGGATATTCGCCCACTTGGAGTGTCCTGACATTTTTCTTTATCTCCTGAATCTCCCATACCCTATACCGGCACGGGGAAAAACCAAAACAGCGCGCTGCAGGCCTGCCTTAAGGCAGGCTCAGGTTAAAAACTGCAGCTGCACCTAAAAACTAAGCCTGATCCTCACTATCGGTAACGGCAATGGCCAGTTCCGCCAAAGCCTCCGGCGCAGCCACACTCGGAGCTTCAGTCATCAGACAGGCCGCTGCGGTAGTCTTGGGGAAGGCAATCACATCGCGGATATTGTCGGTTCCTGCAAGCAGCATGGTCAGACGGTCAAGCCCGAAAGCCAGTCCAGCATGGGGAGGGGCACCAAAGGACAGCGCATCGAGCAGGAAGCCAAATTTCTGCTGTGCCTCTTCTGGGCTGATGCCTAAGACCGAGAACACTGCCTGCTGCATCTCATTGTCATGGATACGCACTGAACCACCGCCAGCCTCGTAGCCATTGATCACCAGATCGTAAGCATCAGCATAGACAGACAGCGGATCGGCCTTTAAAGCCTCAGGGCTGACCCCGGACGGGGCGGTGAACGGATGATGCATCGCAGTCAGGCCAGCCTCCTGCGTGTACTCAAACATCGGGAAATTCACTACCCACAGGGCTTTATAGCCCGGCTGTACCAGATCGTGCTCCTTGGCACAACGCACCCGCAGAGCACCCATGGCAGTTGCGGTCTGATTGCGTTCACCTGCGCCTATAAACACGATGTCGCCATCATGAGCCTCACAGCCGCGCACCAATGCCATTAGTTCATCGGCACTGACATGCTTGGCAATAGAGGAGTGCAAGCCTTCTGCCCCATTGGCCAGCTCATTTACCTTGATCCAGATAAGGCCGGAGCCGCCCATCTTTTTGACGTAATCGGTATAGCCATCAATCTCGCGGCGGGTAAGCTTGGCACCACCAGGCAGAGCAAAGGCAATCACCCTGCCTTTGGGATCATTGGCAGGTCCTGCGAGCACCTTAAACTCAGTGTTCTTTACCGCATCACATACGGTGTGCAGTTCAAAACTGATACGCAGATCCGGTTTATCCGAACCAAAGCGATCCATGGCCTCGTCCCAGGTTAAAACCGGCAGCTTGCCCAGATCATAGCTCGCAACTTCATTGAACAGACCCACAATCATCTCTTCCATCACGTCGCGCACATCCTGCGAGCTCATGAAAGAAGTCTCAACATCAATCTGCGTGAACTCAGGCTGTCTGTCTGCGCGCAGATCTTCATCGCGGAAACACTTTACTATCTGATAATAGCGATCGTAGCCTGCGATCATCAGCAGCTGCTTGAACAGTTGCGGAGACTGCGGC
Organism: uncultured Succinivibrionaceae bacterium; assembly: GCA_944390085.1. Lineage (GTDB taxonomy): Bacteria > Pseudomonadota > Gammaproteobacteria > Enterobacterales > Succinivibrionaceae > Avisuccinivibrio. The sequence continues at coordinate 11,375 of CALXOT010000078.1, forward strand.
AGCGCATAAAACTTACCGTGATGAATGCGTGAAGGCACCAGATAGTCACGCGCTCCTTCCGGGGTAGCCTTGGTCAGCATCGGGGTCTCAATATCCAAAAACCCATGCTCATCCAAAAAGCGGCGCACATAGCGGGTGATGGCCGCTCTTTTCATCAGGATGGAGGTCATGGCTGGACGGCGCAGATCAAGGTAGCGGTAGCGCAGGCGCTGTTCCTCAGTATTATCCTGGTTAAAGTCAATCGGTAAGGGGGCAGAGCGGTTAAAGATGGTCAGAGCAGTGGCATACACTTCCACTTCACCGGTTGCCATTTTCTGATTGCGCTGATCCTGCGGGCGGCTTTTCACCTTGCCCTTAACCTGCACACAAAACTCAGCACGCAAAGCCGAAGCTGCCGCGTAAGCCTCATTTTCGTCAGGATCAAACACTACCTGCACGATACCGCTTCTGTCGCGCAGATCAATAAAGATAAGGCCGCCCAGATCGCGGCGACGGTTGACCCAGCCGCACAGGGTAACTTCCTGGTTTTCGCGGCTTAAATTAAGTTCGCCGCAATAGATAGAACGCATTGACATGATAAAAGAAGGCCTCTTACTTTCCGTGGGGGCAACAGGCGCAGCAGCTGCTGTAAGAACCCGCGCCACAGGGGGCATCCTTACTGGTACTGACGTATCCGTGGGAAATCTTTCTTTTTAAGCTTTCAGAGCCACAAGAAGGGCAATGCGTGAGCGCGCGCTCCCCCATGCTCTGTTTTACCGTCAGCTCTGCGCCACATTCAGCACAGCGGTATTCGTAGTAAGGCATGCCTGAACCCTGCACAAAAAGTTAAATAAATTTAGGGTGGCTCATTATATTTTATTTAGCTTGAAGTTAAAAGATCCTGCAAAAAAACAGCCTTGCTCCTGCAGCCAGAACTGACTCTCTGACTGCACCTAAATTTACATAAGGCTAAGTTAGATTTAACAATTGAGGTCTAAAATAATTAGGTTTTATCACAACGCATCCAGATGCATGGTTCTGGCCTGTGTTTTTGATTTTTGATTAGGCAAGTCAACTTTAATTTAAGTTTGACTTTGATTTAGTGCTGATTTTACTTAAAGAGCGAGAGCAGTCGTATGAACAAGTTGGTACCCAAGGAATTAAGCTGGCTTTCCTTTAATGCGCGCGTGCTGCAGGAGGCTGCAGACAAATCCGTGCCCTTAATTGAGCGTGTACGTTTCTTAGGAATATATTCCAACAATCAAGACGAGTTCTTTAAAGTCAGAGTTGCAGATTTAAAGCGCCAGGTCATCATCAATAAGGAACAGGGCGAGTCCGACAAAAGTGAAGCAGCAGCCAAACTGCTCAAGCAGGTACAACAGGCCGCCAGTGAATATCAGCAGGTTCAGAACAAAGTCTATCATGATCTGATGAGCGAGCTTGAGGCGCACAATATCTTCTTAAAGGACGAAACCGCCATTTCTGAAGAGCAGAAAACCTGGGTACGCCGTTACTTCCGCCGCCATGTGTTAAAGCACATCAATCCGGTGATCATTACTGAAAATATCGAGCTCATTTCCTTCCTGCGCGATCAGTTCACCTATCTTTTAATCAAGATGAGCGGCAAAAAACAGGATAACTACGCCCTGCTGGAAATTCCCTCTGATGCCGTGCCCCGATTTTTGCGCCTGCCATCTGACAAGGACAACATTACCTTAATGTTCCTTGATGATGTGATCCGCATCGGACTTGACGATATCTTCAAGGGCTATTTTGACTACAGCTCCATTGAGGCCTATTCCATCAAGATGAACCGTGACGCCGAGTACGATCTGATGGGCAGTGCGGACAAGAGCCTCATTGAAAACATGACCGATGCCTTAAAGCAGCGCCTTGATGCCATGCCGGTACGCCTGGCCTACGATCACAATATGCCCAAGGACATGCTGCAGGTAATGACACAAAAACTGGGCATGTCAGAAATAGACAGCATGATGCCGGGCAACCGCTATCACAACTTCAAGGACTTTTTGTCCTTCCCCAGCGTCAGCGACGAATATGAAAACCCTTCACTGCCCAGTGTGCCGGCTGCGGCCTTTGACAGCGCACTCACTCCCTTTGATGCCATCAGCGCCGGTGACGTGCTACTGTACTATCCCTATTACTCCTTTGAGTACTTCACTGAAGTGTTGCGCCAAGCTTCCTATGATCCCAAGGTACAGTCCATCAAGATCAATATCTACCGTGTAGCTTCCAACAGCCGCGTCATTGATTCCTTAATCCATGCGGCCAATAACGGCAAGCGTGTCACAGTAGTGGTAGAACTTAAGGCCCGTTTTGATGAAGCTAACAACATCAAATGGGCATCGAGGCTGACTGATGCCGGCGTCAAAGTGCTCTTTGGCCTGCCTACCTTGAAGATCCATTCAAAGCTCTGCCTGATCACCCGCCGTGAAGATGATAAGACGGTGCGCTATGCCCATATTGGCACCGGCAACTTTAATGAAAAGACTGCCAAGATCTATACCGACTTTGCACTCTTTACCAAGAATCAGGAAATCGCTTCTGAAGTCGAAAGTGTATTTGAGTTCATCGAATACCCCTATACCCGTCCGTCCTTCAAGTACCTGTTGGTCTCCCCGCTCAATGCCCGCAAGCGGATCTATTCCATGATTGACCGTGAAATTGAGCATGCCAACACCGGTTTTCCTGCCTATATCAATTTAAAGGTCAACAACCTGGTGGACACCGGCCTGATTGAAAGGCTGTACCGGGCCTCAAAGGCCGGGGTCAAGGTGCGAGCCATTGTCCGTGGCATGTGCTCACTGCGTGCCGGGGTTCCGGATCTTTCTGAAAATATCTATATCACCTCCATCGTAGACAGATTTTTGGAACATCCGCGCGTAATGGTATTTGGTAATAACAATAATCCTGAGCTTTACATCTCCTCTGCCGACTGGATGACGCGTAACCTAGATTACCGTATTGAAGTGGGAGCTCCGGTACTTGATCCGGTACTACGCGATCGCATCATGACTATCTTCCGCATACAGTGCAATGACAATCAGAAAGCCCGCATCATCGACGCCGATCAGCAAAACGCCTATGCTATTTCCGACAGCGGAGCCAATGCCCCTGAAGTACGCAGCCAGATAGCCATTCACCAGTATTTGAGTGAACTGGAAACCTCGCTGCTTGGAGCAGCTGCCAAAAAGCCCAAGGACGAAAAGGACGGGAAGAATAAAGAAAAGACAGGCAAAAAAGCAACGATTAAAGTTTGAGGATCCCAGACAGGCAGCATTCCTTCTTAATGGAAAGCTATGGAATGCTGCCTGAAGGGTTTACAAAACTTAATTGGTAGAGGCACCTTCAAAAATGCCGCTTTCCTAACCTAGGATCGCGGCATTTTTGTGTTTGTAACTTTTGTCTTTCTAGGTGGGACTAAGGTTGTTCACGCTCCTCTGCCCCCTGCTCAGCCCGTTTTTCCTGCTGCAGGAAAGTAATCAGGCTGCTGCGATTTAAGGCCAGATGCATCACCATGGCATCCATGGCTCCCATGGCATCATGCTCTTCAATGGCCTGCACTATCTGCCGGTGTGAACTTACAGTCTCGCCTCGTGAATTTTCCGTACACAGATGGGCAAAGAGCTCAATGGCGCTAAATAAAATTGGCTCTAAATTGGGCATAATTAAATTGCCTGATAATTCGCCCAATTTAGTATGAAAGGCCGCATCAGCACGTGCATGAGATTTTCCCTGCGCAATCTGTGTTTCCACTTGCAAGCACAGCTCCTTGAGCTCAGCAATTTGCCTAGGATCTGCCTTTTGCGCGGCCAAAGCCGCTGTTCGCGGCTCAATCATCAGCCTGAAATCAACCAGATCCAGTACTAGCCGCTCCTTATCGCGGATAAAGGCAAAACCCAGCGGATCATCAGACAGGCCAGGGCGATCGCTTACATAAATACCAGAACCATGCTTGACCACCAGAATATTACGTGAGGCCAGCATACGCACAGCCTCCCGCAAAGTGCTGCGTCCCACTTCCAGTTTTTCGCATAACAGCTTTTCGTTAGGCAGCTTATCCCCGCGCTTTAGGCCAGACTGAACAATATGCGCAATAAGCTCCGCAGCAACCCTTTCAGACAAAGGTTGCTGCTGTTTATCATGATCCGCTGTTTCCATTTTTCCCCCACAGCCTTAGCTGCTGCTAAAATAAGCTTTGATATATGCCCTGTATTTTTAGACAGTAAGCCCAAATAGTCAATCATCACGTGCCGCCTACCTGTTTGCGGCCGCTCAAGGATAGTCATGAGCTCAAATTTCGATCTGCCCCTTGATTTTACCATGTCCCCGCTGCCTGCTGTGCTGCTGGGGGCGGCTCTGCTGGCGCTGGTATGGTATGCCATCGCCAATGCCAAGCTTAAAACAGCGCTTAAGGCTAACCTGGCACAGGAAGAAGAGAAAAACAGCCAACGTCTTGCACTGCAACAAGCCAAACTTGCCTCCGACAATCAGCTTCAGGAAAGCGTGAACGAGCAGATCAGGCTTAAAAGTGAACTTTCCGCACGCGAACTTAAGATTGCAGAACTGCTCAATGAACAGCAAGGACTGCGCTCTGACATTGAAAACCTGCAACTGGAACGCAACAGTTTAAATGCCCGTACGGCAGAGCTGTCTGCCAGATTAAATGCCCAGCAAACCCTGTCTGAGCAAATACAGAAAACTGAACAAAGTGCCAGGCAGGAGCTTGAGGCCAGACTTATCCAATTAGGGCAGCGCCTGCTGAATGAACGCGGAGAGGCCTTAAACCGCCAGAGCAAGGAACAGCTGCAGCAGACGGTAGGTCCTTTGACAGAAGAGCTCAAGCATTTCAGGGAACAGCTCACTCTGAGCCAGAAAATCAGTTCTGAGCAATCAGGAGCTCTGCGTAGCGAACTGTTAAAACTGCAACAGGCCCAGCAAAGCCTGACCAAACAAGCAGACGATTTGACCCGGGCGCTGACGTCTGGTGCCAAGGCTCAAGGGCTGTGGGGTGAACATCAACTAGAGCTGTGCCTTGACAGTGCTGGGTTGCGACTTAACGAAGAATACGCGCGTGAAGTGGTAAGTCCGGAGCAAGGGGAGAACGGCCGCCCGGATGTCATCGTCTTCCTGCCGCAAAAACATTGCCTTATTATCGATGCCAAGTGTTCACTTACTGACTATACCCGTTTCATCTGTGCTGATGACAAGCAGGAACGAGCTCGGGCACTTAAGGATCATCTAACCTCCTTAAGACGCCATGTCGATGAGCTTGGTGCCAAGCGTTATGATACCTATGCAGGCTTCAACAGCCCCTCTTTCGTCTTCATGTTTGTCCCCATCGACAATGCCCTTACTGAAGGATTCCTAGCAGATCCTGAGCTATATACCTACGCTTCACTTAAAAATGTCTATTTAGTTTCCCCCTCTACCTTAATGCCAGCTCTCAAGGTCACCGCTAATTTATGGATCATTGCCACGCAAAATGACAAGGTGCGCCGCATCGCCTTGCAGGCACAGAAGATCTACAAAAAACTTGAGGGCATCAATGAGGCCTTTGCAGATGTAAAGCGCAGGCAGGAACAGCTGCATGGCAGCATTTCAGCGCTTGATACCAAATTATGTTCCGGACGGGGCAACTTGAATACCATGCTGCAAAGCTTTGCCTATAAGGCTCCGCAGAGCCTGGGCATCATGAAAGCAAATACGGAAGACCAAGATCCAGAAGAGCCTGAGCTTGACCCCGCAGCAGCTGAGATACAGCAATATAACCTTGAGAGCCTTCCCTTAAAAAAACAACTGGTCATATCAGATAAAGAACAGGCAGCCTTGACCGGTCCACAGCCGCCAGTTGAAGCACAGGACAGTGCTGACAAACAGGTAGCAACGGAGACTGGCAAAACTGCCCCCGAGAGAAATGATCAAGACTCAGGCAAAATTGCCTGAATAAACAGCATGACAAGCACCTGCCTGCATCTGGCAGGCTGCTTACAGGCTTTGCTAAAACCAATACACGGCACCGCTAAGGGGGACAGATATCTATGAACAATGACAGTGAAAGTCAGCTGCACGGCAGCAGCTATAGCAAACAGGAGCACTGTGAAACAGCTGCCTGCCCTTTTTGTCAATTAGAGGGGCGGCATATTCTGTTACAAAACCAATACGCCTGCGCCTTTTACGATCAATATCCGGTAAGTCCGGGGCATATTTTAATTGTGCCCTTCAGGCATGTAGCCTCATTTTTCAGTTTGACCCTGGATGAGCGCGCTGCCATTGATGATCTCATTATCAAGGCCAAGGACTTCCTGGACATCAAATATCACCCCGATGGCTATAACATTGGGGTAAACATCAACGAAAGCGCCGGACAATCCGTGATGCATGTGCATGTGCACATGATCCCGCGCTATCAGGGCGACACCCCAGCCCCTAAGGGCGGGGTCCGCGGGGTGATAGCCGGAAAGCAAGCTTACTGAAGATCTAAGCAAAGGGCTCAGTATAGCTTACCTGTTCCCCCTGATAATGGGAAGGCTTGGGCGGGGGCAGCGGGGTAGGTTTTTGCCCGGTGAAATCAAACAAACGGGCACCGGTGGAGGGCTGGCTTTGCACCACCACACCGCCGATACTAGGCACAATTAAGTAATGCCCGTCTATCTGATAGATTTTAGGATCAATAAGGCTGCTCTTTTCCTTGGAGTGATAAAACACGTTCGCGTGTTCCTTGCCATCATGATAGACACTGGCCTCTGCCGCCCCTACGCTGACTTCAATCTGCCCCTGAAGGATGCGATCAGCAAGGCATACGGCCTGATGCAGGATTAAATTGGGATCCTGTTTTTTAGACAAAGCCTCCAGCACTTTAGCCGCTGTTTCAGAGCCTAAGGCACTTTCATCATAAAGGATCACCAAGGCACCATCACGGTTAGGCTTGACCCCGCGGCCTGCAGCCTGCATCAGGGCATAAAGGATGGCACCTGAGCTGTCACCATGTTGCCAGGCATTTTCAAACCAGAACAGCGCCCGCTCCATGCCATGCCAATACGGATCCGCACTCAGGCTGAATACCCCGAGAGCCACATCAGCCGGAGAATAATTCAAGGCACTGGCTTTGCGTAACAGTGCCAGCGCATTTTGCCGCTCGGGGCTGCCCAATTGTTGCGCCCGCGGATCGCGCAACGCGATTAGAGCCAGCGCATAATAAGCCACCGGATCACCACCGGCTGCCGCCTGCTGATAAAGCTGCAAGGCACGCTTTTGATCCTGTTCAACCGCATAGCCATGCCAGTATGCGCCGGCAAGCCTGGTGGCAGCCTCATTAAAGCCATGATCAAGCGCCAGCTGCCACATGCCGACCGCCTCAACCGGATTTACATCAAGACCATCACCTAAAAATAAAATATCCCCAAGTCGCAGATAACAGGATGGTGAATTGTAATCCATGCCTGAGAGCACCAAATCCAGATAATCCTGACGTTTGCGCGCCAAAGGCAGGGCTCTTTCTATCATCGCACTTAAGATCCGGTTTCTTTCATCATAAGAGCGGATCCCGGCTACACTTTGATTGAAATAAGAAACTGCAGCCACAGCACCGGTAATACGGCCATAGCCCAATAGCGCCAGATCGCCCATGATCTCAAGCACATTGCGGCTGCCCTTTTGTGCCGCCTCTGCGGCAGCATTTGCAGCCTTAGTGTAATTGCCCCTGCAGCTTTCAAGCCAGGCTAAATATTCAAGTGCATGCAGATCCCCAGCTTCAGAAGCCTGGGTCAACAGCAGTGAGGCTAATGGATAATTGCGCTGATGAATAGCATCAAGAGCCTGATTTAAGGTGTTTTCGCGCATCTGTTCAAAGTAATTTAACGATCCGTAAATCACCACAAACAAAGCCACGCAAACGAAAACAGCTCCTCCTGCAACCAGCAGCTTGGTTTTAAGTGCAGCTTGCTTAAAAGCTTTAATCAGCGGCATGCTCGACTCCCACATCCGGCATTGACACTTCATGCGATCTGTCAATCTTATAAGGATCACGAGTCAAGGTTATCACCGCCCTAGCCGCATCCCGGCGCTGCTGCAAGGTAAGATCGCGGGAGTTCATCTGCCGGTCAGCAATATGCTCCTGCAAAATAAGTTTAGGATCGATTCCAGCATCAGTATAGATTTTAACCAGCGCTTCAGCCCTTTCCTTGGCCAGCTGCAGATTGTCTTCCCGGTTATCTTTTTCAAAGGCAAAGGTACGCACGCTGATGCTGCTGATGGCCTTGTCCTGTTTAATGTAATTGATCTGCCGTTTAATAGCATTGTCAGACTCATGATTTAAGAAAGTACGCCCTTCAACAAAATGCAAGGCCAGCATCTGTACATCATTAAAGCCGTAATCTAGCAATTTGTTCTGACAGTTTAAAAAATGCTGGAAGGGTTTGTTAAAACCCATGGGGCTTAAAATCGGCACCACGGTCTCACCTTGCAGACGCTTGGTGTCAGTAAAAGGCAACATGATCTGATTGCCCTTGGACAGCTGTCCTAAAATACGCCAGGCTACCGTATTGCCAAAAAAAGGATTAAAGCCCCGGTAGAGCTTGATCCGCCCCAGCTCCTGTTCACCCCCGTTGTATTTCCAGGCAGGAGGAGTGGCTACCGCCCGCATCTGTGAGTCTGCATCAAGAGCCAGCAACGGAAAAATCTCCAGCGATAATTGCTTTTCAGGGCCGGATAGCAACACAAAATCTGCCCGCCCATACTCCGGGAAGGCATAGGACAGCACACAGGAAATCTGCGATGCTTGCACCGACCACAAGTGATGGGCGCTTGAATTTAAAGGAGCCTCAAAGCGCAGCTGCGCCTGTGAGGCTGCTGCACCTAGCAAGATTGCAGCCGCAGCGGTAAGCCTGATGCTTTTTAACATGCCAAAACCCCGTGTCAAAAATATGTCCTGTAAGCTGACTCCAGGCAGCAGAGTGCAAGGACGACTGTAGTTAGTTTAACCTCATCTGTATCCGCAGTTTTAGTTTTTCTGATTTACGGGCTAAGCTGCATTTTGCCGGAACTGTTACTGCAGAGGCTGCAGCACCATCCGGTCTGACACTTTTACTTTAAGTGATTAAAGTGTCAATACCAGAATTTTCTGAAACTGCAGCCCGGATAGAGCAGCTAGTAAACTCATGCTGCCTCCGGGCTGTATGATTAAAAGCAATATATATGCCAAAGACGGCACTGCGCACATCAAATCAAGCCATGAGCCTTAACTTCAGACAACGCATCTTCATCGGCAACTAAGATCACGTCCTGATGCAACTGCAGCACTGATGCCGGAACATTCGGTGTAACCGGACCAAAGAAGGACTGATATACTGCCTCAGCCTTATCCTTGCCTGCTGCGATAAGCAGGATCTTGCGCGCATGCATAATCGAGCAAATGCCCATGGTGTAGGCCTGACGAGGTACGTCATCGGCAGAGGCAAAAAAGCGCTTGTTGGCCTCAATTGTGCTCTCAGTTAAATTGACGCAATGGGTAAATTTTTCAAAGGCAGCACCTGGCTCATTAAAACCGATATGGCCATTGCGTCCGATCCCCAGAAGCTGCAGATCGATGCCACCCACACGCTCAATAACCTGATCGTAGCGCCAGCATTCAGCCTCAGCGTCACGGTTGGTACCATCAGGAATGTTTATGTTTTCAGCCTTGATATTAATGTGGTCAAAGAAATTTTTATGCATAAAGTAAACATAGCTCTGATCACTCTGAGGCCCTAAACCCACATATTCATCCAGATTAACCGAACGTACTTCAGCAAAATCCAGATCACCCTTGTTATACCAGTCAATTAACTGTGCATAAGTGCCAAGCGGACTTGATCCGGTGGCAAGGCCAAGGACACAGTCAGGCTTGATGATGACCTGAGCTGAAATAATGTTGGCAGCCTTGCGGCTTAATGCCTGATAATTATCCGCACGGTAAATTCTCATTTCTCACTCCTCAAAAGCCTGCGTATTAGCAGCACACAGGCAGTATCTTTCATCAATCAAGACACACTATACCCGCAAAGCTCTATGGTTAATGTCTTCTTGATCAGATTTTTACCCGATTTATGCTGTGTTTTAGTGCAAACGCCCCGTCTTAGGGAGTTTTATGCAGCAAAGTACAGCAGGGCTAAAGCGATCTACAATGCCTGTAGTCCGTGTAACTCAGATAGCACGGGAGCTTAGGAAAATTCATGCGTGAAATCAGGTTTACCATCCGCGATCCGCGAGGGCTGCACGTGGTGCCATTGGGATCCTTAGTCCATGCCTGCTGTGCTTTTGACAGCAACGTACTATTTATCTGCAAGGACGGCACCTTAAATGGCAAGGATCTGCCATCAATGTTACGGGTTGCATTAAGGCGCTATGACAGCTTTGCCCTGCGCTTTTCAGGCAGAGATGAAGAGAAAGCTGCCAATTATCTTACTGATCTTATTAATAAATCACTAGCTTAAAGCGTATTTACTAATAAATTTACCTGATACAAACGCAATAAAGCTTACTGTTTGGGAACTAAGGCATTAGTTTCAGTAGTACTGGGACCAATCAGAGCAAGAAAATCATCAATTTCCTTATCACCAGCTAAGAGCAAAGCTTGATAATGCACTCTTGGAAATTTTAGCAGCAAAAATAAAGAACCGATTCCCTGGGCTATAAGATAGCGAAAACTTGCACCAAAGCCACGGATACAGTATGTCACAGTATCTTGGTGACTGGACTTTTCCAGGGCTTCTGCTGATCTTAGCGTGCAAAACTCTACTTCACTGCTACTACTTTCAGGCAAGTGTAAAACAGACGTCCGGGTGACAGAAATTAAGGTATCAGAACTATCAAACAAAAGTGACCTACTCCCCCACCTTAAGAGGTGGGGGCTTCCTTCTCGTTCAAGATCCCTAATGGGGTCAGTATCAGCGAGCTGTCGCCACTGGTCCAGCGGCCAAGCAATAAAATTGCAT
>CALXOT010000079.1 GCA_944390085.1 uncultured Succinivibrionaceae bacterium
CTGATCTCAGGGACTTTGACGCCCCGGTGCTTATCGGTGACAGCATGGGCGAGATTGAGTTCTACCTCGGGCTTTGCGATCTGATCTTCATGGGCGGCAGCTTCATTGCCATCGGCGGCCACACCCCGCTGGAGCCGGCCTATTTCTCCCTGCCCTGCCTGACCGGTCCTTATTACTATAACTTTAAGGAGCAATTTGATCTACTCATTGATAAGGGTGGTGCTTTCCTGTGCCCGGAACCTGAACGCCTGCATACACTGGCGCCCAAACTGCTCTCCGATCCTGCAGCCTTAAGTAAAGCCGGGCTTGCTGCCCTGGATGTACAGCAGGCAGGAAGGGGAGCGCTCGATAAAACCGTTGATCTGCTGGAGCAGGCACTGCTGCGCCGGGCGGAGCGCTAAAACAGCGAAATCCACCATACAAAGCTCAGACTAGAACAGATGCAAAGTCGCGCTATTTCTGCAAAGCAGAGTTAAAGCGGGGATGTGAACTGAGACAGTAAGAAGCGGGCTAATTAATGGGACTGAGTTTAAAACTCAGGTTTTTTGGGAGTAGCCCGCAGCAAGTTCTTGGAAAAAAACAGTGAGCTCAACTGCTCTTTCCTTAATTTTGAAAGGCTCCGCCCAGGAGGACGGAACCTTACATTTAGCTACAACAAGATGTCAGCTTAGAACATATAGCGAACGTCACCGGTAACACCGAACTCATCAGCACTTGAAGAGCCGACATAATTGACGTTAACACCCAGGCTCAGGCTGTCGCCGTACTTGGCCTGCAGGCCTAAACTGCCGCCATAAGTCCAGTCATCCATGACTTCAGCAGAAGTTGCAACAGTACCGAAACCTACGAAGTTAGTATCACTGTCAAACTCTGTATCGCCACAGTTAGCAGTCACAGTCACATCTAAGACCGGCTTGACCATCCAGTTGCCAGCGGCAAAGTCCTTAGCCACAGACACGCCAAACGGAATAGAGACAATGCTGTGATTATCTGCATCCGTAGAAGCGATGACGCCCTGAGCAGACTTCACATTGTAGTCATCCATGCTCAGGCTGGTGTAGCGCAGGCCTAAGTGCGGCATGACATCCACCACGGTAGAGAACTTATACTGTGCCTCTAAACCTACGGTGACTGTGGTGGTATCAGTATCAGCAGTTAACTTGCCAAAACCGGTATTGCCACTGTCTGCATCCAGATCATTTGACACCTCGGTAAAGCCCACATCAGCGGTTAAAGCAAAGTTTCCGAAATTCATGCCGGCATACAAACCTAAGCCGTAATAATCGAAATCATTGCTTACCGCAGAGGCAGAACCCTGACCATCAGCTTCACCAGAGCCTACATTGAAGTAACCACCAACACGCACGCCGGAAGCAGTGGTAAAGTCTGCACCTAAAGCAGCGCCGTACAGATCAATGTCCGCACCGTAATCGATACCATCAGCATCGAACTCGTCGGAATCATGGTTCTTGTACACCGGAACAAACCACAGGCCACCACCGGTCTCGTTATCGGCATAAATCATATTGCCATCACGATTGGCCATGCCCATGCGGCTGGAAACAGCATCAGTAGAAGTCTGCTGAGCCATTAATGCAGCCTGCACCGCACCACCGAATACCGCCAGACGGGCAGCAGTATCAGCTTCCACACCAGTATTACTGTTGCTTGCTACTTTAGATAAGTAATCTACACCCAAACCGGTATGATCCTCCATGTAGTCCTGATCAAAGGTCTTCATCATGGCTGCATACAACGGATCAGATGCACCACCGAGGATGGAACGAGTTTCTTTTGACAAGGTCAGATCCACCTCGGCGCTATTTCCTGTAGTAATGGTTCCACTTAAGATGCCGTTTAAGGTAGAGACCTTAATAGCTTCACCTGTAACATCGACATCAGTACCATCCTGTTTGGTAGCAATAGTTATGCTCTGCTTGTCATAGAATTTACCATCAAGAATGATCTCACCGCCATTGCCAGCCAAAGAGCCTTTCTGCGCTCCGGGTGAAGTAGTATCCTGGAACACAAATGCAGCCGTATTATCTGCCACTGCGGCATCAGTGATCACCAGCGCGGTACCCTTGTCTAAGGTAATGGTATCTCCAGAAACTACGGTGCTTCCGTCAACATGCTCGGTAGTCAGATAAATGCCCTTGTCATCGGCAATCTTGACCTGCTTGTTGACATACATCAGGGCACCCATACCGTCTGCAGAAAGCTTGCCATTCACCTGGAACTTAGCGACTGCTGCGCGGGCGGCATCTTCACCAAGGCCAATCACTACCGCAGCGTTACGTCCAACGATACCGTTACCGTTAAGCACCATATCAGAGTCTGTAACACCTTCATCATTCAGAGATTCAGCTGCAAAGATAGCAGTTGCTTCATCCCACTCCGGATCAACGATTAAATCAGCACCCTTAAGGCTCAGCGTACCGACATACATCTGGGCGGTACCGGTTTCATCCGAACCCACGGCCACATCTTTACCTTCCGCTGCAGTCAAAGTATTAACTTTGATATAGGAGCCACCATCAACTGACAGATCGCCAGAAACAGTTAAGCTGTCAGCCACAATAGCCGAGGAGGTAACGGTCGAGGCACTGCCTCCGCTTAAAGTAATAGCAGCACGCTCATCATCGATAGCAGCATTATCCAGATCTGCATTGGCAGCAGAAATCGTGACCTTCTGGGCAGTAGTCTCATCTGCCGTGAAGTTTATAGCACCGCTCAAATTCAGGCTGCCAGAGGCTGTTACTGCATTGCCACCAACATTTAAGGTATTCTGCACGCTTAAATCACCGGAAGCAGAAACAGTATCATTAACCGTAGTCGCTGTCATGAAAGCAGCATCACCGTTAACATCAACTTTACCCTGCACGATTACCTGATTAGCAGCATTGACTGTAAAGGAGGAGCCTTCACCTTCCAAGGAAATGTCCCCAACATTACCGCCCTGATCGGCCAAGGAAACATTAGCCTTTTCAGTTGCAGAAATACCCTGCACCGTACCATCTGCATCCGCAACATAGTTGCCGGTACCATTACCGTTTAACTTCACGTTGCCTGAAACGGTAGCAGCAGAACCAGAAGTCTGCAGAGCACCGGCCTGACCGGTATATTTATCGCCAGCTTCAACAGTGGCGTTCTGAGTAGCCTTAGTGACGATATCTTTAATAGATGCTGCAGATGCTGCGCTCAGCACCCCTTCTTCAAAATCTAAATTAACTTCAGCGTCACCGATATCAAGCCAACCATCCTTAATAAGGTTATTCTCAATACTATCATCTGCAATCAGAGCATTCTTAAGAGCATTAATTTGACCAATGGTAAGTTCCTTTTCGGACAAATCAAGCTTTAAGGTACCGCCGGCAAGAGTGAAGGCATCCTCGGCAAAGCCTTCTGCGGTCACAGTAGGAGTATCTTCATTGCTGATGATAATGCCATCTGCAAGCGTTCTGCCGATTTCAAAGGTACCGTTATTCTTAACGGTCACGCTGCCGCCGGAAACGCTGACGGTATTGCCTGTGCCGCCGTTTACGGTCAGAGTGGCCTCTGAAACGCCGCCGCCAATAATCACCTCAACACCGGCCTCTGACTCTTGAGTTAACTCACCAGAAGTCTGAGCCACGGTCAGCCCGGCGGTGGTCAGAGAGCCGTTGACAACATCAACCTTGCCTTCATTAACCACAAGGTTCTTCAGGACGATGTTAGCACTGTCTTCATAAAGGCCGACGTGCATCCGGGCGGAGCCGTAGGTGTGGTCGCCGGCATCGATGGTAACGGTCGAATTTTCCGCATTCCACACGCCGCCGTCCACGTCAAAGAAGCCAAAATCAACTTTGACGTCACCGGTCATGGTGTGAGAGCTGCCGTTCTGGCCGCTAAGCGACAGACCGGCATTCGGCTCATTTTGTGGACCACCACTGATGGTGAGCGTGCCATTCACGCTGAAATTGCCCTCGGCACACAGCTCCGAGCCGTTTTCACCGGTTAAGGTAGTGTCCTTGGTAAGAGTCAGATTACCTAAAGTCAGAACCTCAACACCGGCAGTATCAAGCTCTGAATCAGAAACCGTAATGGTGATATTGTCGGCCTCAAAAGTACCGCCATTGCCGTGGAGCAGATTTTCGCCAAACTCAGAACCGTCAAGGGTCACATCACCAGCGACAATCAGCGAACCCTCGGTATCATTATCGTCATCTTCCTGAGTCAGATTAACCTTCTGCAGAGCCTTAGCATCGGCAAGACTGTCAACTCTGATAATACCGGACGATACAACGATCTCACCCTCATTATTAATCTTACCCGCACTCAGGTTGTAGTCACCGTTGCTGAAGGTAAGAGATGAATCTGCACCGGAGATGGTGACATCTTTGGTGTTGTTAAAAGCAGCACCATTAATTGTGGACTCTCCGGAAAGGATAAGGGTACCCGCATTATTGATAGTACCGGAAGTGGCGGTCAGACCGTCACGGAACTCAGTCTTACCGTTATTGGTGAAGGTACCACCGGCAATAGTGAAAGAGCCTTCGTCGAAGCTATCAGCATCAGCGGTAAGCTCTTGTCCCTGCTCCTTGGCAATCGCGCCTTCAACTAACAGGTTAGCTTCCTCATCGACGGTAATGGTGCCACCATTGAGGTTGAACTCAGGAGCGAAGATACCGCCATTCTTAGTGACGTTGATCGCACCGCCATCCATGTTGATGGTGGAATCAGTAACACCGCGGATAAAGGCTGTGGTGGTTGCATCACCTGCAATGTTGATGGTACCGCCGTCAATGAGCATGGTCTCACCGGAGGCAATCATCAGATGGCTGGCGTTATTGAGGTTAATAGTACCGCCGTGTACCTCAAAACCATTCCCATCGACGTTACCCATACCGCCGCCGATGAAGGAGGTGTAATCCCAGGCAGTGCCTTCACCATTCTGGCCACCGATATCATAAGTACCGCCGTTGATGACGACACGGTTCATCTCAATATAACCGCCGGAAACGGTCACCTTAGCGTCATTACCACCGATAAAGACGGCAGTGTGGGCTGAGCTACCGGCAACTTCGCTGCTCTCAGCACCCACGATAGAAGCACCGGGACCGGTAACGTTAAGAGTGCTGTCCACGGTAATACTTTCCGACACATAGACAGGAGTCTTGTCAACGGTTAAGGCAGCATTGACATCGAGTACGTCATAAGCCTTAGGCTCAGATTCAGCATTGATGATGGTCTCTTCATCAATGGAGGTAGCCTGAGCTGCACCGGCAGAAAGACCTGCAGTCAGGACAACTGCAGTAGCCATGCCCTTGACATAGGCTGACTTGAAAATAGAACGATAGGCGCTAAGCAGCATGCTTAACGCATTCTTCGTTTGCTTCATAATGAATTTTTCTCCCAAATAACGTGATCTGAGTACATGCGCCAGAGTTCTACTGCAATGACGGCTGCACTCAGTACCCCTGCAGCGGACAAACACGCTCAGCGCAGGTACATCGAGACGCTAGGCGAAAAAAAAAAAAAGCAATATAAAAATAATTCATATTTTCAATATCGTGCTTGAAATTTGCCGAATTTCTGCCAGGCATCTACTGGTGGACTAGGCGCAAAATTGAAATTACTTCCCTAGTTTATAAAGCTCTACCTGTCTTCTGCGGTTGGATACAGACTTGCAAACAAGCATGGTTCCCCTTAAGCCCTGCTGCACTTAAGAACGTTGTGATGCGTGAGTCTTGCTGTCTGCATCAAGCTACAGTTTTTGACGCAACTGTACTGGGCTCAGTATGAAGAACAAGATTTAACAGCAATATGCGGAACAAGATGGGAACAGGCACACAGTCTGGGGACGGGTGGCCCCGCCCTGGTACAAAACCTAAGCCTTAGCTTCTGCACAAACTTTTTCTCTACATGCTAAAGCAAACTCAAGCGCAAATGCGTATCTGATCCCACAGATCACACAGCCCCGCACTGTGAGGAGCGGGGCTGTGAATAAAACTACAAAACTGAATTTAAGCTGGGTTATTTTGCCTGCTCTGTCCCCTGTACTGCAGCGGGAGCCTTACCGGTCAAAGAGTGCAGGAAATCCACATAATTGCGAGCACTGGCGGCAAGCTCAGTGGCATCAGGCTTGCTGCCGTCGGCAGGAGCCGCACCGTAGAAGGCATAGATCCCCTTAAAGTCCGCCCGCACCCGGCGCAGACTCTGCTCAAAGGAATTTAAAAATTCAGCTAAGGTATGGCCATTGGCACCCTGGGCACTGTACTCAGATTCCGGAGAACCGCAGGTAACTGCCAGCGCTACCGGCTTGCCTTCCAGATGACGGCCACCGGCATAAGCCCAGCCCGGGCTTAATACCAGATCCAGCCAGCTTTTCATGGCCGGCGGGCAGTTATACCAGTAAATCGGGAATTGCAGTACCAAGGCACTGGAATTATCGATTAAGGAGTGCTCGTTGACCGCATCAATAGAGGATCGGGGATAAGAGCTCTGCAAATTATGGATCTGAAAGTCATCCGGATATTTGCGCAGCTCATCCACCCAGCGGCGGTTGACTACAGACAAATCAAAATGCGGATGATCGATGATAATTAACGTTTTCATAGCTTTTCATCTACAGCGCAGCACAATGCTCCATCACAATAGTGGCAGGCAGCCGGTCCTAGTGTTTCAACCACAAAACCGTACAATCCACTGTATTCTAATTTTAGCTGTTTTACCCGGCCGAAACAAAGCGCCTTGACCGGCTTTGACTGTAACTGTTCCAAATTGTTGCAATACCATGAGATTTCTTTGTTAGTTAAGGTTAACCTAAAGCCGTCAGGCAGGCCTGCCTTAAAGCCTCAAAATCCTTTTTTTCAAAATGAATGTCCGGGCGCAAAGCTTTTTCTTTAAAAAATGAACGTTGCAGCCGTGACAGCATGCGTTGCACTGCCCTACTTTCCAAATCCGAATCCTGCATATAGCATTTGTCAAAATCAATCAGATAGCACTGTGCATCCGTAAGCAGGATATTGCGGATATTAAGATCTGTATGCACCACCCCGGCCTTAAAAAAGAGCGCCAGAGTCGAGCCCATCAGGGCAAGCTCATCTGTGCGTAAAGGACGCTGTTCCATGATCTCAGCCACATTAAGGCTGTTTTCAATTTGCAGCGTGATCAGGGCATTGCTCAGGTACATGCCGGTGGTGATCTCAAGGCCAAGTTGCGGTACCGGCACCGGCAAGCCCTGCCTTAACATGCGCTCACACAGCAAGAACTCCAGCTCAGCACGTCTGGCACTTTTAAACAGTTTGCAGAATTTGTCCTTGCTCACATGGCTCCACAGCCCGCCGCGCAAATAATTGCGCAATACCAGGCGGGAACCGTTATAGGTAAAGAGCGCCGTCTGTCCACGCCCGCCCTTGAACTTAAGATCCGAGATCTGTTTTTGATTCATGATCGCAGAGCTGAAAAAACCGAGCATATAGGACAGGCTTTTAGCCCCGCCGGTGCCATCACATTTAAGCCAGCGCGGCCATTCGTCAGAGACAAACAGACGCAAATGGGCCTGCGGCATCAATTTTTTGCCTCCAGGCAACTGCAGATCACGGCCAGAGGCCTCAAATACACGCACCTTCTTATACCTTTATACCTTCAAGACCATCTAATCTTCAGAATCAGCCCTTCCAGAGCAGTTTAAATCTGCGCTTACAGGCTGGTTTTGCACTCCTGCCCCAGGTTCTCCTGTCCTGCCGTCAATAACAACAACTCCTAATCCCGGGGCGGGGTCAGATCCAGCCCCTGCAATTCCTGCGCCTGCTGAGGCGTCAGCGCACAGGACTTTGCATCGTATTTGCTCAGGCAATACTGACTGACGGCAGCGGCATAGTCCGCCCTGTAGCTGAACTTTTCAGAGGAGGTGGCACTGATGATATTGCTTGTGAGCATGAACACCGCCAGTACTGCCACCAGACGCCCGGGTAACGGGTGCCGATTGAAGGCACTAAGCAGCGGCAGCAGCGCAAAACAAAACAGCACGATGATTTGCCAGTAATTCAAAGTCAGGGTAGCAGCCGCCGCTGCCAGCAGCAATGCTCCCAGTGCGCTGATGGTCAGGGCACGGCAAAAGCGCAGGGAACTGTCCTGACTGTGCCTTGATCTGAAAATCAGCCGGTAATTGACCAGGGCGGCAAAGAGTACTGAAATTACCCCCACCAGCTGCGTGAAAAACAGCCACAGATAGCTAAGCGCTTCCTGATATAAGGGAGCTGCCGCCCCTAATTCAGGCAGAGCCTTGTTGGTGACCAGCAGTGAGCCAAAACGCAGCCAGTACAGCAGCGCCTTGAACAAAGGATAGACATGCACCAGCCCATAGCCAAAATAACGCTCCTTGGCATACTCGGTGGGATTGGAGGTGATGTAATCATTGACCTGGATTTCCTGGAAATAAGGCACCAAGGACAGTCCGAGAAGCGCCAGCCCTGCCGCTGCACCTGCAAAATTAAAGCGGATGGCACGCAGCAGCCACATAAGTCCGGTCAGAGCTACCAGTACTGGCCAAGAAAAGTGCAGCTGCAGGCACCAGCCCACTCCCAAGGTCAGGAACATGGAACAGGCAAAAGACTGCCAGAAGCTTTGCTCCATTCCCGGGGCCTTGCGCAGACGTACCAGCATATTAAGCACCAAAGCCGCCCCAAATGACAGGTAAGAGGGGTTATACAGCAAGCTATCATACAAAAACCAGGGGTTTAGGGCATAGATCAGCGCCCCAAAGAGCACGGTTCGCGCGTCAAACAGCCTGACGATAGCATTGACGAACAGCGCATAACCTAAAAGCCGGATCAGCTCCAGCGCAATCACCGGGGCATAGGGATTAAACCACAGGGACAAGGGCAGGCCGATCAGAATGGAAGACAAGGAGCCAGGCACATTGCCCATGGTACTGGCTTCATTGCCATAAGGCAGGTACTCACCAGTAAGTGCGGCATGAAAGCCCTTGTTGAGCATCTGAAACTGATCACCTGACACCCACTGATTGCCCTGATAATAAAAGGAAAGCACAGCTGAAACCAAGGCAATCAGCCACAACCAAGCCTTAGTCCGCCCATCAAGCTTAGCGGGAGCGGGGTTGGGAGCAGCTGCTGCTGTTGCGCCCAAAGCATAATAAGAAAACAGTGCTGCTGCCTGTCTGATTTTTTCCCGCAGTCCCCGGGCAGAAGAATTATGCATCACTTATCCCCCCGCTCCAGATATTCAGAGAAGGTACCAATCGCCTCCAGCAAATTGGGCGTACGCGCCGTATTGGCACTGTCTGAATAGTCAGGATTTTTAAATTGCAGCATGCCCACGGCGTCAATCAATACGATGCGATCTTTCTCCACGATACCGTTTTCCAGATAAGAACCGGTCAGGAAATAAGAGCGCGGCCTCAAGTCAAACAGATTCTGCCCGATGGAATAGTCCCGCACCGGATTAGTAACCCCAAATACCTGCGGCAGGATGGTGGCACTGATGTCGTAACTTACGCTAAGCTCATTTTCCACCCCGCTGCCCTTACCCGGCCAGCTTACCACCAGCGGCACCTGGGTCTGAGCCTTGGTGAAATTTGAATTATGCCCCCAGTAATTGTCGCCATTGTCATTAAACTCCTCACCGTGATCGGCAGTTAAGATCACCACGGTATTGGAGCTCAGATCGCTTTTATCAAGATAATCCAGCACCCGCTGCACATTGGAGTCAGCGTAAAAGGCTGCGTTCTTATAGAGATTGAAATAAGGTTCCCTGTCAGTGTCCGCATTAAGCTCCATGTGGTTTACGGTCTTTAAATAAGGCTCAAAGGGATGCGGAAAATCTTTCGGGACGGCCGCACTGTGCACATTGTCAAGAAACACAAAGCCAAAGAAAGGCTGACCCTTAGCTTTGTTCTCCTCGGCAAAGGCAATGAAGTCAGTGATGGCATTGCTATCGCGCTCAAATACATCCTTGCCCTCAGAGTGCACGCGCAGATTCTTTTCCCCGGCAAACACAGTCTGATGGAACTCAGGCTTATAGACCGTGGCAGAGGTAAAGACACCCAGGGCATAATTACTGTCGCGCACAGCCTGCACCACACAAGAAGGGATGCCTGAGGACAATGCCACCTGCCAGTACGCAGGAGGCAGACCGTAGAACAGACCGAAAATACCACCGCGGGTCGAGTTGGAGGCAGAATGGCTGTTGGTAAAATGCCAGTTGCGCTGCGCAAAATCCCAGCTGTGCGGCATGATCTCAGGGGTCAGCATGTCTGCACGCAGAGCGTCCACCAGCAAGAACACCACATTAAGGCGCTCTGCCGGCGGGGCATAGGTTAGCTTTTCCTTGGGATAATTGAAAAAGCCCTCGCTTGACATGGTGATCTTGCGATTGGCCAGCTCCTCCTTAGTGATGACCCCCATTTTTATCAGCATGCTGTTCATGGTCAGGGGCTTGTACAAAGGCAGGCGATTGGCAATTTCGGTAATGGGCAACACTCCCTTGGCCGACGCGTAGGCGTGGGCAAAGTTTGAACACAGATAAAGCCCCAGGCAGACTAAGGCGACAATACCAGCCCCACGCAAGCGGCGGCGCGAAAATAGCAGTGCCAGACTCACGCTGGCCAGGGCATAAAGCAAAATCAGACCCAGCTCAATAAAGATAGAGGCATAGGTGGCGGCACTGAAGGAGATCACTTCACCGCCTGCATTAAAGAACAGATCCAGCATGGCCAGATTGACGTGGAAACGGTAAAGCGCAAAGACATGGGCATCCACCGCCAGCACCAGCTCCAGAGCAAGGGTCACCAGCAGCAAATAGATGAAATTTAACTTGCTTATCTGTTTTTTAAAGCACAGCAGCGGCACAAACAGGACTAAGGCCGCAATACAGAAATATAAAAAGAAATGGCCGCAGGCAGCTGCAGTATAGACCGCCAGCACGTACAAGGGACTCTTGGCTGAAGGTGCATAGAAAGAGGAATAATAAAGTGACAGGGGCAGCGACAACACTGCCAGCCACAGGGCAAAGGATAAGCTTCGTTTAAACATATGATAAATAACAGCCCGGCCAGGCAGGCTTGCCTTAATTTCAGTAAGCTTAATGCAATTTAGGGCTATCTTAGCAGAAGCGCCGCCAGCTTTCCAAAACAAAAACACTTGCGGATTAGGCAAAGAACAGAGCCTGCACAACAGACGGAAAAAGCAGCCTTTTACCTTTCAGATCCGTCTGGCTGTAACTTTGCTAGAATGAGCGCAGGCGCGCTGCAATATCTGTGACAGAAAGTGCAGCGCACTCAAGGCGCCATCTCAAGCTGCCGCAAGCGGCAAAAGCTAACAGCGCTTTTAACCGCAGGACTGGCGGGGACAGCCTGCTGACACTGGCTCCTGCAGGAGCCTTTGGCGTGAAGATGCCCCCACCTTGCTTAAGGTGAAAAGCAGATCACAATCAGAGATCAGTAAAAAACTTAACCATGGACAGTAGTAGTAGTAACAGTAACAATCCCAAGCCTTCCGGTGCCTCCGGCAAAAAACGTATCGCCGTGCTGCGCCTTTCGGCCTTAGGCGACTGTATCAATGCCTTCGGCTTTATCGGCGGACTCAAGCGCGCCCATCCCAAATTCAAGATTTCCTGGATCATTGACGAGCGTTTTGCCCCCTTGTTTTTTAATCACGACAAGGACGAGCTGGTGCCCCTGTATCCCGTCAACTTAAAGAAAGACGGCTTTAAGGCGCTGTTCAAATTAAAAAAAGAGCTCAAACACAAACATTTTGATCTGCTGTTTAACCTGCAGACTTCCCTGAAGGCCTCGCTCACCTCAACCTGCATCAGCGCTGATCATAAATATGGTTACGACAGCCTGCGTTCACGCGAGGGTCAGCGACTCTTTACCGACATAAAGGTCCCCTCTCCCAAGGATCCGCACGTCCTGGCCGGCTTTTTAGCCTTTGCTAAGGCTGCAGGTTTTGGGGACATTGAACCTTACTGGGATTTTGAGCTGCAGGACAATGAGATTGATTATGCCAAAAGCTATTTTGACCGCGACCGCATCTTCCTGATTGCCCCGGCCTCAGCCAAAATGCAGAAAAACTGGACCGTAGACGGTTATACCGCCCTGGCCCGCCACGCCATGGAGCATGGCTTTACCGTAGGGCTGCTGGGCGGCAACGGCAAGATCGAAAGCGCCCTCTGTCAGGCCATTGAACAGAATCTTAAAGGTAAATGTGTCAATTTATGCGGGCGCACCAGCCTGCGCGAACTTTTAGCTGTAGTCAGTGTCGGCAGCTTGCTATTAAGTCCTGACAGCGGCACCATGCATCTGGCCTCAGCCCTGCACACCCCGGTGATCGGCCTGTTTGCAGTACATGACGAAAAGCGGGTGGGTCCCTGGAACTATCCTGATCTGTGCGTCTCGGTCTATCAGGAACTTGCTCATCAGGAACTGGGGGACAAGCCGATCCCCTGGCGCTACCGGGTGCACACTGAAAATGCGATGGAACACATCAGTGTGGCTGCGGTCAAAGCCAAATTTGATTATGCGGTAAATACCTATCTGGCACCTGCCAAAGCTTAAGGATCATCATGCGTAAATTAGCTGTTTTCCCCGGGACCTTCGATCCGCCGACCTTAGGTCATTTTGACATCATCACCCGTGCGGCCAATCTGTTTGAGGAAGTGCTGATAGGCGTGGCCTTCAGCCCCAGCAAGCATGCACTGTTCAGCCTTGAAGAACGTGTCAGCATGCTACAGCAAAGCTGCAAGGAGCTGCCTTCAGTGCGCGTGGAAGGTTTTTCCGGGCTGCTGGTGGATTTTTTAAAGGAGCATCAGGCGCAGGTTCTGATCCGCGGAGTGCGCACCGTAGCTGATTATGATTACGAAATTCAGCTCACCGGGATGTACCGCACCATGATGCCGGAACTGGAGATAGTGTTCCTGCCCACTTCAGGCAACCTTTCCTTTATCTCATCCACCCTGGTGCGTGAAGTCTTCATCCATGGCGGCGACATCAGTGCCTTCACCACTCCTGAAGTGGCCAGACTGGCCAAAGAGCTGCGCGCACAGAAATAAAGGCGCGCAGACCTTATCCGTAACGCTGCTGGCAGTGCGGGCAGAAGAAGGTACTGCGCTGCCCTTGTACTATCTTTAAAATCTCACTGCCACAGCGCGGGCATGGTTTGCCCGCATGCCCATATACCTGCAGATTCTGGACAAAGTAGCCCGGCTTACCGTCAGCCCCGGAAAAATCCCGGATAGTGGTACCGCCCTGCTCGATGGAACGGGCCAAAGTTTCCTTGATGACTGCTGCAAGTTCCGCGCATTTATCCTCAGGCACAGCACAGGCCGGGCTTTCAGGATGAATACGGGCAGCAAACAGGCTTTCACTGGCGTAGATATTGCCCACCCCCACCACTACCGCAGAGTTCATCAGGGCAGGTTTAATTGCACCCTTAACCCGCTTAAGGCGTGTATGCAGGTAAGAGCCGTCAAACCCGTCTTCAAGCGGTTCCGGACCCAGATCCTTTAAATGCTTGTCCTCAAGCGGATCAAGTTCTGGTGGCACAAAGCGCACCAGCCCAAAACGGCGCATGTCATTTAAACGGATCACTTTGCCATTATCCAGATACAGAGCAAAATGATCATGCTTTACCACAGGACTGTCCTCCGGCAACACCTTAAGATGACCGGTCATCCCCAAATGGATGATAATGGAGCCCTTAGCGCTTCTTATAAGCAGGTACTTACCCCGCCTCTGCACGGCATCAATAACTGCGCCGGCCAGGCTAGTCAAGCGCGGATCAAAAGGCTCACGCAGGCTGTATTCATCAAATTCGACCTGCTGCACCCGGCAATGCTCCAGATACGGCGCCACTCCCCGGCGGGTGACCTCAACTTCAGGCAGCTCAGGCATTTTTGTACCCCCTAAAAACACAAAAACCCTGCCAGGCAGGGTCTTTGCTGAAGACTAAGATTACTTAATCTTGCCTTCCTTGTACAGCACATGCTTACGTACTACCGGATCATACTTCATGATCTCCATCTTACCCGGAGTGGTACGACGGTTCTTGGTAGTAGTGTAGAAGTGACCAGTACCAGCAGAAGAATTTAAGCGAATCTTCTCGCGTCCGCCCTTCTTAGCCATGATTTATCTCCTCTTAGATCTTAACGCCGTTGGCACGCATATCTGCCAGCACGGAATCGATGCCGACCTTATCGATAGTACGCATGGCCTTGGTGGTGACACGCAGTCTGACGAAGCGGCCCTCACTCTCGACCCAGAAACGATGATACTTTAAGTTAGGCAGAAAACGACGCTTGGCCGCATTCTTTGCGTGGGAACGATGATTACCCACCATCGGGCGCTTGCCCGTAACTTGGCAAACTCTGGACATGTTAGCTCACACTCCAAAAATACGTTATAGGCTCACAGCACCTGACAGAGCTGTAACCAAAAAACAAATCAGTTATAACAAAGTGCGCAGATTCTAGCATAAAGCGCTGAAAAATGATCAAAAATATTCAGCCAGGCCTTACCTTAAAGCAAAGCTCGCAAGAACCAGACTCCGTTATGAAATCTAAAGTTTCTCAATTCCCGCCGGGAACCTTCAGCAGCTTTCCTGCCCGCCTGGCCTGAATCTGCCTGGGGCTGTACGCTGCTCAACTTCAGCAACCGCTGATTATAACTGAAAAGCTCGCACCGATCACGCAAAAAACAAATTTTTTCGCCCGCCTTGCACCGTCACAGCAGCAAAATACCCGCCATCCCCCCTGCAAAAAGGGCAGCACTGCCCCTATTTACATTACAGATTAGAAAAGGTTCCTGCCGACCCCGTCTCATGCTAAAGTGCAACTGAGGTTATAAGTTTGAGCCAATTTAATCAACTTGCCGGGGCAACGGGCAGACAACATTTATGAGGAGTAAACATTATGATGCAGCTTAAAGACAGAAAAATAGTGCTGGGGATCTGCGGCGGAATTGCCGCCTATAAGTGTCCTGAATTATGCCGCCTGCTGTTAAAGCAGGGAGCTGACGTGCATGTCACCATGACAGCAAGCGCCTGCAGGCTGGTATCCCGGGAAACCCTGGAAGCGCTAACCGGCCACCCTATTGCTACAGACGTATTCACTGCCCCGGGACAAATTGGCCATATCGAACTGTGTGCCCATGCTGATCTGCTGGTAATTGCACCGGCAAGTGCCAATACCATTGCCAAGCTGGCAGCAGGCATGGCAGACAATATGTTAACCGCTGCCGCCCTGGCTTCCCCCTGCCGTCTGGTCTTAGCTCCAGCCATGAACAGCCGCATGTACCGTCATCCGGCCACGCAGGACAACCTGGCCTTATTGCAAAAGCGCGGAGCCCTCATCATCCCTCCTGCCGAAGGGGATTTGGCCTGTGGCGAAAGCGGTGTAGGACGCATGCGTGAGCCCCACGAGATAGTAGCCTATATCTGTGCGCTCCTAAACCGCACCGGTCTGCCTTTTGCCGAAAATACCCTGTTGCCTCGTCCGGAGGCCCCGCGCGGACTGCCCGAGCAAAAACTGCTGCCCAAGGCCAGTGGTGCCGGCCTTCGGGTGGTGATCACGGCAGGACCCACTGAAGAACCCATCGATCCGGTACGCGTCATCACTAACAGAAGCTCTGGCAAGATGGGCTTTGCCCTGGCTGCCGCTGCCCGCGAACGTGGTGCTGAAGTTACCTTAATTGCAGGTCCGGTCAACCAGCCTACCCCTCCCGGAGTCAGACGCATCAACGTCAAGACTGCACAGAATATGCTCGATACGGTAAAGGAACAGCTTGGTCACGCGGACATCGTAATCGGCTGTGCAGCCGTTTCCGATTACCGTCTGGCCTATGTTTACGATCAGAAGCTTAGCAAGGAGCAGCAAGGCGATCACCTGACCTTAACCCTGATTAAGAACGAGGATATCATCTCCATGGTCGGCCACTCCAGTCCCCGTCCCTTCACGGTGGGCTTTGCTGCTGAAACCACTGACTGTGAACAGCACGCTAAGGAAAAGCTTGAGCGCAAGAACCTGGATCTGATTGTGCTCAATGATGTCTCGCAGTCCGGCATCGGCTTTAACAGCGATGATAATGCAGTGCGGGTGTTTGACCGGGACGGTGAGGCCGCAGCCTTCGGCAAGGCGCCCAAAATAGTGATAGCAGCACAGCTTGCCGATCTCATCTTTGAGATGTATAAAAAGCAGCATGCTAAGGCCTAAGCAGCCTGCTGCAGCCGTGGATGCACCTGAGCATAACTAAGCTCAATGACTTGCCTTAAGTTAAGAACTGAGTTCTGCTTAATGTTTACGCAAATAGTTATAGGTGCATTCCCCCTATCAGAGCATCCGGCTGTGGCCGGATGTCATGTTTTACTGATCAAGATCTTACAAAACCCAACCCAAACTTACTTATGCACTAACTTACAACTACAGGAGACGGAACCACTTTTGCATCTGCCGGCAGCTCATTCTTAAGGGAAAGACCGCGGGTACAAAACCCGGTGCCGTAACAGCATTGAAGATTGAAATTAAGATCATTGATAAAAGACTGGGAAGCCTATATCCACTGCCCCAATACGAAAGTGCCGCCGCCGCAGGCATGGATCTGCGTGCCCTGACTGAAGGAGATCTGCTGATCAAAGCCGGGCAAAGCCAGCTTATTCCTACCGGTTTTGCCATGCACATCAAGGATCCTACGGTATGTGCCGTAGTACTGCCGCGCTCGGGACTTGGCTTCAAGCATGGTATTGTGCTCGGCAATCTGACTGGCCTTATAGATGCGGACTATCAGGGACAGCTCTATGTCCCGCTGTGGAACCGCTCGTCTGAGGATTTTTTACTGCATGAAGGAGAGCGCATGGCGCAGCTGGTATTCCTGCCGGTGATCCGGGCTGAATTTACGCAGGTAACCGAGTTCACTCCCAGCGCCCGAGCCACCGCCGGATTCGGTTCCACCGGCAGCCGCTGAACAACAGCAGCTACAGAAAATCGCGCAGACGGCAGGCAAGATACAACGCTACATTAAGGATACGTCCGTCCTGCCGTAAGCCCCTGGCACTTATACGCACTCCAAAGGGAAAGCGAGGATCAGCTGCATAACGCATGAACTACCTACGCACTTACGTGCGAGGTTTCGTGAAGACGGTGCCTCACTTTTAGTAAGCACCCATTACTGGGCACTTACGGGCATGTCCACAATGCCCCCATCAGGTCGGAGCAAAAAAACCCG
>CALXOT010000080.1 GCA_944390085.1 uncultured Succinivibrionaceae bacterium
ACTTCAAATTTGGACAGTACCACCGAGTCAAAATAGATAAAAAGCAGAATCAGCACCCCAGCACCAATCAGTCCCACCTTTAAGGAAAAAAGACTTAAGGCCCGTGCCGCACGCCTGCGGTTTTCACCGCCTTTGCCTGCTCTGCCCCCTTTTTTGCCCGGATCGCCGGCCTTAGGATCATCAGGCGGGGTACCACTGCCATTCCTGCCATTCCCGCCATTGCCCCCACCGCTGCCTCCACCGCTGCCGCCAGCTGCAGGTCTGGCACTGTAATCCTGAAATACAGCCTGTCCGGCAGCTTGTTTTAGCTCAGACCCAGTGTCCACTGGAGGCAAGCTGTCGGCTGCATCCTGGGTTCTGGCATAAAATGGCCGTGGCTTGCTGCCAGAAGCTGACGCAGCAGAAACCTCCCCGTCAGGCCTATCCTGCAGAGCAGCTGTGGCAGCATCCGGGGTGGCCGCAAACAGCGGGCGGTTATCTTCCTCCCGCGGTGAAAAGGCAAAAATCCGGTCGGCGGTGCTGGCAAACGGCTCTGCAGCCGGCAGATCCGGCTTCATATTCTGAGCGGAGGAAGCATCCCCTTGCAAAAAACGACTGCGGCTTTCCATCTTATATTTATCTGCCTATTATCTGCCTGTTAACCGTTATGATCCGCGCAGGTCGCCTGCAGCCGGCCGCCACGCCCTGATGAAGGATCAGCAACCCTTGCCTTTTGTGCGCTGAAATTATAACAAAGCTGCCTGCTTTTGAGATCTTTGAGCTCGGTCACTTTCCAGGGCAAAAATAGGCGGCAAAGCTCACAAACCTGCGCTGCATACTTGTCAGCACCTCCCTTTTTATGGATAATCCTTGACTTGAAAAAATCGGCCGCAGCGCGGCTTTAGCTATAAATTATTATGAAAAAACATAAAGTAACCCATAAGACACCGCTATAGTAGCTAACGGTTTTACAGCTGCGACACGGAATTCATAGTAAGTAAGCCTGTTAAATAATAATTAAAGCGGATCATAAGGAATAAGCATTATGAGCGCACAGCACGATAATTTAGAATCAATGGGACCCCTGGCTATCGCCGGCGTCAAACCCTACGTGGAAAAGCCGGGCGAGGAGTACATGAATGAAGCGCAAAAAGAGCACTTCAGAAAGATTTTAACCGCCTGGCGCGATCAATTAAGATCCGAAGTCGATCGCACTGTCGGCCACATGAAGAGCGAAGCTGCCAATTTCCCGGATCCGGTAGACCGCGCTTCACAGGAAGAAGAGTTTGCACTGGAACTGCGCGCCCGCGATCGCGAGAGAAAGCTTATCAAAAAGATTGAAAAGACCCTGCAAAAGCTGGATCGCGACGAGTTTGGCTACTGCGAGCACTGCGGCGAAGAAATTGGCATCAAGCGCCTAGAGGCACGTCCTACTGCTGATCTGTGCGTGGAATGCAAGGCCGTAGCTGAGATCAAGGAAAAGCAGTTAGAAGGCTAAAAGAAAGCTGAAAACTGACAGCTGCAGATATTTCAAGGTAACCGCCAGCGGATTCCCTTAATTATCTGAAGTCTTTTGCCCGGATCATATCAATTAACGGGCAGGCACATAGCCTGCCTGACTTGCCGTGCCAGTAGCGGTAAACGGATTTTTACCGCTCTGGCACGGCTTAAATTTATGCGCCCCCCTTTTAGGTCGTGGTGCCAATTTTCAGGATAAACAGGCATGTATACAGGCCGTTTTGCCCCCACTCCCTCGGGCAGGTTGCATTTAGGATCCCTGCTGTCTGCAGCAGGCGCCTATCTGCGCGCCTTAAGCCTGGGCGGAACCTGCCTGTTACGCCTTGAGGATCTCGACCGCCCGCGCTGCCGGCCAGAGTATGCTGCAGGTATCCGGGCTGATCTGCAGGCCTTAGGTTTTGCATTCCCGGAACCTGTCCTAGTGCAAAGTGAGGATCTTGAGCCCTATGCTCAGGCTGTGCAAAAACTTTTAGCCAGCGGCAAGGCCTTTGTCTGTGCCTGCAGCCGCCGCCAGATCCGCGAACGCCCCTGCCCCTGCCGCGAACGCCACCTGTCCTATAAAAAAGGCCGCGCAGTCAGGCTTGACTGCTCTGAGGCTCCGCGTGATTTTTATGATGTCAGGCTCGGTCACATCCATCTCCCCCTGCTGCCTGACAGCCTGATTTTAAAGCGCTCGGACAATATCTATTCCTACAATTTAGCCTGTGTAATCGACGATCTGCGCCAAGGGGTGACAGAAGTGGTACGGGGCAGCGATCTGATTTCATCCACCCCACTGCAGGTTTATCTTTATCAGCTGCTGGGCAAACAGCCGCCGGCTTTTGTGCATCTGCCGCTGATTACCGCCAAAGGCGGCGGAAAATTGTCCAAACAGAACCATGCCCGGCCGGTGCTGGATGAATTAAAGCCCGCGGAAGCCTGCCTGCTGGCACTTAAATTATTGGGTCAGGACTCTTCCGGGCTTGCCGGACTTAAACCTGGACAGATCTGGCCTGAAGCAGCCAAGCGCTTTGATCTTAAGGCCATACCGCGTACCGATATTGAGCTTGCAGACGCCTCCTGATCCCGGTACCAGCCTGCACATTCTTTCCCCCTGACCTTCAATGCACTTTCTTGCTCAAAAACGTCAGCTACAACGCCTGCGGCTTGCCACCTTAGCTGAAAAGTCCGTGCACAGTGCTATAATATGCCGGATTTTTCAGAGTATGACCATAATCTCTTAGTTATCGTTTTTAGTTTAATTTACTGAGGAATAAGAAAATTTCAGCCCTACTTTATGGCCTGGACGATATTTTAAAGCAGCACAAGGCGCAGGTAAAAAAGCAAGGCAGTGCCCTTCTGACTTTAGAGCGCTCGCAGCACTCAATTTCCCGCAAGAATATTTCACAAGCGGCGCTGCGTACTCTCTACCGGCTGCGCGATGCCGGTTTCAAGGCATATTTGGTCGGCGGCTGTGTACGCGATCTGCTGCTGGGTAAGGCCCCCAAGGATTTTGATATTTCCACTAATGCTCGCCCGGAGCAGGTGCACCGGCTGTTCACCAATTCCCGCATCATCGGGCGGCGCTTTAAGATTGTGCACGTAGTTTACGGCCAGGAGATTATCGAAGTCACTACCTTCAGATCAGGCAGTTCCGAGGCAGTGCAAAGCCGGGACGGCATGATTGTGCGCGACAACAGTTACGGCACCAGCATCGAGGAAGATTCTGAACGCCGCGACTTTACCATCAATGCCATCTATTACGACATTGACAATTTCTCACTGCTGGATTTCCATGGCGGCCTGTACGACTTAACCCACGGTATTATCGATATTATCGGGGAGCCGGACACCCGTTATCAGGAAGATCCGGTCCGCATGATCAGGGCCATCCGCTTTAAAGCCAAGCTGGGCTTCAAGCTAGCGCGCCGCACTGAGGAACCTATCGGCAGGTTAGCTCCGCTGCTGCTTAATATCTCCAATGCCCGCATGTTCGATGAGGTCAACAAGCTCTTTTTAACCGGACATGGCCTGCAAAGCTACCGCGAGCTCAAGCATTACAATATCCTGGATCTGCTGTTCCCGGGTCAGGAAGAGTTCATTGGCAGCGAGAAATATGACAGCTTCATTGAATATGCACTGACAAGCTCAGATCAGCGCACCTTGCAGCAAAAGCGCAATAAGCCCCATTTCCTGTATACCGTGTTCATGTGGCCCAAGATCCAGAAGCTGATTTATGCCTTAAAGTGCAGCTATCAGTCTACCCCCAATCCGCCAGACAATTACGGTATAGTCAGCGAGGCCTGTGCTCAAGCTCTGCAGACCCAGCATTCAGTTACCGCCATCCCGATGGCCATTGGCACAGACATCAAAAATCTGATTTACCTGGCCTATCAGATAACTGATGACAGCCTGCAGGCCAGCGAAATTGAAAAGCTGGCTCACGCCGGACTGTTCCGCGCCGCCTTTGACATGATCAAGCTGCGCGCACAGTTTGAGCCGGAGATCATCCCCTACGTCAAATTCTGGCAGCATTATTACGACGAGGCTCAAGAGCGCTTCAATCAGGCCAAACAGGAAGCCGAAGCCCGTCGCCAGAACCGCCTGGACAAACGCAAGAGCCGCCGGGGCAAGGGCAAGCGTGGCCGCTCTATGCGGGAGGAGGAGTATCCTTTAAGCCAGGCAGATAAATCAGCCCTGCTGACTGCAGCACAGGAGAGCTTTGACAAGGACAATTCTGCCCAGAGGCAGGAGCGTCTGGCCCGGGCTCGCGCCTGGCGTGCAGCGATGAACCTTGATCCATAAGGCATGAGCATTGCCCTCATCAGCGCCGGCTCGAACTTAGGTGACAGCCGGGCTTTGTTGCGCCGCGGCATTGAGGAACTTCAGCACTGCGCCGGTGAAGTTCTGGCTATCTCCTCGCTTTACCGCACCAAACCGGTAGGCGGGGTTGAGCAGCCTGATTTTTTAAACCTGGCCTTTACCTTAAGGACGGAGCTGACTGCGCTGGCGCTTTTAGAAAAAATGCAGGCTGTGGAACAAAGCTGTGGCCGCAGGCGGTTACTGCGCTGGGGACCGAGGACGCTTGATCTTGATCTGATTGCCTTTGATAAGCTGCAATCTGCAGATAATAAGCTCACCCTGCCCCATCCGCGCGCTGCCTTGCGTGCCTTTGTGCTGGTGCCGGCCTGCGAGATAGCACCTGATTTTGCCCTGCCGGCACCTTACGGGATCATGGCGGCACCTGCTGACATCAAGGCAGCACTGACAGCCCTGATCAGCAGGGATCCTGAATGTTTGAACGAGGTAGAAAACATTGGCAGCCTCAACGGTTAAATTAATTGCAGGCCTGGGCAATACCGGGGACAAATACCGCGGCAGCCGCCACAATTGTGGCTGCGATCTGCTCTTTGCCCTGGCCTACAAATATGGCATTAGCCTGAACGAAGAAAAACGCTTTAAGGGACTGGTAGGGCGCGGCCTGATTGAGGGCTGCGAGGTACGCCTGGCTTTTCCCACCACCTTAATGAATCTGTCAGGTGCCTGTGTCGCCCCCTTATGCGCGTTTTACCGCATTGATCCCAGTGAAGTGCTAGTACTGCATGACGAAATGGATCTGCCTCCAGGCAGCCTGCGCCTGAAATTTGGCGGGGGGCTTGCCGGACATAACGGGCTTAAGAGCATAGCCCAGAATTTTGGGGGCAGGCAGGATTTTTACCGCCTGCGTATCGGCATCGGCAAACCTGCCGATCGTGATGTCATTAATTTTGTATTAGGCCGTCCCGCCCCCCGCGAGCGCTCGCTGATTGAAGAGGCGCAGACGCACGCCATGGCTGGGATAGCCATGCTGTTAAAGCAGGGGCCGGAACACGCCTTATCATTTATCAATTCCTTTAAGCCAAGCGCTTTTTCGGAGGTTTAGCATGGGTTTTAACTGTGGCATCGTCGGACTGCCCAATGTGGGCAAGTCCACCCTGTTCAATGCCTTGACCAAAGCCGGCATTGCGGCTGAGAATTTCCCCTTCTGTACCATCGAGCCCAATACCGGGATCGTGCCGGTGCCCGATCCGCGCCTTGACGCCATCGCCGCCATCGTACACCCGGCCAAAATTGTGCCGGCTGCCATGGAATTTGTCGATATTGCAGGTCTGGTCAAGGGAGCCTCCAAGGGTGAGGGGCTTGGCAATCAGTTTTTGATGAATATCCGTGAGACTGATGCCATTGCCCATGTAGTGCGCTGCTTTGACGATGAAAATGTCATTCACGTCAGCGGCAGGGTCAATCCAGCTGAGGACATTGCTGTCATCAACACCGAGCTGGCCTTGGCTGATCTCTATGTCTGTGAAAAGGCTTTAAACCGCCTGGAAAAACGCGCCCGCACCGGCGGGGACAAGGAAGCCCTGGCACAGGTAGTGGCACTGGAAAAATGCCTGCCGGCTCTGGAGCAGGGACGGATGCTGCGCGAGCTTGATTTTAGCAAGGAGGATCGCGCTGCCTTAAAGAGCTTTAGCTTCCTCACCCTAAAACCGGTGATGTATATTGCCAATGTCGCTGAGGATGGCTTTGAGCACAATCCTTACCTTGAGGCAGTGCAGGAAATCGCCGCCCGGGAGAAGTCAGTCACCGTCCCGGTCTCTGCAGCCATTGAGGCTGATCTGGCCTCCATGAACGAGGAAGACCGCAAGGAGTTCATGGACAGCCTGGGACTTAGCGAGCCGGGACTTAACCGCGTCATCCGTGCCGGCTATCAGCTCCTGGGTCTGCAGACCTTCTTTACCGCAGGTCCCAAGGAAGTACGTGCCTGGACAGTTAAGGTAGGTGCCACCGCCCCCCAAGCTGCAGGCAAGATCCACTCTGACTTTGAACGCGGCTTCATCCGTGCCCAGACCATCGCCTATGCTGATTTTATCAAGTACGGCGGTGAAGCCGGTGCCAAGGAAGCAGGCAAGCTGCGCTCTGAGGGCAAGGACTATATCGTACAGGACGGTGATCTGTTTGAGTTCCTGTTCAATGTCTGATCCCTGATCCGGGCTTATCTTATCAGCCCGCTTAGTCTGATTTGGCAAAGTTTGCACAGCACAGCGCCGCCTGCAGTTTCCTACAGGCGGCGCTTACTTTTGCTTAACCCTGACTTTTTTTTGTTTATAGGGCGTTTACAGGAACTTTTTAGGCTTCTACTCAAAATAGCGTTGCGCATCATTGACGATGAAGATATCGCCATTTATTTGCTCTAACACCAGTTCACTAGCTGAACTGTTGATGGGCGACAGCAAGCCTGAATTGGAAGCAGATCCCATGCACACCATGCGAGCCTCCAGTTTTTTGCTAAGCCGCGGGATTTCCTCGTCCACCCGGCCTAACACCACATGGGTATGTTCCAGGGGCAGCCCGTGTTCCTTAGCAAAGATATCCAGGAACTCCTGATGCACGTCACGGCGGCTGGTCGGGGCATCGGCGTTCAGCATGCGCGAAGGCTTGGCATTGCCCCCCATATAACCACGGTTTAAAGGCGAGACACAATTTGCCACATGGATCTCGCCGTTAAACTCATCGGCAAAGATCTTGGCTGCTTGGAATAACACCTCATCTAATTTCTTATCATGCTCGTCTTCCTCAAAGTCAATGGCGAGCAGAATGGCACGGTTAAGGCGCTGCGGGGCATTGGCATCCTTGACCACCAGCAGCGGGATGGAGATACGGCGCATGATCTGGCTGTCAATGGTGCTGACAAACAGATCCCTTATCTTATTGCGTCGGTTGGCCGAGATAATGGCCATGGTGTAATCCCCGTCTGCCGCTTCCTTAACCAAAGCCTCCGGCACATTCTTACTGAAGATAATGCGCGGCACAAAATGCTGTATATTGGGATGGCGCTTGGCTATATTGGTAAGCTCGCGCTGCATCTGCTGTTCCAAGGTCTGGCGGGTCAGCTCATCATAATCATTGATGATGCGGCAGGCTGTAACTTCAATATCCGGCATAAAGCGCGCAAACTCATTGGCCCGTTCAATGGCAGGCTGCGTCTCTCCGGGCTTGAGCAAGACTAATATTCTGAATTTGTCGATTTTTTTCATAGAAATTTTCCTTAGGCGAGCAGGCCGCGTGCTAAGATCAGATCACATTTAAATTTAAATAAAATCAGGGCGCTGCGGGAAAATATCTTCTGTTTTTGCTTTGAATATCACAAAAGCCCGTCATTTTTTCTCAGGCTTTGGGACAAGAGCAGAATTTTAAGGCCGCAGCCCGGGCCACTGGCACAACAGCCACGCCCTTTATTAGCCGAAACAAAAGCTGGCAACCACTATGTTAAGTTTTCATGACGCCATCTTCCGCCTGCACGACAAACTACAGGTATCTATCCCCAAACTTGATTTAAAAGCCCATGATTTAATCGTGCTCATTGGCCAGAACGGCAGCGGCAAAACTGCTGTGGCACGGGCTCTTGCCGGTGAGCTTGAGCTGATTTCAGGCACAGCCCCCACGGGCGTACATGCACAACTGGTTTCCTTTGAAAAACAGCAGCAACTTTTTGCCGCTGACTTTGCCCTGCGCAATACCGACAATGGTACGGCCAAGGAGGAACAGGGGATCACCGGCGAGGATCTGCTGTCCGGGCTTGATCAGAAAAGCGTCAATGAAGCAGTCATTGCCTTAAATGCCGCCGCCTTATTAAAACGCCCGATCCGAACCCTGTCAGGAGGCGAGGGCAGGCGTATCCTGTTAATTCAGGCCTTGGGAGCCAAACCGGAGCTTTTGGTCTTTGACACGCCCTTTGACGCCCTGGACAGTGCCACTAGGGTCCAGCTACTTGAAATCATCGCCTATATCCATAAAAACTATGAGCTGCCGCTGGTGCTGATCGTAAACCGCGCCGACGAGATCCCCAAGGAGCTCACTGCCCTGGGGATCATCTCCAATCTTGCCATATCAAGGCTTGACAGCAAGGAGGCGCTACTGCAGGACCCGCAAGCCCAGAGCCTGCTTTATTGCGCCAGGCTGCCCGCACTCGATCTGCCCGCAGCTCCAGCTAAACTGGCCCTGCTACCTCTTCCCCCTGGCCCACTGGTGCAGATGAAAAAGCTCAATATCTGTTATGAGCGCCCGATTTTCCAGGACTTTGACTTTACGGTAAACCCCGGCGAACACTGGCAGATCACCGGCCCCAACGGAGCCGGGAAATCAACCTTGCTCTCGCTCATTACCGGTGACAATCCCCTGGTCTATGCCAATGATGTGACTGTGTTCGGCATCCGGCGCGGCAGCGGTGAGAGTATCTGGGATATTAAGAAATATATCGGCTATGTCAGTGGCTCACTGCATCTTGATTACCGGGTCTCAGCCCCGGTCATCAACGTCCTGCTCTCGGGCTTTTATGACAGCATCGGGCTGTACCAGCAGCCCGGGGATGAAGAGCTGAAGCTGGCACGGCAATGGCTTACCCTGATCAACCTGCAAGATCAGGAGAAAAAGTCCTTTAAGTCCCTGTCCTTTGGCCAGCAGCGCCTGCTGCTCATCGCCCGCGCCCTGGTCAAGCAGCCGCCGCTTTTGATTCTCGATGAGCCCCTGCAGGGGCTAGATGCCTACGGCCGGGCGCTGGTGCAAGCCTTTATCAGCTATGTGATGGCGCGGGGCAAGACCTCAGTCCTGTTTGTCTCGCATCATCAGGAGGATGCTCCCAGCGGCATCACCCACCGCCTGAGCTTTATCCCGCGTCCGGACGGCTCCTTCGCCCTGCAGGCCACCTGCTTGCGCCAAAGCGCTTAAGGCCGGCACAGATAATCGCCGCGGCACACATACTGATAGGTCGTAAGTTCCTTTAAGGCCATCGGGCCGCGGGCATGCAGCTTTTGCGTGGAGATGGCCACCTCAGCGCCCAGGCCAAACTGCCCGCCATCGGTAAAGCGGGTGGAGGCATTGACATAGACGCAGGCCGATCCGGCAGCCCGGGCAAAGAGCTCAATTTCCCTCAAGTCATTGCTTAAGATGCCGTCTGAATGGCAGGCCCGGTGCTCACGCAGATGCCGGGCCACCTGAGCTACTCCGGACACTTCAGCGACATTCAGCTGCAAGGACAGCCATTCCTCATCAAAATCCTCGGGCTTACCTTCCTCCAGGTACGGATAATTAAGCTTGCTCAAGATGTCAAAGCAGCGGCCGTGGGCGTGGATCCTTACCTCATGCTCTTTAAGCTGGGTATTTAGGCGCGAGCACAGCTCCTCGACACGCGAGCTTTCAATGAGCAGGGTATCTAGGGCATTGCAGGCAGAGGGCTTTTGTACCTTAGCATTGATGATAAGCGGCACCGATTTTTCCAGATCAGCACTCTGTGCCACATAGATATGCGAAATGCCAAAACCGCCCACTATCACCGGGATGGCAGAATTGTGCTGGCAGAAGCGGTGCAAGGACTC
>CALXOT010000081.1 GCA_944390085.1 uncultured Succinivibrionaceae bacterium
CCATCAGGTCGGAGCAAAAAAGCCCGTTCCTGAATTCTTAGAGAGTTTTGTACATGATCAAAATGTGCGACACCAGCCGCTTTCATCCCCAGGCTCACGCAAGGGGAATTACGCGGCATTAGTTAAATACAATGAGATGGTAGGACATACTTGCAGCTTATCCTGAAGTTGCGCACGCGAAAGCCCGCTTGCTGCAGAGCTCAGGGCTGTTAATATAGCCTTTTCTAAATTCGTTTCATGCCCGGCACGCGGCAGTTCAATCACAAAACTCCGTCCTTCAGCGCTGAATACCGGCTGCACCCCCAGGTTCTGATATGCATTGATGCTCTCCGGAAAACCACTGCCTGCTTTTTCCATCCATCCAAATTTGTAAAAAATCTCAGCAAGCCGCATATTTCTGCAAAAACTCACACTGGCCTTTAATTCTTCATTTAAGGTAAGTTCCAGCAGCAGGCTCTACCACGAAACGTGTAAAGTCAATTACAGCTCTATTCACTGCATCCTGGACTGTACACCCAACTGCCTTACCACTGTCATCAATCCCAAAATAGATGATCCCCCCATGCCATTTGCAAAAGCAATCAGTGTTTTTTTGCAGTATCTGACCATTGCACCTCAAATTCTGTTGTCTCATTCTCCACCAAATCTAACGACACCATCAATCCTCCACCTCTGCACAGCATCCGATCTCCGGGACGTGTACCTGTTTTCTGATAATACCCTGTCAAGTCTTTACTTTTACAGGTTTACATCAAACCATCAATAATCTTTACATCAAAAAAGGCAGTTACATCCCTGCTCTGAATTATGGCCGCCTGATACTTATTCCGGAATTTCCCAGAGGATCATCTTCCTGATCCGGCAGCCTGCAGGCTGCACTATTATGCAGCTTGCGGATCCCTGCAAAAGCGAACCCCACCTTTGTTATGTTTAGCTGCTATTGCCTGGACTTACCTGTAAAATCTGCATCAGCAGCTTCCTGCCCGCAATTCCCTTGAGGCAGTGCCGTCATTTTACGTTCATCCCTCGCAGCTGACGGCCAGCGCACAATCAGGGTCTTGATGAAGGTAGCCAGCGGAATGGCAAAAAACACTCCCCAGAAGCCCCACAAACCGCCGAAGATCAGAATGGCCGCCAGGATGGAAAAAGCATCCAGATTCATGGCCTTTGAAAACAACATCGGCGTGAGCACATTACTGTCCAAAAGCTGTATGACCAAATAAACCAAAAGCAGCCAGAACAAGGTCGTAGTAAACCCAAACTGAAAGACCGCCACCAGCACTACCGGAATGGCTATAATCACAGCTCCCACATAGGGGATCACCACAGAAAGACCTACCCCCAGTCCCAGCAGCACCGCATAATTTAAAGAAAACATCCGAAAAGCCAGGGTATTGACGCAGGTGATGATAATGATGTGCAGCAGCTTGCCCCGGATATAACCGGAGATCTGTCCGGATATGGCCGGCCAGAACTCCTTTATCAGCACCTGATTGTTCGGCAGGATATAGGTCAGGATGCGCCGCTGCAACTGTTCTTTATTGCGCAGCATCAAAAAGGTGAATATAGGCACAATGATGAGATACATCAGGTAGGTAAAGACGTTGACTACCGAAGGCATCAGCTGAGTGCGCATTAAATTGGCCGTGTAGCTTAC
Source organism: uncultured Succinivibrionaceae bacterium (assembly GCA_944390085.1). GTDB lineage: Bacteria > Pseudomonadota > Gammaproteobacteria > Enterobacterales > Succinivibrionaceae > Avisuccinivibrio. The sequence goes on from CALXOT010000081.1 coordinate 1,658, forward strand.
CATCTGCGTACGCAATGAAGCTGCAGCAGCATGCAGATCTTCCCGCGTCAGCATGCTGGGCAGGGGATCGGGCAGCATCTGGATAATGGAATACAGCCAGGCGGCAAAATAAGCATCGACATCGCGTCCGCTTAAGGTGAACTCAGTGGTGACCGCATCCTGCGAAATAGCCAGCATGGTGTTATAAAATTGCGCGCCCTGTCTTATCACCTGCGGTACCAGCAGCACTAAAATAAGGGTAGCCAGACTGACGAAAATCACCATCACTGCAGTTGCTGCAACCGGACGCCTGAGACCGGTTTTTGCTATCAGGGAGCATACCGCCCAGTCCAGTACATAGGCCAGGCACAAAGCCACTACCAAAGGCCCCACCAGCCACATAAAAAAATAGACCAGGATAAAGGAGACTGCCAGCACCAGGGCAAATTCTACGGTGCCTGGTTGTGAGAAATGATTGTGATACCAGTTTTTAAACAGTCTGAACATCTAAACCCAACACTCCGTTATCCATGTGTATCCGTTTGCGGTTACTGCTGTATGCTGCACTGCGTACAGTCCGGGTTCAGGCCGGGAACTTAAGCCGGCGCAACCTGGTCAAAGATAAGCACGGACATGATACGCTGCGCGGCAGCACCGCGCTTGCGGCGCCCTGCGGCTTTGCTATTATATGTCAAGCAGCCAGCTTTTGATTTGCATAAGGACTTTCATGCACCTACCCAAACTGCTCTGTGCGGCCGTCAGTGCCTCAGTCATTACCCTTAGCGCCTCCTGTGCGCTCACCCCGCAGCAGGTTCAGGCTGCCCCTTATTCTGCGCTGCCAGATCTCGGCACTGCCGGCGTGCTAGGCCTGACCGTCCAGAAAGAGCAGCAGCTAGGTGAGTTTTTCATGCGTGCCGCGCGCGGCATGATGCCCATCATCGATGATCCGGTAATGGACGAATATTTAAACTCTGTGGGAAACAAGCTGCTACTGCATGCCAATAACGTCAACTTTCCCTTTGAGTTTTTTTTAGTTAATGACACTACTTTAAATGCCTCGGCCTTTTTAGGAGGCAAGGTTAGGGTCAATACTGGTCTTTTTATCTACTCCCAGACCGAGGACGAGTTCGCCTCAGTGCTGGCACATGAAATTTCACATGTCACCCAGCGTCACATCGCCCGTTTTTTAGAAAGCCAGGTCCGTCGTTCCACCATGACGGTAGCCTCAGTCATCGGCGCTATCGCCATGTCCATCATCAATCCGACCATGGGCATGGCGGCCATGAGTACTGCCATGGGTGTTTCCATGCAAAGCCGCATTGACTTTACCCGTGACAACGAATATGAAGCAGATCGCATCGGCCTTGATCTGCTCTATCAGGCAGGCTTTAATCCCGAAGGCATGACCGATATGTTCCGGCACCTGCTGTCCATGCAGGGCAGCATCAACCCGGCCTTTACCCTGCTCATTGATCACCCGCTCTCTGAGATCCGCATTGCCGAGGCGCAAAACCGGGTGCAACAGCTGCCCAAGCGAAAGAATTCCACCAATCCGGATTTTTATCTGGCCAAGGCACGTGTGGATGTGCGTTACGTCAAGCATGATGACTTAAACGCCCTGCTAGCCGGGATCATCGCCGATCCCAATTTAAACAGCTACTACAAAAATTATGCAGCAGCCCTGATCTGCCATGCACTCAAAGACTATAGTAAGGCCAACTCCTTCTTAGAGAAGCTGCCTGCAGACAATCTATTTGTCATTGATTTAAGGGCCGATCTCAATTTGGCGCAGAAAAATTATGCTAAGGCCATCTCCGCCCTGCAAAGCGCATTGAAAAAACGGCCGCGCAGTGCCGTGATCACCCTCAATCTGGCCAATACCTACCTGCAGTCAGGTCGTGCCCAGAACTGCGTTGATCTGCTAGAGAACTTCACCGACCGTCATCCCAACCATATCCTGGCCCTGGATCTGTTAAGCCAGGCCTATGCTAAAACCGGGGATCAGTGCTCATTGCTGCAAAGCCGCGGAGAACTCTTTGCCCTCTACGCCAATTACGGCAAATCCATCTATATGTTCAATCAGGCGCTCAACACCTGCAGCAATAACCTGATCCAAGAACGCATCAAGGCCAGGGTCGCTCAGCTTGCAAACCAGCGTGCCTTTGATGAGGCCCTTAACAAAAGCATGTAAGCCGGCCTGCCTGGCCATTCAATCGCCAGCAGTAACTGTGGATTTACGGCTACAGGCTTAAGGCAGCTTGCCTGGCAGGAACTTAGAACAGGATAAAATATGGATGGTAAGGACAAGGCAGTAACTTGCACTAAAGCCTAACCCAGCTGATGTTGCTCCAGGATTTTCTTGACAAAGGGCACGGTCAGCTCATGCTGCGCCTCCAGGGTGGCCTTATCGAGCAGATCCAGCACAAAGGTCAGTTTGCCCATGTCCCGGTTCAAGTTTTTGACCAGATAGGATGCCACCCGCGCCGGCATCCTGAAACCGCGTAGCTGAGCCTTTAAGATCAGAGCTTTTTCGCAATCTTGTTCGCACAAGGGTTCAAGCGGCAGGCTTACCCCATTTTCAAAGCGGGTGATCAGATCCGGCATGGCAAAAGGTAGCCTATCGGCAGAGCAAGATGAGCTCACCATCAACAGTCCCTGATCACTGTCCACCCAGCGATTAAACAGTCCAAACAGAGCCAGCTCCCACTGACTGTCACCGGCCAGAGCCTCCACATTATCGAGGATGATAAGCTTCGGCACCTCAAGGCTCAGCAACATGGGGGAGAGCGCCTTTGCCAAGGTCAGATCCAAAAAGAAAACTTCTGCAGGCGGCAGTTTGCTTGCCCGGAACAGAGCCGTCAACAGATGGGTTTTACCCGCCCCCCGGGGGCCGAACAGATAGTACAGCTCATGCGGGCAAGCGCTTACCGCCTGTTTTAGCAGTCCTATCAGCTGACTGTTACTGCCGGGCACAAAGGAATCAAAATAGCCCTTTTCGTCAATCTTAAAATCCAGCGCTTCCTGATAAGGATCGTTGGGCTTAATGATCATGCCTTATCCTTAATCCTTATGCATTAGCGCAACACGCCGACCGTCACATTAGCGGCAGGAACAGGCACTGGAGCCGGGGTGATCCGGACTTTACTGACTGATCCTGCACTTGCAGAACGCGGGGCACCGATACTGGCATTACGCCCGTAGCCTGACGAAGCGCCAGCACTTTTAAGCCAACGGTATGTCCAGGCGCCCTCCTTGCTAAAATCCTGAGCCCGGGCCATGGTGCCATCGAGGATAGCAGGATCTGAGTTTGAGGGGATCTCCACTATCAGACTATCGCCCTGCACAGCACTTACCGCCACGCTGTCCTCGTAACCATAAATGATTAAGGTACGCCTGATAGCGGCCAGATCTGCAAGATTATCAGCACCGAGGATCCGTACCCGTACCAATCCCTGATAAGGTCCCAGGGCAAAAGGATCACCTGCCCTAGGATCAGCAAGCTCCGGAGTTTGTGCTCCTGCAACAGCTGCAGTACTACCAGAGACCGCCTGTGCCAGGGTTCGGGCCACATCCCCGGCCATGGTCTGCGCCACTTCAGTACTTACGCCGTCTAAAGAGGCAGATCCCACCTGCTTGCCGTCCTTATCGAGCAAATTCCACTTCACAGAAATCACATCAGCGCTGCCGCTTACCGCCGCTGTCAGGATATAGTCCGCACCATAACGCGCAGAGGCATCAGCAAGCTGCGCATCATTGCGCGACAGCACCACCGCCTCATTTACCCGCAATACGTCATCAAGATCCATCAGCGGGTACATCAGGCGCAGTGAAAAGTTTTCTGCTGCCTGATTCAGGCTTTGCGCAAAGGAACTCATATTCTGTCCGGACACCAGCGATCCGTCGCTTAAGCTGTAATCTGCCATCCACACGATCACCGGATTATCCAGCCCCTGCCAGGCCGCCACACCCTGTCTTTTGAGCAAATTATCCACTGTGCCCAGATTAAAGCTAAGCTGCAGCCCGTCCGCACTGATCCGGGCTTGCTCTAAAGCTTCCTGCGCATCCGTGATATCCGGGGCAAACGCTCCTGCAGACAAACGGGAAGTCACGTCAGTAAAGCCCTGTAAAAAAGCCGCATCCAGGCTATCCCCAAGCGGTACGGTAATGTTGTAGCTGTCAGCTGGTACGGCAGCCTGCCGGAGGCTTCCTGCAGGCATTGTGGCAGAGGCCGGAGCTTTAGTTGCAGTTCTGTCTGCAGGGACAATTGCAATCTGCGCATTTGCCGGCACAGTGGTGTCTGCGGCCTGATTTTGCGCAGCAGATGCTGCCATGGCAGAGGATGAAGAAGAAGAGGAAGAAGAACTTGCAGCAGAAGTTACCTGCAGCCCGGTACCCACCCCCTGATTTAGTGGAGCGGCCGGGGCAGGCGCTTGCGCCCCTGTGCCTTGATTTAATTCAATGATCCCGCCGCTTGCAGCAGACAACGTAATAGAGCCAGCCTCAGTTGCAGCAAGGCTCTTACCTGACAGCCCCAGCCCGCAGGCACATAATACCCATACAGCAGCGTGATTTCTGAATTTTACAGACATTTTTATACCCTCAGCTATAGCAAGGATATTCTAACAAAGCCTACAGAAAAAACAGCAGCTACAAGAAGCGCAGGACTTTTACTGCCCTGGCTTAATTTTGCCATACCAGGCTCTGCAGCAAAGGCCAAAGTCTGCACCAGCACAGACTAAAGCCGATAGATCTGTACCCTTAACCCCAGGATGCCGCACCTGCGCAAACAGGCGCTTTTTTCGTGATTTTAGCCCGGATTTTAAGTAAAATAGGCGCAGTTTTACGCCAGGCCGGTACCAGCTGCCGGCGATGTTTTTTAGCTTTAGCGCTGCGTCAGGTTACGGCCTGACGAAAGGAGATAAGAATGGCTTTAACCTATAAAGATGCGGGCGTGGATATTGATGCCGGCGAAGAGTTAGTTGAGAGGATCAAGGGACCGGTCAAGCGCACTACCCGTCCTGAAGTGATCGGCGGTCTGGGCGGCTTTGGCGCCTTAACCCGCATTCCGCAGGGCTACAAAGAGCCGGTTCTGGTCTCCGGTACCGATGGTGTAGGCACCAAGCTGCGTCTGGCCATTGATTTAAAGCGCCATGATACCGTGGGTATCGATCTGGTCGCCATGTGCGTGAATGATCTGATTGTACAGGGTGCCGAGCCTTTATTCTTCCTGGATTATTACGCCACCGGCAAACTGGATGTAGATACCGCAGCATCCGTGGTAAACGGCATTGCCGAAGGCTGCACCATGGCAGGTTGTGCCCTGGTAGGCGGCGAAACTGCTGAAATGCCGGGCATGTACGAAGTAGGCGATTACGATCTGGCAGGCTTCAGCGTCGGCGTAGTCGAAGCTTCCAAAATAATTGACGGCAGCAAGGTAACTGCCGGAGATGCCATCGTAGCCATCAAGTCATCCGGCCCGCACTCCAATGGCTATTCCTTAATCCGCCGCATCATCAAGGACAGCGGTGCTGATCCGCTGACTGAAAAGCTGCCTTCCGGCAAGCTGCTGGCCGATGCAGTGATGGCTCCCACCAGAATTTACGTCAAGCCCCTGCTCAAGCTGCTCAAGGAAGTTGAAGTTCATGCCATGGCTCATATCACCGGCGGCGGCTTCTGGGAAAACATTCCGCGCGTACTGCCGCAAGGCTGCCGTGCTGCCATCAACAAGGGTTCCTGGCAATGGCCGGAGGTCTTTGACTGGCTGATGGAAAAGGGCGGCGTCAGCGAGCATGAGATGCTGCGCACCTTCAACTGTGGCGTGGGCATGATAGTGGTATTGCCTGCCGCCTGTGCCGAGCAGGCTGTGGCGCTGTTAAAGGCTGAAGGTGAAGATGCCTTCATTGCAGGCAGCATTGCCCCGGTGGGCAGTGACGGCGCCCAGGTGACCGTGGACTAAACTAGCAGCCTTACAGAATTTGTGGGTTTGCAAGGGAGCTTAAGGGCTCCCTTGCTTTTTATCTGTTGAGCTGCTGCTGTTATCACTTGTACAGGCTTTTCACCTGCTGTGCTTAATTACGCTGCCCCCCCTCCTGCTGCAAACTGTCTGCCCTGTGTCTGGCTTTACCTGGCAGTAAGCTTAATCCTCGTGATTACCTGCAATCTGCTCATTTACCTCTTCTAAAAAGAGCTGGGCGATTTTAGACAGGGTACGCCCTTTTTTCCAGGCCAAGAGCGCCGGGGCCGTAAGCCGTGGGGATAAGGGCACAAAGGTAAGGGCTTTGGGCAGACGCTCCAAAATCCCATCCATGGTCACCAAATAACCAAGGCCGGCCTCAACCAGAGCACAGCCATTGTTGATGAGGTTATGCGCTCCCCTTATATTCAGCTCATTTAAAGGATAACCGAGCCAGCCTTCAAAGGAACGGTCACTGAACTCTGAGGAAGGTAGAATCAACGGTAGCTTTTTTAAATCCGTGTTTTTGATCTTTTCCATTCGCCCTACCGGGCTGTCCTTTAAGGCCACAATCCCCCAGCGGCTGGGATGATTCAGTGAAAGCACACTGTAATCGCGCGTATCGGCAGAGCGCACCAGCAGCGCAAAATCAAAGCCATTTTTATCCAGCATCGACAGCGCATCGGTACGGGTGGCGGTGATCACCTCAAATTTCACTTTGGGATAGAGGGAACAAAAAGAGTGCAGCGCCGTGGCCAGCAAATGGATGGAACCGGCTTCAGCTGCGGCGATGGTCAGGGTTCCCTGCAGCTCATCCTGCCTTTTGATCTCAGCACTGAGACGGTCCACCAACGAGAGCACTTCCTGCGCCCGCTCATAAAACAGTTCCCCTTTCTCAGTAAGCGTGATGCCATTTTTGCTGCGGATCATCAACTCCTCACCCAGCTCATCCTCCAGCTCCTTAAATTGCCTGGTCAGGGTAGGCTGAGTGATATACAGAGCTTTAGATGCAGCGCTGATACTGCCACTTTGCGCCGCGGCTACGAAATATTTTAAGACTCGGATGTCCATGGTATATCTTATTGGGTGCTGACTGTGCTTACTCGTCCGCTGTTTGTCGATTGCTGTTTACTGACTGTTATCTGCACAAGCTAGCTGCAAGCTTGCCTGCAGCGCAGTTTTGCCAACCCCTTTTCCTATACTTCTGAGGCATGGCATAAGATAGAGTATAAGCATATTTAGCCCTGATTGCTGCATTTCCCGTATTTTATTCTAAAACAGTGCCGGACCTGACTCATTTATACCAGCCGGGCATGGACAAACATAATAACTAAGTATTTTACCGCGCATGCCATTCCTCCTTAGAATCAGGCTGTTGTAAGGATGTGCCTGCAGCAGGAGCAGCACAGTCTCCCCTGCCTTGCACTTTATTTTGCAGCTCACTGGAGAAATAATTGCCATGCAAAAGATCCCAACCTTAGTCTGCTGTGCCGCCATCTGCGCTGCCGCCTCAGCTGCAAGTGCCGGAGAAAAATCCTACCAGCAGGCACCGCTTGACACTGTATTTGCTAAGGGAGAGCTTAATCCCTTCAGTCAGTTTTTTACCGGTACCACCTACCGGCAGCGGCTGTCTGAAAAGGATGAGATATTCCATGCCCCCATCAGCAACATCACCTTTGAGCCCGGAGCCCGCACCTTCTGGCACAAACATTCAGGCGGCCAGATCCTGCTGGTTACAGCCGGTGAAGGCCGTTACTGCGAGCGCGGGCAGAAAGTGCGCGTTATCAAAAAAGGAGATGTGGTGCGCATTGCCCCTGAGGTGGAACACTGGCACGGCGCCGGCCCTGATAGCTGGATGACCCATATCTCAATTGAGACCAATAGCCAGCGCAATCAAAACCAATGGCTGGAGGCAGTAACTGATGCGGACTATGCTGGCCAATAAGCAGGCTGCACCGGTTAAGGGCAACCAATCAATTTCTACTGCACTCCATACCTTGAGAGCATAAAGGCACATCATTATTTAGTATTTTACATGGATACACCCATAATTTAGAGTTAAGGAAAAGTCTTGGAAGCAGACTTACCTAGAGACTTCCCATCAGGGGCTCCTGGCAAGGCCTGCAGCTGTTTACGAGGGAAAAAACATGAAAAAGATCCTGCCTTTAATCTTATGTGCCGCTATTTCCACTGCCGCTGCCGGTGCCAGTGCTGCAGCTGCTGAAATAAAAACAGCCCCGCATGACACCGTCTTCACCCAGGGACCGGTCAATCCGTATGGCAAGTTCTTTACCGGCACCTCCTACCTGCACATGCTCTCTGAAAATGACAGCGTGTTTAATGCCCCGATCGGTAACGTCACCTTTGAGCCCGGTGCCCGTACCTTCTGGCACAAGCATTCAGGCGGACAGATCTTGCTGGTAACTGGCGGTGAAGGGCGCTACTGTGAACGCGGGCAGAAACCGCGCGTTATTAAGAAAGGAGACGTGGTGCGCATTGCCCCTGACGTGGAACACTGGCATGGCGCCGGTCCTGACACCTGGATGACCCATATTTCAGTGGAAACCAACGTGCCCAACAACAAGGCCGAATGGCTGGAACCGGTATCTGACGAAGATTACCTGGGTAAATAAGCCTAGCCTTGACATTAGAAACTGCAGTCACACGCCAGAGCCTGGCTCCTGCCTTTAAGCCAGCCGGGCTCACAGATTACGCATGACGGTGAAGTTTATGAAATTTAAAAACTTGGTCTTGACTGTGGCCGCAGCCGCAGTCATGGGATGTGGAGGCATCAGTATGGCAGCTGATAATCAGCACAGCCTGAGCGGGATTGAAGAACGCCTGTATCAGGAAACTTCAGAAGCAGCAAAAATAGAGCCGCGGATGCAGCACTTAATCAGGATCAGTGCGCTTACCGCATTAGGCTCTGAGCGCCTGCTTAAAACCGACATGGAACGGGCCCTGGATGCCGGGGTGAAGGCAGAGGAAATAGATGAGGCCATCTATCAGGGCATGGCTTATTCTGGCCTAGCCCGAGCACTGGATGCGCAACAGCTGCTTACTGACATTCTGGCAGACCGCGGCCTTGAGATCACAGCCGATCCCGGTACGGTCACTGCGGACAACCGCTTTGCCGAAGGGCTCAAACAGCAAAAGGCTATCTTTGGTGCACATATTGACGATATGCATAAAAATGCCAAGGCTGACGAGCGTTTCCTTACAGTGACGCAGCTTACCGGCTTTTGCTTTGGTGATACCTATACCCGCGGGGAGCTCAGCCTGAAGGAACGCGAGCTTTTGACCTTCTGCTACATTACAGCCCTGGGCGGCAACTGGCCGCAGGTGAAGGCCCATGCCGGCGGCAATATCAACATGGGCACAACCCGTGCTGAGCTTATCGACGCCATTTCAGTGATGATGCCAATTATCGGCTTCCCTAAATCCCTGAATGCATTGGCTTTAGTCAATGAAGTAGCACCGGCCAAATAACTGACGGTCACTGCTCCCAAGTTCTGCCTGCAGCCACAGATCAAAAGCGGCTGTAGGCAGTTGCTTTTCCTTTGCCAAATTTCCCTGAGCTGAAAAGTTATAGCTTACAGTCCCTTTCCCCCTTATGCTCTCCTTTCGGTTTTAACAATAGATAGCCAGAAGTGGGGGTGACTAAAAAGGGTCACCCCCGATTTTTTGCCCGGAAAACGGTAAAATTTGCAAAACATCATATTTTTGCAAAATGATTTCTTTTAATTTCATATAATT
>CALXOT010000082.1 GCA_944390085.1 uncultured Succinivibrionaceae bacterium
TTTAAAATCCATCCGGATGACAAAAATAAAAAAAGAGCAGGTAGCCCTGCTCTGTTTTCTAATGGTTAACCTAAAATTAAGGGAGCGACTTATTGGTCGCCCCCACTTCTGGCTATCTATTGTTAAATTCGGGCAGATTTCGCAGCAACTCGTCCTCCAGTTCTTTTTGCCTGCTGAAACTTTTTTGTAAAGGCACTGTAAAATTGGGCGTTATCTCACGGGCAGACCAAGCTCTTTCCTTGTAGCATGAAGAAGTTACCTTGGGTCCGTGCAATTTTGCTGAGCTGGCAAAAAGTCCTGACTGACATGGTAAGGTACTATCTACTATCAGACTGCTAGAGGAGACTTATTATGAGCGCAAAGCCCACCTTGATGTCCCCCCTTAAAAAAGCGGCAGCTCTTGCCGCTGTATTGATGCTGTTGCCTGCCTTTACAGCACAGGCTTCAGATCTGCAGGACTTATCCTCTTCCCCGGAGAGCTCAGTTCGCACAGATGTTCAGATTTTAGGCAATCTGGATCAAAGTGTATGGCAAAAAATGCTGTCAGGCCGCATGGAGCAGTGGCAACTTGCTGATGATGACGATGACCGTTGGGAGCGCAGACGGCGCTATGATCGGGATGATGACGATGATCGTTGGGAGCGCAGGCGGCGTTATGATCGGGACGATGACGACGATTGGGATGATGATGACGATTGGGATGATGATGACGACTGGGATGATGATGACGACTGGGATGATGACGACGATTGGGATGATGATGACGACTGGGATGATGATTAAGCCCGGTGTTTGAGCCCCCTTGCCTGAATGTTCATGGAACATAGTGTTGGGACTAAAGGAGAGAAAGCAATGCGGGAAACACTTAATCTTCAACACAGTTTAAAAAAGCTGCCATTGGCATTGATCATGCTGGCTTTAATTTCGCTCGGAACAGTACAAGCCGCCCCTCCTGATGGGTTGCGTGAGCTGGGGGATGCCATGCAGCAGCATCTGGAACGCGAGGGCAAGGATTTTATTAACAATTTACGCGATGATGATGATCGTAAGGATCGGGATCGTAACGATGATCGCTGGGATAGGCGCCCTGACCGTGACGATGACCGCTGGGACAAGCGTCCGGATCGTGAACCAGATCGCTGGGACAAGCGCCCGGATCGTGGGCCAGATCGCTGGGACAAGCGCCCGGATCGTAGCCCTGATCGCTGGGATAAACGCCCGGATCGCGGACCAGATCGCTGGGATAAACGCCCGGATCGTGGGCCAGATCGCTGGGATAAGCGTCCTGATCGCGGACCTGATCACTGGGATAAGCGTCCTGATCGCAAGCCTGATCATATTGATAAACGCCCGGATCGTGATGACCGCAGGGACGGCAGGGACCCCCGCCGCCGTGATCGTGATGACGATTAGTATTATGCCAGGAGTTGAGTGACTGAGTTTTAGCTAGGACTGTTCAGGCAGTCAGATCAATTAAGTAAGGGCAGGTTCTCACCTGTTCTTGCTTTTTTCTGCAAATGACCAATTACAGTGCTGCCTTCAGGTGCGGCAGACAAGGTACGGAGCTGCTTTCCTGCAGTCAGGCCTGAAGGAATGTTTCTGGTAAAACCCCGTCAGCCTGGGGACGGGGTTTAATCATCAGTGCCGCAAGGTTGGCGGTAATTCGTCCTTGCCCAGGATAAAGGTCCAGATACTGTATAAGCAGGCACTGACCGCCATGGATACAATCACACCCACATTGGCGGTGGTGAATACGCTGTTTTGCATGGATTCTGGCAGCAGGAAGCCGGTCATCTTGGCGATATTGGGATCCCAGGAGCTGATGGTTCCAAGGCCGATGACGGAGGCTATAAGCAGGCTCAATACAGCTCCCCACCTGAAATTAAGGCCACCTTTATCCTGCGGTTGGGCCAGGAGCGGATCCCAGTTAAGCTTTTTCTGCCGGATGAAGTCAACCAGCTGAATTGATCCCATGGATCCCATCACTACCGCTACAGTGGCGAGGAAGGCCTGGAAAGTTGCCAGGAAGGAATCTGAGATAAAGAGCAGGTAGAAGGTACCCAGGGCGATAATCACGGCATTAATCAGGGTAGTGACGATGCGGTTGGTCGGTACTCCCACTGCCATTAAGGCAAGACCTGAGCTGTAGACGCCGGTCATGGCAGCTGCAAGCAGGGAGATTACGATCACTACGCAAAAAGGAATGAAAAACCATAAGGGCAGGAAGGCGGTTAGCGCGCCAATGGGCTCGCTTGCGGCGGCTGCAGTCAGTTCCGGATTGCTGTCAGCCAACAACACCCCCAGGATGAGCAGCACGGAGACTGGCAGTGAAATGCCCATGGAGGTCCAGAAAATGATGCCACCTGCCGGGCTCTTTTTGGGCAGGTAACGGCAGAAGTCGCCTCCGCAGTTTAAAAAGCCCAGACCCACCATGGTCATGGCCATCACCATGCCACCGATGCAGGTGACAAAACCGGCACCTTCCTGCGAGCCTAAGGCAGAAAAGTTAATCTTAGGCAGCAGCATGAAAAGGAAAATGGCTGTCATGATCCCGGTGATCAGGGCGATGTATTTTTCCACCCTTACTATCAGTTGATGGCCGTATACTGCCACTGTCATGGTCAGGGTAAGACAAATTACAAACCAGACTGCAAGGCAGGGCAGGTTGTAGGAACCTTCCGGGGTGGCACATAACGCAGGCAGCAGTTTGGCACACAGATCGGCGCCGGTGGTGGAGGCCAGGGTAATGATGGTGATCTGCCAGCCGGTGTTGGATATATAGGCAAAGAGTGCCGGGAAACGGTTGCCATGCACCCCGAAGGCATAGCGGGTCTGAGTCATGGTGGGCAGGCCGGTGCGGGTACCGCCTACTGCCAGGATACCCACTAAGGTGCTGGATAAATAATAGCCGATGATGCCAAAGATGATGGCCTGTACGAAGCTAAGCCCCAGGCTGTAGACGTAGATGCCGTAGGTTATGCCTAAAATCGAGACGTTCCAGGAAAACCAGACCGGGAAGATGTCAAAGGCTTTGCCGTGCCTTTCGTTGTCAGGTACCGGGTTGACTCCGTTAATTTCAAGCCGGATTGCTTCAGTTTCTGCATCAGGTTTTGCCGCCATGAGCTGTCTTCCTTTATCGTTTTTGTTATGAACTGCGCCAGGGCAAACAAGGCATGGCAGCTTGATAGGTGTTGGCTGCAGCCGTATTTGACGGGCAGGGACATTGTGCCATGGAAAGCAGCCTTCTGGCTTTCTTACTGATAAAAAAGAATTTTATTCAACTTTAAACGCTGCGTGGAAGTAAGTAAGGCATACAGCTCTGAGTACAGATCATCTCAATGCCTTTGCAGCCTGCAGGTAGGCTCAGATCAGCGCAGTGCTGATAGTCTTTGTCAGGTAGGGCGCGCTCTTTGCTTACACTTGCTAAGATCCTTTTGCTGCAGGAGCATCATTGCTCAGGCCTGCTGTGTATTTTGCTGGGAGTTTTCATGCTTAAATTTGTCACTTTGTGTGGGTCCATGCTGATTTTGCTGGCTTTGGGCTCGGTATATGCCTGGAGCCTGTTCAATACCCCGCTTGCCCTAAAGTTGGGGCAGGAGGTGAATACCGTGGCCATGACCTTTGGCATCATGACCGTATTTATCGCTATCGGCAGCTCAGTGTCCGGTTTCCTGAAATTAAGGCTGGGCATGAACAATGTGGTGATTTTAAGTGCAGTTTGCATCGGCCTTGGTTTGTTGGCCGCCGCTTTTGCCCCCAATTTGCTTGCTCTTTACCTGTCAGCTGGAGTGTTGCTGGGCTTTGGTGATGGCCTGGGCTATATGCTGGTGCTGACCAATTGTGTCAAATTCTTCCCCCGCCATAAGGGGCTGGCCTCAGCCCTGTGCATCGGAGCCTACGGTGCGGGTTCCCTGGTTTATAAAAGCATTGATACTGCGGTGCTTGGCGCTTATTCGCTGGAGGGAGCCCTGCTGACCTGGGGGCTTAGCTGTGCCTGTGCCGCAGCTTTGGGCAGCCTGCTGGTGAAGGATGCGATGCAACAGGCTGCAGTTACGGCAGCTGCCCCTTCTTCCCGAGAATATGATCTGCGCTCTGCTATCCGTACTGTCCCGTACTGGCTGCTGACGGCCATGTTCTTAATTGACTGCATGGTGGGACTGTATGTGATAGGCACGGCCTCAAACCTGGGCGTGAGCCTGGCTGCATTAAATGTTACTGATGCGGCCTTCGGGGTGAGCGTGGTGGCGCTGGCTAATATCGCAGGAAGGCTTATCATGGGGGCACTGTCAGACCGTTTGCCGCGGATCCGCCTCATCACTTTTGATCAGGTCCTGTCGCTGCTGGCCATGCTGATGCTGCTGTTATTGCCCCTTGATCTGTATACGCTTTACGCTGCCCTGGCTTTGGTAGCCTTCTCCTTTGGCGGTACGCTCACCATTTACCCTTCCATCATTTCGGATTATTTTGGTATCCGCAATCTGGCCAAGAATTATGGACTGCTGTATCTGGGTTTTGGTATCGGCTCGCTAAGCGGTTATCTCATCGCCTTTATCTTTGATTCCTTTGCTCTGACCTTTGCCATCATGGCGGTGTTATTGGGCTGTGCCATCGTACTGTCCCTGCTGGTGCGCCTGCCTCCGGAACTTAAGGAAGGACATAGCAGGCTGAAGGCGGAGCATCTGGTGTCCTGATCTGAAACAGCCCCGGCAACAGGGCAGGAACGGTCTGTGGGTGCATAATAGGACAGGCTTTCTTATTCCTGTGGCGCATGCTGTTTGCATACAGTTAATCAAAGGCACCGGAAGAGTGGGCAGCAGTGATTGCTTGAGCCGGAACAAGAAAAACAGGCAGATAATAAAGATAAGCAATACAGTAAAGAAGCCGCCTGAAGCGGTACAAGTAAAAAGGACAGCTGTGACATGGATCTGAGCGCATTGCATCAACCGTTGCCGGAAATTTTGCAGCGGCGGCGTTTTAAGGCCTCGCGTATTTTCACTGTAGAAGAGGTGGGACTTAAATTTCATAATGGTGAGGAGCGGGTATACGAACGCATAGTGGGGGGCAATGGTGCCGTGATGGTACTGCCCTTTGATGGCACTCATTTTTATTTAAGCTCAGAATATGCCGGCGGGCGGCATTGTTATTCCCTCGGCTTTGTCAAAGGCAAGATAGATGACGGGGAGAACGGGGAACAGGCCGCGCAGCGTGAGCTGAAGGAGGAGGCCGGTTTCGGCGCCCGCAGGATCAGTGTCCTGCGTGAGGGAGTGACAGTGGCTCCGGGAATGCTGGAACTGACCATGTCCTTTTACCTGGCAGAGGATCTTTATCCTTGTTCCTTGCCCGGGGATGAACCGGAACCGATTGCCCTGATTAAGGTTACACCAGCTGAGGCGCGGGAGCTGGTCTTCAGTACAGATTCACCGCTTAAAGAAGCCCGTGCCGCCTTTGCCCTGAGCTTAGCGTTGCACAAAATTGGTGCTCTTTAAACGGGCTTTTGCCCATAAGGGCGCAAAAGTGCACTTTTTGAGCCCCTATTTTCTAACTTTGCTAAGATAGCGCCTATTGTGGTTGCTGCAGGCAGCGCACTTTTTCTGCGCGTTTTTGCACCCTGCTCAGCCTGAAGATTTTAGGAGTTATCAATGCGTCATTTATTGACCGGTTTTGAGTTCTCACAGGAAGAGTACCTGGCAATATTGGATCTGGCTTCTGCTATGAAGAAGGATCCGGCGGCTTATGCTGATACCTTAAAGGGCAGGGCTGCGGCCATTTTGTTTGAGAAGCCCTCTTTGCGTACACGCACTACTTTTGAGCTGGCACTGTTCCGTTTGGGTGCGCATGGTGTTTATCTTGATCAGCAAAGCGGTGAGCTGGGCAAGCGCGAAAGCATCGGAGATTACGCGCGTAATCTTTCACGCTGGACTGACTGCCTGGTAGGGCGCGTGTTTTCGCAGCATACCCTGGAAGAACTGGCTGCCACCGGTTCAGTGCCGGTTATTAATGCCCTGTCTGATCTGTACCATCCGGCACAGGCCATGGCAGATTATCTGACCGTGAGGGAGCATCTGGGTACCTTAAAGAATGTTTCCCTGGCTTATCTCGGAGACGGCAACAATGTTGCCAATTCCCTGTTAGTGGCAGGTGCCATTTTAGGTGTCAATGTTTCCTGTTTCTGCCCCTTAGGCCATGGTCCTGACATTCAGATTTTCAATAAGGCCCGCGAAATTGCCCGTAAGCAGGGCTGCCGCCTGGAGGTACTGTCAGATCCATCTAAGGTGCAGGGCTTTGATGCCATCTATACCGATACCTGGGTGTCCATGGGCGACAATACCCCGCTTGATCAGGTCAAGAAGATCTTCATGCCCTATCAGATTAACGATACCCTGGTGGCACAGTCCGGAGCTAAGTGCGTGCTGCACTGCCTGCCGGCTCACCGCGGCTACGAGATCACCGATGAGGTGATGGACGGGCCTTTGTCGGTGGTCTTTGATGAGGCGGAAAACCGCCTGCATATCCACATGGCACTGTTGTCCATGTTAATTGGCAATAAGTAACAGATTTTCGGTAAAAGTTTGACTAAAGCGCTGACTTAAAGCTAAGGCTTAACCTACTGCATAAGCCGGGGCTTTCAGGAAAGCGGCAAAGCTGAGGACAGCAAAATGTTAAAGCATGAGAAAAAACAGTATAAAAAGGTTGTTTTAGCCTATTCAGGCGGTCTGGATACTTCCACCATCGTGCCCTGGCTCAAGGAAAACTATGGCTGTGAGGTGGTGTGCTTCGTGGCTGACGTAGGTCAGGAGCGTGATGATCTCGATGGCATTGAGCAGAAGGCCATTCAGTCCGGTGCCACCAAGTGCATCGTCAAGGATCTGCGTGAAGAGTTCGTCAAGGACTATGTGTTTGAAACCTTTAAGACCGGTGCCATTTACGAGGGGGAGTATCTCTTAGGTACCGCCATCGCCCGTCCGGTGATCGCCAAGGCCATGGTGGAGTGTGCCCTTAGCGAAGGTGCTGATGCCATTGCCCACGGTGCTACCGGCAAGGGTAACGATCAGGTGCGTTTTGAAAGTGCCGTGGCAGCCTTAGCTCCGCAGCTTGATGTGATTGCCCCGTGGCGTGAGTGGACCATGCAGTCCCGTGAGGAACTTTTAGCCTATCTGCAGGAACGCAATATCCCGTGCAAGGCCACTTTAAAGAAGATCTACAGCCGCGATGCCAATGTGCTGCACATCTCCACTGAAGGTGGTGAGCTGGAGGATACCTGGAACGCCGCTTCCGAGAACGTGTGGGTGTGGACTACTGATCCCGAGAAGGCTCCGAACGAGCCTGAAACTTTTGAGCTCACCATTAAAAACGGCCTGGTGACCGAAATCAACGGTCAGGCCATGACTCCGTTTGAAATTATTTCTCGCCTCAACGATCTCGGTGCCAAGCACGGTGTGGGCCGCATTGACATTACCGAGAACCGTCTGGTCGGTATGAAGTCCCGCGGCTGCTACGAGACCCCGGGCGGCACCATTATTTACAAGGCTCTGCGTGCCGTGGAGCAGCTGGTGCTGGACAAGGGCACCCGCGTATTCCGTGAGCATCTGGCAGTGGAATTTGCCCAGTTGGTTTACGATGGCCGCTGGTTTACCCGCCTGCGTGAGATCTTGATGGCCGCTGCTGATGAGTTGGCTAAGGATGTCAATGGTAAGGTTGTGGTCAAGCTGTACAAGGGCAATTGCGAGGTGATCCAGAAGTCATCTCCCAACAGCCTGTTCAATTTCGACTTTGTGACCTTTGGGGCAGATGAGGTCTACGATCAGCATGACGCTGAAGGATTCATCCGCCTGTATTCTTTGCCTTACCGTATCCGTGCCATTAATTCCGGCAAGAAGTAATACGGCAGATTAGGCTGGTTTTTAGTTTACAGAACATGAGCCCGGTATAATATTCCGGGCTTACTTTTTACTGGAGGTAGTGATCATGGCTCTTTGGGGCGGCAGGTTCACACAAGGACCGGATCAGAGATTCAAGGACTTTAACGATTCCTTAAAGTTTGACTACAGGATGGCCGTGGAAGATCTCGAAGGTTCCAAGGCCTGGGCGCAGGCTATTTGTCAGGCAGGGGTGCTGAGTGCTGAGGAGTGTAGCCGTCTGCAGGCAGCTCTTGATGAACTTTTAGCTGAGGCGCAGGATAATCTTGCGGCTATTGCCAGTGCCGGAGATGAGGACATTCATTCCTACGTTGAGCGCCGGCTGATTGAAAAGGTAGGGGATCTGGGTAAGAAACTGCATACCGGACGCAGCCGTAATGATCAGGTAGCCCTTGATCTTAAGCTGTGGTGCCGCAAGGCCTGTGAGGTGATTTTAAAGTCCATCTCCGATCTTGAGCGCGAGTTAATTGCTGTGGCCAAGGGGCACAGCGAGGATATTTTCCCTGGCTATACCCATCTGCAGCGTGCCCAGCCGGTAACTTTCGGTCACTGGATCATGGCTTATGCCCAAATGTTTGAGCGTGACTATCAGCGCCTGAGCAATGCCTTGGAGCTAATCAAATCAAGCTGCCCCCTGGGCTCAGCTGCCCTGGCAGGCACTGCCTATAAGATTGACCGTGATGCCCTGGCCAAGTCCCTTGGCTTTGCTGCGGCTTCACCAAACAGCCTGGATGCGGTGTCTGATCGCGATCATGTGATGGAGCTTTTATCCTGCGCCTCTATTTCCATGGTGCATTTGTCCCGCCTGGCTGAAGATCTGATTATTTACAACAGCGGTGAAGCCCGTTTTGTTGAACTTTCCGATACCGTGACTTCCGGTTCCTCACTGATGCCGCAGAAGAAAAACCCGGATGCGCTGGAGCTTATCCGCGGCAAGTGCGGGCGGGTGGTAGGAGCCTTAAGTGGTATGTTAGTCACCATGAAGGCCCTGCCCATGGCCTACGACAAGGATCTGCAGGAAGACAAAGAGCGTTTGTTTGATGCAGTGGATACCTGGCATGACTGCCTGCAGATGGCGGCGCTGGTGTTTACTGATCTGCGCCTGAACCGTCATGAGGCACTGTTGGCTGCCAAGGGCGGTTATTCCAATGCCACGGAGCTTGCCGATTATCTGGTAGCTCGCGGGGTGCCTTTCCGTGAAGCTCATGGCATCGTCGGTCGCGCAGTGCTCTTTGCTATTGAAAAGGGCAAGGCGCTAGAGGATTTGAGTGTGGACGATTTCCAGCAGTTCAACCCCTCCATTGGCGGTGATGTTTATGAAGCGCTGGAGCTGCATCATCTGATTAACAAACGTGATGTAAAGGGAGGAACTGCCCCTCATCAGGTACAGGCTGAAATTAAGGTACTGGAGCAAAAGCTCGCCGCCCGTGCCTGAGTTTCACGTGCTTTTACTTAAGTAAGCCCCCGGCAGTAAGCCGGGGTGCAGTAATTATTGCCATCAAGACTCTTCTTCTTCGCTGTCTTCCTCAACTAGTTTTTCACTAATGCCGCGTAATTCCCCTTGCATGAGCCTGGGGATGAAAGCGGCTGGTGTCGCACATTTTGCTCATGTACAATACTCTCTAAGAATTCAGGAACGGGTTTTTTTGCTCCGACCTGATGGGGGCATTGTGGACATGCCCGTAAGTGCCCAGTAATGGGTGCTTACTAAAAGTGAGGCACCGTCTTCACGAAACCTCGCACGTAAGTGCGTAGGTAGTTCAT
>CALXOT010000083.1 GCA_944390085.1 uncultured Succinivibrionaceae bacterium
ATTCTTCAATTTTTGAATTAGTTAAGGATTGTAACAACCTGGTAAGCTTAGATGGGTATATTTCGTCCTTATATGGCAATGCCACCTCCTGGGCAAAGATAGACAGGCGCTCAGCTTTTGCATCGGGCTCCATGACCATGAAATAGGCAAATGAAAGTATGAGCTGCCATGAATCAGGAAACAGCTCCTTTAAAGATTCAAGCAGAGGATCCCGCTCAAGCAGCTTATTTAGTACCAATACAGCACCAATGCTATAAGACTTAATGTACACAGGCTCAGGCAACTCGGCCTCTGATTTAGGCTTAATCTCAATAAAGAACTTGTTGTCAGCAGAGCGGCAGCGGATCACATTGTAATTTTTAAAGTCCGGAAACAGAGAATAAAAAGAATTATCGAAATTAATGACGCCAATGCCAGAAGTACTGTCAATACGCCCAACCTTTTTGATATTAGTCTTGATAGCCACCATGCCATCGCCAGATTTTTTAGGTTTCCAAACATTCTTGTAGGTACGAGCGTAAGTGAACTTACCCGCAGAGGCGAAATAAAGCTTGGGAAGGGCTGGGATTTGATCTGTCAATCTTAATTACCTGCTACCTGTATCTAGGTACAGATATATTACCTAGATATAAAGATAAAGTCAAGACATAAGCGTAAAAAATAACAATAAAAACCAATGGTTATCGATGCCGCAGGAAAGGAATAAAGGTGAGTTTACCTAGTTTGGAAAATTTCGGATAAACTATCTGCTTGAATCGTTAATCTGGGCGCTGTTTCCTGCGCAACTGTCACTTTAAGCTTTCGTTTTTTGTTTCCCTTCCCTTCAAAATCTGTGCCTAAAATTCTCATGACAACAGTTTATGTGAAGTTTTGAGTAACAGTTGGCACTTTTTATTAATCTTCTGTTAAAAATTGTGAATAACTTCAAATTAACTTTGAAAGAAACAATTTATTTTCATTAAGTTAATTATACTGATCTTACCTATTTTTCACAAAAACTTACAGGAGACTTGCATGAGATTCAAACCGATGCTTTTAGCTGCAGCCTTCAGTGCAGCCGCAGCTTTTTCAGTGCAGGCAGCTGAATATCCCAATCAGCAAAGCGGCGTGTTCACGGTGCCGAGCTTTACCTTCCATACCGGGGAAACTTTAGAGAACTTCAATTTGGGATACACCACTTTGGGTAACCGGGCCGGTGAGCCGGTGCTAGTGCTACATGGTACTAACGGTGGGTCCTCTGCGATGCTCGCTGACGGCTTTGCTGGCCAGTTATTTGGCAAAGGACAGCCGTTGGACGCTGACAAATATTTCATCATTATCCCGGATGCCATTGGTACCGGCAAATCATCTAAACCTTCAGATGGGCTGCGTGCCAAGTTCCCGCATTACAATTACGCCGACATGGTGTTAGGCCAGTACCGCCTGGTAACGGAAGGTTTCGGGGTCAAACATCTGCGCCTTATTGTCGGTAATTCCATGGGTGGCATGCAGACCTGGCTGTGGGCCACTACTTATCCAGAGTTCATGGACGCTGCCTTGCCGCTGGCATCACTGCCGCAGGCCATGTCCGGGCGCAACTGGATGACCCGGCGCATGATTGTGGATCTGATCAAGGGCGATCCTGACTATAAGGATGGTAATTACGAACAGCAGCCGGCCATGGCAGGGATAGCCAATACCTTCTTCAACCTCGCGACCAATGGCGGCACCCTGCGCTTGCATAAGTTAGGCCCTGATGGCGCGAGTGCCAGCGCTTATGTGGACAAGCAGTTAGCTGCGCCCTTCAAGAAGGATGCCAATGATACTCTCTATCAGTGGGCATCATCTGAGGATTACGATCCTAGCGCTGATCTGCATAAGATCAGTGCCCCGCTTTTAGCTGTCAACTCGGCTGATGACGAACGTAATCCCCAGATCTTTGGCACTCTGGAAAGAGCCTCCAAGGAAAATCCAAACATTTCTTTCTACATTATCCCGGAAAGTGAGGAGACCTTAGGCCATGGTACCACCATGCAGGCCAAGTACTGGAAGGCCGAGCTGGTGAAGCTTTTGGAGCGAGCCCCGCACCGTAAGATTGATTAGGAAAAGTTAACTTCAAGGTAATTAGCTGAAAGCGCCGTAAGGCGCTTTTTACTGCCAGGGAGAAGCAGAGCCTGCAGGGTAAAACGGTGACTTAAGCAAGAATCATGGTTGGGGTCTGGTATTTGTTGCATCTTAAGATAGCGGAGAAGATGCTTTTTATGTTATGCGGCGACTGATTTGATTCAGCAAGGATAGAAAAAGACTTAACGTGGTCTGGAAAAGCCAAATGGAGCTAATGTAAAGATGCGCATATTCTCTAAAGCAAACCTAGCATGGCTTGAGCTGTAAATGCTAACTTGCCTGTACCTGGCAGCGGGGTACAGGTACAGGCAAGTCAAATGGTATAGTGATGTTATTTTTTACCGCAGTCAGAGCCCGAAGGCCGGGCGGATCAGGCGGCACCATTCCTTGATGCGGCTGTCAGTAAGCTCAGCCTGATTGTCCTCATCGATGGCCAGACCTACGAAATGATCGTGATCCAGCAGGGGCAGCGGGGAAGTGAAATCGTAACCGGTAGTCGGCCAGAAGCCTACAAAGGTTGCCCCGCGGAATTGAAAAGTTTCGTAGAGCATGCCCATGCCGTCCAGGAAGGTATCAGGATAACCTACCTGATCGCCGGTACCGAACAGAGCCACTACCTTGCCGGTAAAGTCCATGGTCTGCAGTTTGGGCATAAAGCTGTCCCAGTCCTCCTGCAGCTCTCCGATGCTCCAGGTTGAGGTTCCGATGATAAGCTTCTGATAATCACCCATCTTATCGCCATCGCAGCAGATATTGTGCAGATCAACCTTGTCAGCGCCGAGTTCAGCGGCGATCTTTTTGGCCACCTCTCCGGTAACCCCGGTATAGGTGCCGTAAAAAAGTCCGATTTTGTCCATGTCCTTCCCCTGTCGGCGCACAGCCAGCAGCTGGTTATAAATTTTTATAATTCTACGGAGCATATTTTATTGAAAGTTACAGCGCTTCATGCGGTAGTTGCAAACTCTTATCATCTGGACAGCCTTTTAGTGAATAGTTTTTGCTTTTGCAAAAAATTGGCGCAAACTCCTGTCGCCGTGCCGGACGGGGACTGGTATGCTTGGTGCAACTTTACAGGAGAATGAATATGTCAGGTTTTATTGTCGATGAGTCCAAATTCGTGATTGATCTTGATGATGGCATCAAGGATGATTTCTTTGTTCCCGGGCAGATTCTGCCGGGCGGTTTTTGTGTGGACGAACAGCAGGATCGGGCGCATGGCTGGCAGCTCTATCTGACCACTGACGGCGAGCATCAGGTGCTGGCAGTAGTGCCGGAATTAAAGGAGCGCTGGATCAATGGCGGTTTCCTGCCGCACAGCGCCTTCATGCAGGTGCAGGGCAGTTCCGGGCAGGAGCTGTTTGCTCTGATCTCGCCTGCATCCTTAGTCACGGCTCGGATGACCGCCCTGCGCGCCTACGGATCCTTGCGCTATGCCCTGAATGTGGCAGCCGCTATTGAGCGTACCCGCCTCATTGATCCTGCGATCACTTTGCGCGACGGTATCTACCTGGAGCTGTATACGCTGGTTCTGCCGACCTTCACCAAGGTGCGGCCGGTGTGTGATCGGGCTCTTTTTTTAAATGTGCTCTCCCCCGATCAGCGTGAGAATATCGCCACTGCCACAGAGCTTAGCCCCAGTGCGGTCAACTGGCACAGCGTCAGCACCGATCTGCGCTGCCATGGCTTTACCCTGCCAGCCATTGAGCCTTATCTGCGCTGTGGCGAAATTGAGGAAGTGCAGGGCTTTGAGCGCCCGCTGACCATTGCCGGCGTAATTAGCCTAAGCCACAACTTCCAGCTGTATGCCTGCTGTGGCGAGGATCTGCTGTTGCTGCTCGAGCCTGATTTTACCACCAGCCTGACAGATGCAGGCTTGCTTTACAGCTATGAGCTGATGAACCTGAGGGTGGACAACCGCCTGTGCCGGGCACTGGTGCTGAGCAAGCGTCAGGCAGCCGAGACCTTAAATGACAGGCATTTTGGCCTTAATGGCAGGGAAGCCTTGCGCCTGGCCGTTGCCCTGGCAAAGAGCCGTGCCTGCTGCCCGTATTCCAACTTTGATGATGGCCTGTACCTGGGACAAAAGGGGATAGTGTTGCCGCAAAGCCAGATCTCTGAGGGTAAGGATGTTCCCGATGACGCCCGGCTGTTTGCCAGCATCGTGGCAACTGGACCCTTTGCCTGTGCCCCCTTTGATGAGGATACACAAAGCGCTTTGTGCCGTTTGCTCTGAGAGGACAAAGTGCCCTGAGGCCAGACGTAAAGCCGCTCCCTTCCAGTACACAGGCAGGTACTTCAGGGCAGTGTTGTAAGAGCGGCAGATGCTGTTACAGAAAAAGGCCATTACCAATCTCCCCGGCCTTCAGGGCGGGGATTTTACTTCTGCACCATAATACTTCTGCACAATAACAGGGCTGCTTGATTGGCTTTCAAGTCTTTTAGGTCTTTGGGCTGCTCTTTGCTCACGCTCTTGGCCTAAATCTCAGAGGGGCAGGGGAGGGCTTGCCGGAAAGCACAGGGCAAATAAAAGGGAGGCCTGAGCCTCCCGGTTACAGCGCGGCATGAGCATTGCTTTTTGCTATCAGCAAAGCAGGAGCCTGCCGCGCTTTTACTGCACTGCCCTGCAGTGCTTTACTTCTGATCCCCGCCTGCAGGAGTGTCCTTTTGATCAGGATGATCGCTACTCCTGGCATCACGGGCATCGATGACATGGGCTGCAGCTAAGGCCTCAAGCTCGTTTTCACGCAATTTCTTGAGCTCACGCAGCTTAGCGGCATGTTCGGCCTGCTGTTTCTTCTGCTCAATCGGCACATACTTGGTGAAGTTGCGCATGATCAGCACGAAGAATACCGGCACGAAGAAAATGGCCAGCACGGTGGCAGACAGCATACCGCCAATCACGCAGATGCCGATTTCGTTACGGCCAGCTGCACCGGCGCCGGAGCTTACGGCAAGCGGCAGCACGCCCAGGATGAAGGCGGCTGAAGTCATCAGGATCGGGCGCAACCTGATCTTGGCAGCTTCCACCACGGCCTCAGACAGGCGTGCCCCCTTGTCGTAAAGTTCCTTGGCAAATTCCACGATCAAGATGGCGTTTTTGGCCGACAGACCCACCGTGGTCAGCAAGCCCACCTGGAAGTAGACGTCGTTTCTTAACACCGTCTGTACCGGCAGATATTGCGTGATGAAGGCCGCCAGAATGGCACCGATGATACCCAGGGGCAGCACCAGCATCACCGCAAAGGGAATGGACCAGGACTCGTACAGCGCAGCCAGTGACAGGAACACGATCAGCACCGAGACCGCATAAAGCATGGGGGCCTGTTCGCCTGACAGCCTTTCCTGATAGGACAGGCCGGTCCAGGAGATACCAAAGCCCGGCGGCAAGGTCTCAGCGGCGATCCGTTCCATTTCCTCCATGGCCTGGCCGGTAGAAATACCGGGCGCCGGGGCACCCTGAATGTTCATGGCACCGACACCGTTATAGCGCTCTAGGCGCGGTGAACCGTAAGTCCAGGAGGTGGTGGCAAAGGCTGAGAAGGGCACCATCTCGCCGTCGGCATTGCGCACGTACCACTTGTTTAAGTCAAGCTCGGTCATGCGGGATGAAGCCTCTGCCTGCAGATAGACCTTCTTGACGCGCTCGCGCTCAATGAAGTTGTCAATATAGGCAGAGCCCCAGGCCACAGACAGGGTATTGTTGATGTCAGCCACCGACAGTCCCAGGGCCAGGGCCTTCTCGTAATCGAGGTTGAGCTTGAACTGCGGGGTGTCTTCCATGCCGTTGGCACGAACCTGCATCAAAAGCGGAGACTGCTGTGCAGCGTAGACATAATCCTGCCTGACCTTGGTCAGAATTTCATGGCCGGCTCCGCCGTTATCCTGCAGGTACATGTCAAAGCCGGTGGCGGTACCCAGTTCCGGGATGGCCGGCACATTGAAGGCATAGGCCAGACCCTCGCGGATCCCCATCAGTGGCATATAGGCGCGGTTTGAAATGGCGTCAGCATGCTGATCCTTGCGGGTACGCTCGTCCCAGTCCTTCAGGCGTACGAAGGCCAGACCGGCGTTCTGTCCGGAACCGGCAAAGGAGAAGCCGGTGACGGTCATCACCGAGGCGGTGTTCTCTGCCTCCTCATCCAGGAAATAACGGGCCAGCTTAGTCAGTGCCGTATCGGTTTTCTCCACGGTTGAGCCTGCCGGCAGGTTGACCATGGCCAGCAGCACGCCCTGATCTTCAGAGGGCAGGAAGGCCGACGGGATCTGCATGAACAGGACACCCAGGGCCACGCAGATGCCGGCATAATAGGCCATCTCGCGTTTGATGCGGCGGATCACCTTGTTGACCTGGCGCTGATAGGCAGCTGCCATGCGGGCATAGCCCCGGTTGAAGATCTCAAAGAACTTGTTGACCGGAGCGAGCAGGGTATTTTGCACCTTGCCCACCGAGGCTGCCAGTTTGTTTTGTTTGGCCGGATCTTTTTGCTGCTTGCCCTTTAACATGCTGGCACACAATGCTGGGGTCAGGATCAGGGCAATTAACACCGACAGCACCATGGCTGAGACGATGGTAATGGAGAACTGGCGGTAAATCACACCGGTGGAACCACCGAAGAAGGCCATCGGCACGAACACGGCGGACAGCACCAGCGCAATGCCGATGAGTGCCCCGGTGATCTGATCCATGGACTTTTCGGTAG
The DNA here is from genome assembly GCA_944390085.1 of uncultured Succinivibrionaceae bacterium. GTDB lineage: Bacteria > Pseudomonadota > Gammaproteobacteria > Enterobacterales > Succinivibrionaceae > Avisuccinivibrio. The sequence continues at coordinate 6,804 of CALXOT010000083.1, forward strand.
CTTCCTTGGGCGGCAGGTTTTCCTCCTCCAGGATACGTTCCACGTTTTCCACTACCACGATGGCGTCATCCACCAGCAGGCCGATGGCCAGCACCATGCCAAACATGGTGAGGGTATTGATGGAAAAGCCCAGCATCGACATTATGGCAAAAGTACCAAGCAGCACCACCGGCACCGTGATGGACGGGATCAGGGTGGCACGGAAGTTCTGCAGGAAGACGTACATAATGAGCACCACCAGGATAATGGCCTCAATTAAGGTGTGGAACACCTCATTAATGGAGACCGTAATGAAGTCGGTGGTGTCGTAAGGATAGACCACGTCGATCCACTCGGGGAAATATTCCTGCAGCTGTGCCATCAGCGCCTTGACGTTTTCAGCGGTATCCAGGGCATTGGCACCGGAGGCCAGGCGGATGGCGATACCAGATGAAGGCATACCATTGTATTTGCCCTGCACCTGATAGCTCTCAGAGCCCAGCTCAATGCGCGCCACGTCCTTTAAGTAGACCTTGGTGCCGTCAGTATTGACGCGGATCAGGATGTTACCGAACTCCTCAGGCGAGGTCAGGCGGGACTGACCGGTGATGGAGTAGGAATACTGCTGCCCGGGTACGGCCGGGGTACCGCCTAAGGAACCGTAGGTGACCTGGGCGTTCTGAGCCGTAATGGCGGCGGTGATCTCAGCCACGGTCACGCGCAGGTTATTAAGTTTCTCAGGCTCCAGCCAGATGCGCATGGCGTATTCAGAACCGAATACCATCAGATCGCCCACGCCCTGCACACGGGCCATGGGCTCGCGGATATTGGCGTAGATGTAATCTGACAGGTCGGCATTGGTGTGCTCGCCGTCATTGACGATAAGACCCACCACCATTAAGAAGGCGTTGGTGGACTTGGTGACATCCACGCCGTTTGACTGTACCACTTCAGGCAGCTGTGACTGCGTCTGCTGCAGCTTGTTCTGTACCTGCACCTGTGCAATGTCAGGATTGGTGCCCGGCTCAAAGGTAATGGTGATGTCTGAATTACCGTAGGAGTCAGAAGTGGCCGACATGTACATGTAATTGTCAAGGCCGGTCATGTTCTGCTCGATAATCTGCGTCACCGTACGCTCCACCGTGGTGGCGTCAGCACCGGCATAGGAGGCGCGCACTGACACTGAAGGCGGGGCAATGGTCGGGTATTGCGCCACCGGCAGGTTGAGCACCGCCATGGCACCGGCCAGCATGATGACGATGGCGATCACCCAGGCGAAAATCGGGCGGTTAATAAAGAAACGAGACATGCTTTACTGTCCTTGCTGTTGTGTGGCGGGGGCGGCAGTGCCCTCGGCAGCTTCAGCGCTGTCTGGCAGATCAACGATGGAAACGACAGTGCCGGTACGCAGTTTCTGCAAATTAGATACCGCAACCTTCTCCCCGGGAGTGAGGCCTTCAGTTACCACGAAGTATTTTTCGTAATTGGTACCGATCTTGATGTTGCGGCGTTGCGCCTTGTTCTCACTGTCGATCACCATGACGTAGCTGACGCCGGCGGCCTCACGGGTCACCGCGTTCTGATCCACCACTACGGCATCGGGCACTACACCTTCATTGATGTCGCCGCGCAGGAACATGCCAGGCAGCAGCACGTTATGCGGGTTGGGCACAATGGCGCGCATATTGACCATGCCGGTGGTTTCATCCACTGAAACTTCAGAGAACTCCAGGGTGCCCTGATAAGGGTATTTGTCACCATTGGCAAAGTAGATATCAACTGAGGCCTTGCCCCCTGAGATCTTAAAGCGGCCGCTTTCCAGGCCCTTGCGCATCTGCAGGTGATCCTCAACGGACTGGCCTAAGTCCACATACATCGGATCGAGCTGCTGTATGGTGGTCATCGGGCTTGCCTGCTGGGCTGACACCAGGGCACCTTCCGTGACGTCAGAGCGGGAGATGCGCCCTGAAATCGGGGCATAGACCTTGGTATAGGCCAGGTTGATTTCAGCAGTCTGCACTGCAGCCTCTGCCTGCTCTACGGCAGCGGCAGCCTGCAAGTAGGTGGCATTGGCATCATCATAATCCTGGCGGCTGACTGCGTTTTTGTTAAGCAGGGTGCGGTAGCGGTCAGCGCGCAGCTTGGCTGCATGTAAATTGGCCTTGGCGGAGGATAAGGATGCCTTGGCACTGTCGTACTGGGCCTGGTAAATGGCCGGATCTATCTGATAGAGCTGGGTGCCTTCCTCAACGTCAGTGCCCTCAGTAAAGAGACGTTTTTGAATGACGCCTGATACCTGCGGTCTGACTTCAGCCCGGCGGGTGGCATTGGCACGGCCGGTCAGGCGGGAGACTACCGGCACGTCAATGGTACTGACAGTATAGACGTCAACCGGCAGGGCCTGCCCCTGCTGGGCGGTCTGTTCACCGCCACAGGATGCAAGCAGGAGCGCACTGGCGCAAGCTGCGGCAAGGGCGCTGCATTTCTTGTTTTTAGCTAAATAAAACAATGACATAAGTTTGGTACCTTAGTGCCTGACGCAGCTCACAATAAGGCTGCGGTAATGAAAGTGCGTCTATTGTACAACAAAAAAGCAACTTACGTACATTCATGACTGTATGTTATAATGCTGCCGCAGCGGGAACCAATATACTTTTTATTAAGGCTTAACCCGGGCTTTGCACTACCAGTAGTACAGGAGAATAGGACACGCGTCATGCCTAAAAGAACCCATGAGGCCGCCATGCAGACCAAGCGGATTATTCTTGAAGCGGCTCATAAACTGTTTTCGGAAAAGGGCTTTGATAAAACCTCGCTGTCCGATATTGCACGGGAGGCCGGGGTGACCCGGGGTGCCATTTACTGGCATTTTGAGGACAAGGGCGAGCTGCTGGTGGAACTGTGCAAGGAGCTTGCTGAGCGCCACAATCTGATGGATGAACTGGAGCGGGCGGCCGATCCTGATGAGATAGATCCGTTAGGCTGCCTCAAGCGCTGGATGCTGATGCACGCTTCGGCGGAGTCACGTATTTTCTTTTCTTCAAACCTGGCGCAACTGGTGGGTTCCATTCTGGCAAACGTGGACAGCCGGGGCGGCGGTGAATTGCGCGAGCGCCTGCTGGAGCTGGTTTATATGCGCAATCAGCTGCTGTCTGCTGCAGTGCGCAATGCCGTCAACCATCATCAGTTGCCGGTGGATCTGGACATTGATCTGGTCTGTGCTTACCTGTGTCAGCTTTTGGTGGGTTTTTGCAACAAGGAAGACATCGGTTATCCCATCGCCAGGCCAGAGGAGGCCTTCAGCCGCATCATCGGTTTTGCCTTCAGCCAGCTGCATCTGCTGCGCCGCAGCCAGGTACTGCGCTGAGTAGCTAGCCTGGTGGGCTTTAGCAAAGCCCACCAGGCGGGGCAGTGCTGCCCTGGCGCAATCAGCTGCAGCTGCTGTTGTCAGGTTCCTGTCTGATGGTGCCGTCCTGATTGAGCCCGACGCAGGCTGCATCGATACCGATGCGGGCAACTTCGCGGGCATCCTCAGGCAGCGGGCGTGGACGGCCGTTACTGTCTACGGCCACGTAGGAGAAGGCCGCCTCAGTGACCAGATCGCGTTCTGAAATGGAGTGTTCATAAATCTTCTTGACCCACATTTCAAGGTGGATTTTAAGTGAGGTACGCCCGACATGCACACAGTGGCCGTAAATGCAGACACAATCGCCCACCGCCACCGGCTTAACAAAGGACATGGCGTCCACTGCCACGGTCACCACGCGCCCGCGTGCGATTTCACGGGCTAGGATGGCTCCTGCAATATCAAGCTGTGACATGATCCAGCCGCCAAACAGATCTCCTGCCGGATTGGTATCCCCGGGCATTGCCATGGTCCTTAACAGTAAATTGCCCACCGGCGGATGCACGCGCGGCTTTTTGTCTGCAGGCATCTTAGCCTCCTTATTCATCATTCGTCATTCGTCATCAATGCAAAACGTTATTTACCACATGGCCTTATATAACCTGGTGGTCTTGATTTCAGGTTCCAAAAGGATCTGCTGCCAAGCCTTGGCGGGCAGCTGTGTTTTCTTTGTGGCACTTCGGGGGCGGCAAGTTCCTGCCCCGGGAGCGTTAACAGTATCCTTCAGGCCTTCCACCTGCCTGAGCTTATTGTAGTGGAAAAACAGGCGGGCTCTGCAACATTCTGCGCACCGGGCTCATGTTAAGATCCAAAATGTATTCAGGAGATTTCACCATGCTGACATTACAGCGCCAGCAACAGCATCTGCAAAAAGTCTCGCGCACTTTTGCCCTGACCATTCCGCTTATGCAGGGGGAGCTTGCGGATGTCATTGCCAACGCTTATCTGATTTGCCGTATCGCTGACACGATAGAGGACGATCCCAGGCTGCCGGCGCCTGTCAAGGTGCACTGGCTGTGCCGCTTTGCCCGGGAACTGGATGCGGGTTTTGCTGATGATGAGCAGCTTCTGATCCTGCAGGATGAAGCTACAAGGCAGCTTAAGGACAGTGCCGTCCCGGCTGAGTATGAATTATGCACGGAGCTGTGTGCAGTACTGCAGCGTACCCGCAGCTTCAGGCCGGAGGTGCGGCAGGTGATAGGGCACGGAGCTGCGGTATTATCCCGCGGCATGGCACAGGCCCTGGACTTAGGGGCTAGTGCACCGCAGGATCTTAGTGCCGTGGATGCCTATTGCTACAGCGTGGCTGGAGTGGTGGGAGAGCTGTTGGCCCAGCTTTTTGCCCTTTACGATGAAAGGGCTGACAGGCAGCAATTGCTTGATCTGAGTGTGAGCTTTGGCGAGGGGTTGCAGCTTACCAATATCCTCAAGGACCGAGCTACGGACGAACAGCGTGCGGTGGCCTTTTTGCCGGTGACAGAGCACGGCCTTAGCGGCAAGGACCTGATCCTGTCTTATTGCGCGCTGGCACAGGGGCATCTGCAACAGGCTGCAGACTTTACCTGCCTGCTGTCCCCGCAATTGTACGGGGTGCGCTATTTTTGCCTGCTTAACATCGCCATGGCGGTACTGACCTTAAGGAAAATTGAAGCCAATCCCCTGGGCACACAGCAGGAGCTTAAGATTTCACGGCGTGCCGTCAGGCTGCAGCTGCTGCTCTCGGGGCTCTGTGCGCGCTTTAATTGCACCTTGCGCTGGTATTTACGCCTGTTGCGCCGGGGCAGCGCGATCAGGCTGCGCGATCCGGTAGCCCTGCGCGCACGGGTCAGCCGCTGGGAACAGTCCTGAACTGTTAGCCTATGGGATCTTGCGCCGCAGCCCTGGGTGCATTAAAGTCTGCAGCAGGGATGGCAGGACACTGAGGCATAAATCGTAAGTGCTGCACTTTAAGCGGTCCTGTGCTGGCAATAGGTATCTGCTATCTGGATCTGGCAAATGGATAAAGTTTTTGTAAGTTTGAGGAGGGAAAAGTGAACGGATTAAAGTTGCTGCGGGCTGGGTCTGCACTGTGGTGCGCTGTCATTTTCAGCCTGGGACTGGCCAACGCTGCCGGGACTGAGACCAAATATGTGGAGGGCACCCATTATCAGGTGCGCTCTGAGCAAAAGAGTGCACAACCTGAGATCCGGGAGTTTTTCTCCTTCTGGTGCGGGCATTGCTTCTCGCTGCAACCGCTTTTTGGCCGGATCGCCGATACCTATAAGGATCAGGCGGTGTTTGTAAAAAATCCGGTGGGGCTGCTCGGGGGGCCGATGGGCCCTGAATCCCAGCGCGCCTTTGCCGCAGCCACCTTAATGGGGCTGGAGCCTGAGTTCAGTGCCGGACTGTTCGAGCAAATGCACGTTAAAAACAAGATCCCGCACTCTCATGCACAGATGGCTGAGTTTTTTGCTAGGGAGCTGGGCATTCCTGAAAGCCGCTTTGAAAAGGACTATAACTCCTTCCCGGTGGCAGGCATGGTCTCCTCCTGGGATCGGGCGGTGGATCAGTACGGGATAGATGCCGTACCTGAGCTTTTGGTCAACGGCAAGTATCTTGCCGTGATGGAGTCGGTGGAAGGCGAGGATGAACTTATTGATCTGATTGGTTATCTGCTGACCCTGGAGTAATGCACCCATCTAGCAGCAAGATCATGTAGCCCGTCCCGGACGAAGCAGGCCCATTCCGGATTCAGGCCTGCAGTCCATCTCCCCCGCCATGAAACGCTGTCCTAAGGCGGTGCCTTAAGGCCTGTCTGATTTAGTTTGGTTGCGCTGAGCTTAAGTGAGGCCCGAGCTTTTTTTCTGTGATTTGCCGGAGGTTGCATAATCTCTCTACCTAAGCTCCGGCACTTTCCGGAACTTCGGCTATCCTTAATCTTGAGTGATTTATTGGTCGCCCCCACTTCTGGCACAAATTGTTAAAGCCAGCCTTTTGTTTTTAGCGGTGTGGTTTTTTGGCTCTCTCTCTCTTAGCTGCCTGCAACGGACTGGAACTTTTGGACAGCGCTTAGTTCCAAGGATTAGCCAAAAACATAAAAATATAAAGGACCTATCATGCAATCAGATATCAAGGCTCTGCTCGATGCCATGTCGTTACGCATCATGCGAAAATATCCTTCCACTGGGATTTACCGCACTGTGCTGCAAAATTGCTTTGTCTCCCGTTTTAACTACGAGCGTACGGTGGTGCGGCAGTATTCCAACCCGTTGCAGGCCATCCTGATGCTGCGCGGCGGACTGACTGAAGGCGCGCTGGCCTCCTGCAGCCTGAATCTGCAGCCAGGGCAGATGGCCATCGTGAATACCTATACCTCCTTGCAGCTTAATATACATGAGCTGTCGCCACAGCAGCCGGTGGTGTTCCTCAATGTGCCCATTCTCAGGCATCTTATCAGTGAGGTGATTGCGCGCATGGATCTGCCCGCTCCGGATCAGGTACAGATCAAGCCCATCAGTATGCAAATCAGTGTCCTGGCTAAGGATGAGATCCTGACGGCCAATAACTTGCTTTATCATTTAGGGCGTGCCGGCAGTGGGGATGATTATGGGCTGGAACTTGCCCTAAAGAGCTTTTATTTTGCCCTGCTGTGTGGCAGCAACGGGGATTTCCTGCGCTCCATCCTGGCAGCACGCGGACATGATCAGGCAGTGCTCAATGTGCTACGTTATCTGAGTGAACACTATACTGAGGATATTGACGTCAATAAGCTGGCCTCAGATGCCTGTATGTCCAAGACTACTTTCTATAAATATTTCAGGGATATAACCAATCAAAGCCCGCTTAACTTCATCAAGACCCTGCGCCTGTATGAGGGGCGGCGCCTGATTTTAACAGAGCGCTATTCCGCCTCACGTGCCGCCTATGCGGTGGGCTATGAGTCAAGCCAGCATTTCTCGCGTGACTACCGCAGGCTCTTTCATTGTTCCCCGATGGAAGATAAGTTTGGCAAGCATCTTTAAGTGAAGTTCAGTGAAGCTCAGGGCTCAGGTGCTGCCGCAGTCATTGCAGCTTGCCGCCGCTTTTTTCTGTTTCGTTTTCCTGCCTGGGGCAAGGTATGGTCCTGCCCTTGCCGCTGTCACTGGCGGTACTAAGCTACAGTGCCGCGCGAAAGTACGGAGTTAATGTTCCCGGAAAAGTCCTGCCCGTTACGCCCAGCTCGCTTATCTGATACCTTTCGTTTTAGCCAGGAGCATCTCCCCGTCTTCCACCTGCGCCCGGCGGGATCTGTTTGGTTATTCCGCCGCTCCTGCGCTTTGGTGCTGCGTCCTGAATTTATGGTCGGTTCAGATCCAGAGTGTTGTGCTGTACAGACTGACTTAAGCCTGCAGCAGGTGAACCTTAATCCCGGGGATGCTGATTTTGCCGCCATGCTGGAGCGCGCCGTGGCGCTTTGTAACCTGGGGCCTTATATTTATCAGCAGGGCTGGCTCAATGCCGCCGCCCTGCGTGAGATTGGCTGATCTGCCTTAAGATAAGTCATGTATGCTGTCAGGCTTTAGTTTCAGTTGCTGGGTCTGGTGTAGCTGCAGCAGGCTTGGCAGAGTCATTTTCCGGGTTTTGCGGCCGCACAGCCTGCTCCTGCAGCTTTTCATGTTCCTCCTTCCCGCTCTGGGCAGTGGCGGCAGGCTGAGGGGCGGCCAGGACTGCAGGGGCATCATGATAGACCTCGCTGGACAAGCGTTCATCCTTTTGCTGCCACAAATCACGCAGCCACAGCGTGAACTCGTGCTTGAACTGCTTGTCGTTCAGATAATCGCCGCACTTGATGTCAGCGCCGCTGATTACTTCCACATGGGCATATACTTTTTTCATGCGGCCCTTGAGCAGGGCGATGAAGGGCTTGTGCGGATTTTCCGGATAAGCCAGGGTCAGGTTAAGGATGCAGTCTATGCGCTTTCCGATCTGCCCCAGGGCAATGGCCAGGGAAGCTGCCTTGGGCGGCATCAGGTGGCGGTAGGGGGAATTTACCGTAGCACGTTTTTGTGGGGTAAAGCGGGTGCCCTCAGCAAAATTGACCAGGCTGGTGGGAGCGTAGATAAGACGCTTGCAGGCCTTACGGGTGCTCTCAATGTCCTTGCCCTTGAGCTTGGGGTTTTTCAACAGCTCGGCGCGGCTGTAGCGGCGCAGGAACGGCATACCCAGTCCCAGGCACACCAGGCCGATTACCGGGATATAGATAAGGGAGTGCTTTAAGAAAAACTTGGTGATGGGGATGCGGTGCCCGAACAGCCTGCCGATCAGCACGATATCTGCCCAGCTGATATGATTGCTGACAATGACGCAGCTGCCTGAGATTTTGACCTGTTCCATGCCGCTTACCTCAAATTCGATGCGGTTGGTCAGGCGCATGATCAGGGTGTTGATGCCAGTCCAGGCATGGTAGATGAAATTGTTGCCGCGCTCCAGGGCAAGTTGCGCGGCTTTAAAGCGCAGGAGCGGCCGCAGCAGGGCGAAGATGAAAATCGGGATGGAAAGCACTACCGTATTGATGCTGATCAGCACCAGGTTAAGGATGACCAACAGGGGAGAGGGCAGGAAAGACAGCATAAGCTTTACCTCGGTACGCGCTGCCAGCTTGCAGTGTTTTCAAGCAATAGCCTGAAGCAAGCTGAATCTGAAGCTCTCAAGCCGGCAGGATGCGGATGTCTTCTAAAAACCGCGCCTATTATCCCAGAAATGACAGGGGATTAGCCTGTTGAGTTAAGAAAAATGCGGTTTGGGCGGCGCTGAAAATTGCTTGTTTATGGTGCAGTCTGGAAGTAAATGCGTTAAAAGGGTGCAGCAACAGGCTGATCCAGCCGCTTTTCTTCCTCAAAGCCCGGCTGCAGCAAAGTCTGCGCTTCCCGCTGCAGCGCGCGTGCTACAATCGGAAACAACACAGGTTTTAATGAGGTGCACAAACAGGCGCAGACTTAAGCAGTTGGCTTAAGGCGCTGCTTGTGATCTGATGATTTTGGTAATTAGAGGTTTTAAACATGTCCAATAACAGCGCAACTAAGTATATTTGGTTTAACGGTAAGATGGTTCCATGGGCTGAGGCTACTGTGCACGTGATGAGCCATGCCCTGCATTACGGCACTGCCGTATTTGAGGGTATCCGTGCTTACGACACCCCCATGGGGCCGTGCGTATTCCGCCTGCAGGACCACATTAACCGCCTGTTTAATTCCGCTAAGATTTACCGTTTCCCGGTGCCTTTCACCAAGGAAGAGGTGATGGACGCCTGCTGCCGCATCATCACCGAAAACGGCCTAAAGTCAGGCTATATCCGTCCTTTGATCTTCATCGGCAACGTCGGCCTGGGGGTGCGTTTCCCGGCTGACTGCAAGGCTGAGGTCATGGTCGGTGCCATGCCCTGGGGTGCCTACCTTGGTGAGGAAGGCCTGCAGAAGGGCGTGCCGGTTGGCACTTCTTCTTGGCACCGTTTAGCCCCGAACACCATCCCCACCGAGGCCAAGGCTGCCGGTAATTACCTCTCTTCCATCCTGATTGCCAATGAGTGCGCCCAGAACGGCTATACCGAGGCTGTGGCTCTGGACACTGACGGTTATATTTCCGAAGGCTCCGGCGAGAACGTCTTTATCATCAAGGACGGCGTGCTTTATACCGCCCCGCTGACCTGCGGCCTGCTGCCGGGCATTACCCGTCACTCCATCATCACCTTAGCCCGCGACATGGGCATTGAGGTGCGTGAGCAGAGAATGCAGCGCGAGATGCTGTATCTGGCCGATGAAATGTTCTTCTCTGGCACTGCAGCTGAGATCACCCCGATTGCATCCGTGGACGGCATCCCGGTGGGTGCAGGCTGCCGCGGCCCGCTGACTGAAAAGATTCAGAAGGTCTTCTTTGAGACCGTAAGGGGTCAGCGTGAGGACAAGTACGGCTGGCTCACCCCCTGCGTTAAGTAAAACGGGAAGTTCCCGCCCCTGAAACTTGGGGCTGCAGCTTTAAAAGCTGGATTCAGGATTAAAAAGGCCCGTCAGTCGGGCCTTTTTAGCAGCAGCTGACTGTTGTAATGAACAGTGGCAGCGGCCTTAACAAAACCAATAACAGAGTCAGCTGATCTCAACAGCTGATTTATTTACAGTAATGTGCCCGGGGCAAAGCGCCCGGCGCAGCACAGCAAGGATTTAACAGAATATGAAATATCGTTCAGCGGTCACCTACGAAGGCAAGATCATGGCAGGCGCCCGGGCGCTGTGGAAGGCCACCGGTGTCAAGGACAGCGATTTTGGCAAACCCATCATTGCAGTGGTCAATTCCTTTACCCAGTTTGTGCCAGGTCACGTGCACCTGCGTGAGGTGGGTGAGTTCGTGGTGTCTGAAATTGAAAAGGCCGGTGGTATTGCCAAGGAAATGAATACCATTGCCGTGGATGATGGTATTGCCATGGGGCACTCTGGCATGCTCTATTCACTGCCCAGCCGTGACATCATTGCCGACAGCATTGAATACATGGTAAATGCCCACAAGGCTGACGCCATGATCTGTATCTCCAACTGCGATAAGGTCACCCCGGGTATGCTGATGGCGGCGATGCGCCTGAATATCCCGGCTATCTTTGTCTCAGGCGGTCCGATGGAGGCCGGTAAGTCCTCCAAGATCGATCATAAGCTTGATCTGATCGACGCCATGATTATCTCCGCCATGCCCAATGTCTCAGATGAGACCGTGTGTGAGGTGGAAAAGGCCTCTTGCCCAACCTGCGGCTGCTGCTCTGGCATGTTTACCGCAAATTCGATGAACTGCCTGACTGAGGCCCTGGGCATGTCTCTGCCTGGCAACGGTACCCTGCTTGCCACCCACCGCTTGCGCCGCGATCTGTTTGCCCGTGCCGCTCAGCGCATCGTGCAGATGGCCAAGGCCCGTTATGAACAGGATGATGAGTCGGTGCTGCCGCGCTCCATTGCCACCAAGGCGGCCTTTGAAAATGCAATGTCGCTGGATATCGCCATGGGCGGCTCCACCAATACTGTGCTGCACCTGCTGGCAGTGGCCCAGGAAGCGGGCGTGGACTTTACCATGGCAGACATTGACAGACTGTCCCACCATGTACCTCATATCTGCAAGGTGGCTCCTTCCACCCAGACCTATCATGTCGAGGATGTACACCGCGCCGGCGGCATCATGTCCATCTTAAATGAGCTGGATAAGGGGGGGCTGCTTGATCGCAGCGTTAAGACCGCCTCCGGCCTGACCTTGGGTGAGGAAATTGATAAGTACGCAGTGGACAAGACCACTGATCCTGAGATCCTGCAGTACTACAAGGCAGCACCTGCCGGCACCTACAATATCAGGGCCTACAGCCAGGAGACTTATTATGACAGTCTGGATCAGGACCGCCAGGGCGGCTGTATCCGTGATCTAGCTCATGCCTACAGTCCTGATGGCGGCCTTGCGGTGTTGTACGGCAATCTGGCGCAGGATGGCTGCATCGTCAAGACTGCCGGGGTGGACTCCTCCATCCTGACCTTTGTCGGCCCGGCCCGCATTTTTGAAAGCCAGGAAGAGGCCGTGGAGGGCATCCTTGGGGGCAAGGTCAAGGAAGGGGATGTGGTTATAGTCCGCTATGAAGGCCCGCGTGGCGGTCCTGGCATGCAGGAAATGCTCTATCCGACCTCTTATTTAAAGTCGATGGGTCTTGGCAAGAAGTGCGCCCTCATCACCGACGGCCGTTTTTCCGGCGGTTCGTCCGGCCTGTCCATCGGCCACGTGTCACCGGAGGCGGCCAATGGTGGCAATATCGGCCTGCTTGAGGAAAATGATCTGATTAAGATAGATATCCCGGCCCGCGTAATTGAAATGCAGGTGTCCGCTGAGGAATTACAGCGCCGCCGTGAAGCCATGCAGGCGCGTGGCGCAAAGGCCTGGAAGCCACTGCAGCGTGATCGTGAGATCTCATTTGCCCTGCAGGCCTATGCAGCGCTGGCCTCAAGTGCTGATAAGGGCGGTGTGCGCGACAGATCCAAGCTGGAGGCGCTGTAATGGCCGAGCGCAAAGTCTTAACCTCACAGGATTATCTGCATAAGATCCTGCTGGCCCGCATCTATGACGTGGCCCGGGTGACCCCGCTGCACCGCCTGGAAGGGCTGTCCGAACGCCTGGGAGTCAATGTGCTGTTAAAGCGCGAGGATTATCAGAAGGTGCATTCCTTTAAGATCCGTGGTGCTTACAACAAGATGGCGCATCTGACCCCTGAACAGCTAAAGAAGGGAGTGGTGGCAGCCTCGGCCGGCAACCATGCTCAGGGTGTGGCCCTGTCAGCCGCACGCCTTAAGACCCGGGCAGTGATCGTGATGCCTACCACTACCCCGGACCTTAAGGTCAATGCGGTGCGGCATTTGGGCGGTGAGACCGTGCTGCACGGTGAGAGCTTTGACGAGGCTTATGCCCATGCCATAAAGCTGTCACAGGAGGAGGGCATGACCCTGATCCCGCCTTACGATGATGAGGATGTGATAGCAGGGCAGGGCACCATTGCCCATGAGCTGTTGGGCCAGTGCAATGAGATAGACACTGTATTTGTGCAGATAGGCGGTGGTGGCCTGGCGGCCGGCATTGCGGTCTACATCAAGTCCATTTTACCCAGCATCAAGGTGGTGGGAGTGGAAGCTGAAGGATCTGCCTGCATGAAGGCAGCTTTCTCCAGTGGACATCCGGTGGATATCGGCTTTGTCTCGCATTTTGCCGACGGTGTGGCGGTGAGCAAGGCCGGTACTGAGACCTTCAGGTTGTGCCGGCAGAATCTGGATGACATTGTTACCTGCTCAAACGATGAGATCTGCGCTGCCATGAAGGATATCTTCGATGATACCCGGGCCATTGCCGAGCCCAGCGGGGCACTGTCGGTCGCTGGCCTTAAGAAATATGTGCGCGAGCATGAAATCACCGGCGGTAACCATATCGCTATCCTGTCAGGGGCCAATGTTAAGTTCAGGACCCTGCGCATGGTGGCTGAGCGCTGTGACGTCGGTGAGATGACCGAGGGCATTATTTCAGTGGAGATCCCTGAGAGCAAGGGATCCTTCCTCAATTTCTGCAAGGCTATCGGTGACCGTCAGGTTACGGAGTTCTCCTACCGCATCTCAGATGAGCAGCGTGCCCGTATCTTTGCCTCCATTGAGCTTAATGAGGGGCGGGCGGACTTGAATCAGATCACGGCCTCCTTGCGCTCGCAGGGCTATTTGGTGACCGACATGACCGAAGATTACATCGCCAAGGATCATGTGCGCTATATGATTGGCGGCCATCCACCGGCACGGCTTGAGGAAAAGCTGTTCTTGTTTGAGTTCCCCAACTCCAAGGATGCCCTGATCCGCTTCCTGGAGACCCTCGGTGACATGTACAGCATTACCTTGTTCCACTTCCGTATCGCAGATCTGGAGTTCTGTTCAGTGCTGTGCGGCTTTGACGTAGGCGATGAAAAGGCCAGTGCCGGCCTTGATGATTTCATCAGGCGCCTGAATTATCCGGTGACCGAGGTCACCCACAACACGGCCTACCAGCAGTTCTTATGTTAAGGCTGAAACAACGCAGCAAACTGCTTTTACGGGCAGGGGCAGTACTGGCTGCTCTTGCCCTGATGCAACCTGGTTCCCTGGTTCTGGCACAAAGCCAGGCAGCAGTCCCGGGGATAGCGGATGCAGCAGCTGCCCCCGTCCTGGAACTGCCCTGGCAGGAGAGCGTCAGTGAAAATGGCTTTTATGCCGCCCGGGGCGATGGTAAGGCCCGCTTTTCCCTGGAGCTCATTCCGGCTATGGCGCAGTTTGCTACTACCCGGGATACAGCATCTGCCCTGATGGGTAGGCTGCAGGGCTTTGGCCTGCAGCCGCAGCTGGCAGAACGGGGCTATAGCTTCAGCTACACAGATGCACTGCCCTGTCAGGCCCTGCTGTCATATTTCGATGGCTCGCAGTATCTGTTCTGCCGCATCTGCGGTGAGCTCAATACTGCCGATTTTGCCCGGCTTTACGACAAGGCAGCTCTGCAATTGCGCCTGCAGGCCCGTTTGCGCACCGACAAATAGGTATAAAGGCAGAACACAGCAGCAGGTAGCAGTACAATCAACAGTTGCAGGCAGAGGTAAGCTTTGGCTAGCGCATGCGGTAGCCTTATGCATTATAGCTTTTGCTGTAATTCTGCCGGCCTTTCCTTTCAGAAAGCTCCCTTTTCAGGGAGACCTTCAAATAAGATCTTACCTACTTTCCAGGAAGGCTCTAAAATAATCATGAGCAGTTGGCCATTGTGGTGCCTGCAGCAGGTTTTTTGGTTATGACAGACACTATTAATAAAGAACAGACGGACACTTATTTAAAGGAAACAGGTAAGCCTCAGGAGGCTGTTTCAGCGGATAAAAAAACAGGAACTGAGCTCTATATCGGGCTGATGTCGGGTACTAGCATGGACGGCATGAATGCAGCCCTGGTGGAGATCGACCCTGATGGCCGTATGCGAAGTTTAAGTTGCCTGACTGAGCTCTGGCCTGAGGCCATCAAGGCCGGGCTGCATGCACTCTGTCAGCGCAGTATTGATGAAATAGAACGTCTGGGACCGCTGCAAAATGCCGTGGGTGCGGTATCGGCTCTATGCGTGCGCAGATTGCTTGAGCAAGCAGGTATTGAACCGGCGGCCGTACGGGCCATCGGCTCGCACGGACAGACGGTACGTCATCGCCCTGCAGCTGGATTTACCCTGCAGCTTGATAATGCGCCCTTATGCGCCCTGTTAACCCATATTGATACCTGGAGTGATTTCCGCTGTCAGGATGTGGCGGCAGGTGGGGAAGGTGCTCCCTTAACCCCGCTCTTTCATCAGCGCGTTTTTGCTTCCCCTGATGAACCGCGCCTGGTGATAAACCTCGGTGGGATCACCAATGTCACCGCACTACTGCCAGGCGGGGAAATTGTATCCGGCTGGGATACCGGCCCTGCCAATACCCTGATGGATTTAGCCTGTCGCGAGTTGGTGGGACAGCCTTTTGATCGGGACGGGAGGTTGGCAGCTGCCGGCACGCTGAATAAGGAGTGGTTAAAGCGCTTGATTGACAGCCCTTACTTTATTAAGGATCCCCCCAAATCCTGTGGCCGCGAGGAATTTTCGCGGCAGAAAATTGCTTTCATGCTGCAAGCTGCAGCAGCTGATCCTTCCCGCATCCCGGAGGTACTCAATACTCTCTGCCTGTTCAGCGTCGGTACCCTGATCTCTGATCTGGAGCGCTTCTTTTTGCTGCATCCGGTAATGAGCCGGAACTGCTGTGCCATTTTGTGTGGTGGCGGCATTGCCAATCGTTTCTACAGGAAATGGGTGGAAGGCTCCTTAGGTGAAATGGGGATAAGGACGGTGGGGTCTGATACGCTGGGCATAGATCCTTTCTTTGTGGAGGCGCAGGCCTTTGCTTATTTTGCCTACTTAAGCACGCACGGACGCAGCGTGGATTTATCTAAGGTTACAGGTTCGCAACAAAAGGTGATCCTGGGATCTTTAAGTCCGGCTCCGGATGGTGCTTTTGTAAGAGCGGGGCAAGTAAGTTAGGCCGGCCTGCTTCACTGTCATTAAGGCGCACTTGATTGCCTTAAGGGATAAAAAATAGATGCAAGGCTCTGTCCGCATTGCAGCTCTTGCTGGGCGCAGATTACTGATTATGCTGTGCCCTTTTTAACAATAGATAGCCAGAAGTCTCCACCTTCTGTAAGGTGGAGATGAATGGC
>CALXOT010000084.1 GCA_944390085.1 uncultured Succinivibrionaceae bacterium
CCATCAGGTCGGAGCAAAAAAGCCCGTTCCTGAATTCTTAGAGAGTATTGTACATGATCAAAATGTGCGACATCCGCCGCTTTCATCCCCAGGCTCACGCAAGGGGAATTACGCGGCATTAGTTAAACTAAAACCGCAAGCCGTGCGCAGAGTGGGAGAAAAAAGCTGTAAGCAGGCGTTGCCTTGCCGCACTGGATCTGCTTTTTGCTGCCTGGGCTGATTTACGATCAGCATATGCAGGATGTCAGTACCAGGAGACGCTCTTATCCTGCAACAAATCCTGAGCTAAAGCCGCACACCCTGCTTCATCCAGCAGATAAAGCCCAGCCAATTCAGGGGCAGACGTTAATTCTGGCAGCTGTGCGGCAAGACTGGTGCTTAAATAAAGCCTGTCAGTGGCTGCACAAACCTGCAGGCAGCTACTCAAACCCTGTTTGGTAAAGATAAGATGGATCACATGCTTTTCCTCAGGCAGGCACTAAAAAACACGGGTGAACTACCCACAAGCAAAAACGCTTGTGGGCTTCGTACTTCATCGAGGGCTATTCAAATCTGCTTTTACCACTTCCACAGGATCGGGATGTCAGGCGGCCATCAGAAAGTAATAGTCTGCCGGCTTTGCTGTAATACCCGGTACAGCTCATTAAAACCGATGGCAGCAGCAAATGGCAGGGCAGCACAGGCATGGGGGCAGGTAAAAACCGGGAGCTCAAACAGCTCCAGCTGCGTAAGCTGCCTGACCACTGCCGCATACTCCGGTTTTTGAGCTGACGCTGGCTGACACAGGCTCTCTAGCAGACTGCCGCTTACAATCACCTGGCAGGGCTCCGCGCCATCTGCCGCATTTAATGCAAAATCCAGCCCCTGGCTGAACATTTCCTGCTCAGGGCATGCAGTAAGCATAACCGTCAGCATCAAAACTCCACCAGGCGCTCGGTATCCTGTAACAAAGAGAGCAGCAAAAAATAGCCGCCAGGTTCAAAAGGCGGCTGCAGGGCATTCAGATCAACTCCATGCCGCGCGGCCGAACGTCCACAGCAATATAGCTTTAACGCCCGCTCCCGGGCAAAGGCCAGCAAGCTGTCCCGTTGTACACCCTGCGCATCAGCGCGGCACAAGGCAGCTCCCGGCCCCAGCAAAAACACAGCACTCAAATCAAATCCGGCCGCTGTCAGAGCACGGCAAAAGCGGTTGAGTTCAAAAAGCACTGCCTCTTGCGGGGGGCGGCGCAACACAATCAGCACCCGCGGCATCAGTGTTTATCAGCCCAGGTAGACGACTACCTCAACCTCGCACAGTGCGCCCTTGGGCAGATCGAGCCCGCCGACGCAGGAACGGGCCGGGGCGGCCTGCCCTACATATTTGGCATACACTTCGTTGAAGGCTGCGAAGTCGGCGATATCATGCAGGAAGCAGGTGCTCTTTAAGATCTTATCCGGAGTTGCACCTGCAGCCTCGATCAGTGCCAGCACATTCTTCATCACCTGCTCAGCCTGCTCAGTGACAGTAGTACCCACTAAAGCTCCGCTTACCGGATCAAGCGGGATTTGACCTGAGGCAAATAAGAAATCACCGGCAATCTTACCCTGTACATATGGACCAATGGCGGCAGGAGCCTTATCGGTGTTCAATACTTTTACGCTCATGATTTTTCCTTCTCATGTAAATAATGTCAAAGCTAAATTGTAGCGCTTACGAACGGTGCAGAAAAGTCAGCTTCCCAAGATTATCTGTGTTTACTCCGAATTTACCAGCAGAACGCCCCTGACCACACATTCCTTTTCCAGAATGCTATGCCACAGGCGAAAATCTGTTCCTCCCCGGGTTCAAGCAAAGGCTGGGCGTAACGTCGCGTTCTGATCTGAGTAAGCCCCTGCAGCGCAGCCGCTTCAAGTTGTTGTTCTGTAGCTGCAACTTTCACTTCTATGATGACGGCTTTTCCATTATCTTCGTCAACCACCAGTAAATCCGGCCGTCCCAGCCCGGACTCTACATTTGAACAAGCCGTCCCCCGTTCATCCAGAGCAAACAGCCCTACCAACAGGGCATGATAGAAGTTTTCTGAATAATCATGATAACTGATGGTTCTGTACAAAAATTTGCGCAAAAAACGCTCCAGTCTGGAGGCATCAGCTCTGAACAATACCTGCTGTGCCTCTGTCAGGGGTTGCCCTTGCTGCAGTTGCTGTTTGAGCAGCTACTGCAGGTTATTTTTATATAAGCTGAAAATCTCAAGAATTGGAATTTTCAGTTGCAGTTCAATGTCAGTTTCCTGTACTTGTTTGCCCTGAATATTCTGATAACCAGTGTTATAAAGCAGGTTCCAGAAATTATTGACATCAAAATTAACATTTTGATAGGTAAGTCCGCTATCAAGCCTGACCATGATCGCTCCGCCTGCTAGCAGGCTCTCCAGTCCCTCCTGCAATTTTCCCCTGAAGCGCTGGAAAAAAGGCAGCATAAACGAAGTGTCGCCAGTGTTTTCCCAGTACATTTGTGGCAAGGAGTGAGGATTTTTCAATTTGTCGGCCAGGTAATGCAGTACATCCCAGGGGCAGTACAAATTTTCACAGCTGCCAAAAGTATAACCATCATACCAGCGCCTTACTTCAGGCAGGCAATGGCTAAGCCCATATTGACAGAGTAAGCTTTTTACTTCTGTTTCAGTAAAGCCATAACAATCAGCAAAAGCATTATCGAAAACAGTACTGCAGGTGAAATTATTAACTCCGGAAAAGATCCCTTCACGCGCCAGGCGCAGGCAGCCGGTCAGCACGGCCAGCTTGATTTTGGGATTATCCCTAATGGGATCAAACAGCGTGCGCATAAATTCCAGCATCGAGGTGTAATAGCCGCTTTGTGCCGCCTGCGCCAGTGGGACATCATATTCATCAATCAGCAACACCACCATCTTGCCATAATATTGATGCAAGCCATCCACCAGGTACTTGATAAAAAACTGATAACGGCCAGGATCCAGTTGCAACAGCCTGGCCTGTGCCCAATAATCACGTACCACTGTTGAAACTTTTGTACTCCCGTTCAGGAAGGCGTAATCATCTCCCAGAGAGCGCATAATTTCTGTCAGCAGATTCAGCTGTTGAGCAAAAGTCCCCCCCCCTTTCAGGCTTTTAAACGAAATCCGCGCTACTAGCCATTGGTTTTGCCTGGCCGCGCACAGTGCGTGGTTCCGTCCTACCTCCAGATCTGCAAAAACATCCCGGCTGTCCTTACTGATCTCCAGGAATTCTGACAGCATCGATAACATCAGGCTTTTACCAAAACGGCGTGGTCTTGTAATCAAAACGGCAGAGGTCTGAACTGCAGCCGGCATTTGTACCCGGGGATATGCAGACAACAATTCACTGATAAATTTCGTTTTATCCACATACAAGCATCCGCTCTGACGCAGTTCCCTGAAGTCACTGCTTCCAATGCGCAGACTTGATTCCACCTGTTTTACCCTCCGCAGTCCTGGCATGAGCTGTCTTAACTGAAAATTGCTGACTTGTCCCTTAACCTTACTGAAAAAGCCTGAACTTCAGCGCAGCAGGTTCAGGGGGCGTGGACAATGCTGCTCAGGCATTAAAACTTTCTTAACATCAAAAATTGCTTTCACAGTAACCTTTGCCAGGTATCCTGCTTACAGTCCTGAACCGGAATGTAATTCACTGTTTCGGTTTTGACTGCAGACAAAAAAGCCCGGGCAAGCGCTCCGGGCATTTTCAGGGATCTGGCCGGGGCTGTTGCCCGTGGCCAGGATTTCAGGGAATACTTTACAGATCCCCGAGGGTGGCGGCAGAGTCTACCGCTTCAAGGGCAGCACCCAATTGCTTTTGCAGCTCATCGGTATCCACGCCCTGAGCAGTGCTCTCCAGACGCATCTTGCTGCGCTCGATGTCCTCACGGCGCTGCTGATGGTACTTAAAGCCAGTACCGGCCGGGATCAGACGGCCGACGATCACATTCTCCTTCAGGCCACGCAGCTCATCGACCTTGCCGGCCACAGCAGCTTCAGTCAGCACGCGGGTAGTTTCCTGGAAGGAGGCCGCTGAGATAAAGCTCTCGGTGGACAGTGAAGCCTTGGTCAGACCCATCAGGATATGACGGTAACGCACCGGCTTCTTGCCCTGTGCCTCCAGGCGCTCATTGACCAGGCGTACATGAGAGACCTCAGCCTGTTCGCCGGTCAGGAACTCAGTGCTGTCACCCGGATCCAGGATCTCGCACTTGCGCAGCATCTGGCGGACGATCACTTCAATGTGCTTGTCGTTGATCTTCACGCCCTGCAGACGGTACACATCCTGCACTTCCTTGACAATGTAGTTGGCCACGGCGTTGACACCGCGCAGACGCAGGATGTCATGCGGGGATTCCGGACCTTCGGCGATCATTTCGCCCTGCTGCACCTTCTCGCCCTCAAAGACGTTCAGGTTACGCGACAGGGAAATCATCTCCTCATGCACCGGGATCAGATTGCCGCTGGCATCCACTGCACCTTCATCCGGAGTGATCATCAGGCGGCGCTTGCTCTTAGTCTCCTTACCAAAGGAAATGGTACCGGAGATCTCAGCTAAAATGGCAGGCTCCTTCGGGGCTCTGGCCTCAAACAGATCAGCCACGCGCGGCAGACCACCGGTAATGTCCTTGGTACCGCCGGCCTTCTGCGGAATACGGGCGATGGTATCACCGATGTTGATCTCAGCGCCGTCCTGCAGCTGCACGATGGCCTTGGCCTGCAGCATGTACTGCGCTGCCACGGTAGTGCCAGGAATCAGCACATCATTACCGTTTTCATCAACAATCTTGACGGCCGGGCGCTTCTCCTTGCCCTGTGACGGGCGGGCAGCGATTTCACGCACCTCAATGGAGGAAATGCCTAAGGTCTCATCTTCCTTCTTATCGACGGTCACACCTTCGATAATGTCGATGTACTTAATGCGGCCATGCACTTCGGAAATGATCGGATGGGTATGCGGATCCCAACGGGCCACAGTGGTACCATTCTTGACGCTGTCGCCGTCCTTGACCTCCAGCACCGCACCGTACGGGATCTTGTGGCTTTCCTTGGAAGCCCCGAACTCGTCGAGCACCAGAAGCTCGCTCTGGCGGGAAGTCACAATGTCCTTGCCCTCGGTATTGGTCACGGTCTTGGCGTTCATGATGCGGATGGTACCGCTGCTGCGCACGGTCGCGCCGCTTTCGGCCACGGCACGGGACGCTGCACCACCGATGTGGAAGGTACGCATGGTAAGCTGCGTGCCCGGCTCACCGATGGACTGGGCAGCGATCACGCCGACCGCCTCGCCGGCATTGACCAGGTGGCCACGGGCCAGATCACGGCCGTAGCACTTGGCGCATACACCGTACTTGGTCTTGCAGGTGATAGGTGAACGTACCTTGACGCGGTCGACCTTGGCCTCCTCAAGGATAGTGCAGCACTTCTCATCAAGCAGGGTACCGGCCGGCAGCAGCACCTCGCCCTGGGTACCAGGACGCAATACATCCACCGCCAGTGTACGGCCGAGCACACGATCACGCAGGGTCTCAATCACATCACCGCCATTGACATGCGGGGTGATATCGAGTCCGTCATCGGTACCGCAATCGAACTCAGTGATCACCAGATCCTGGGCCACATCCACCAGACGGCGGGTCAGGTAACCGGAGTTGGCGGTCTTCAAGGCGGTATCAGCCAGACCCTTACGGGCACCGTGGGTGGAAATGAAGTACTGCTGTACGTTCAGGCCTTCACGGAAGTTAGCGATAATCGGGGTCTCAATAATGGAACCGTCCGGGGTTGCCATCAGACCACGCATACCTGCCAGCTGACGGATCTGAGCAGGTGAACCACGGGCACCGGAGTCAGCCATCATATAGATGCTGTTAAATGAAGCCTGTTTCTCATCCTCACCCAGGATATTGGTGGCAGTCTCCACAGACAGGTTGGCCATCATGGCCTTCATCACCTTGTCGTTGGCATTTGACCACACGTCAATAACCTTGTTGTAGCGTTCGCCCGGAGTGATCTGACCGTTCTCATACTGAGTCTGAATCGACATCACTTCCTTCTGCGCCGCAGCAATGATGGACTGCTTCTCCTTAGGAATGAGCATATCATCCACGCACACGGAGGAGCCGGAAATAGCGGCATTGCGGAAGCCGGTGTACATGATGTGGTCTGCAAACATCACGGTGTCCTTCAGACCCAGCAAGCGGTAGCAGCTGTTAAGCAGTGCTGCGATCTTCTTCTTGCCCAGCGGCACGTTGGACACGCGGGTGAACCAATCCTTGTGGGTCAGGATTTCCTTGATGTTTTCCTGAGTCACGCCTTCTGCCGGCGGATCGATTAAATCAAAGGACAGACCCTTGGGCAGGATTAGGGACAGAATAGCACGACCGATAGTGGTCAGGCGCAGCTCATTCTTCTCTACCAGCTCACCGGTATCGGCGTTCTTCTCAAAGAAGTGCACACGGCAGCAGATACGTGCCTGCATGTCGGCAAGGCCAGACTTGTAGATACGCTCAGCTTCCTTGGCATCAGAGACGATAAGCCCCTCACCACGTGCGCCCACGCGCATGCGGGTCATATAGTACAGACCTAAGACCACGTCCTGTGCCGGCACAATAATCGGATCACCGGAGGCCGGGGACAGGATGTTGTTGGTGGACATCATCAGGGCGCGGGCCTCCAACTGAGCCTCTAAGGTCAGCGGGATATGCACGGCCATCTGATCGCCGTCGAAGTCAGCGTTAAAGGCCGGACACACCAGCGGATGCAGGCGGATGGCCTTGCCTTCAATCAGAATCGGCTCAAAGGCCTGAATGCCGAGACGGTGCAGGGTCGGGGCACGGTTTAACATCACCGGATGTTCACGGATCACTTCATCAAGCACATCCCAAACCACCGCATCCTCGCGCTCCACCATCTTCTTGGCAGCCTTGATGGTAGTGGCCAGGCCACGCAGTTCCAGACGGCCGTAGATGAAGGGCTTGAACAGCTCCAGTGCCATCTTCTTGGGCAGACCGCACTGATGCAGACGCAGGAACGGGCCGCAGGTAATAACAGAACGGCCTGAGTAGTCCACACGCTTACCTAAAAGGTTCTGACGGAAACGGCCCTGCTTGCCCTTGATCATGTCAGCCAGGGACTTTAACGGACGCTTGTTAGAACCGGTAATGGCGCGGCCGCGGCGGCCGTTGTCCATCAGGGCATCCACGGACTCCTGCAGCATGCGCTTTTCGTTGCGCACGATGATTTCCGGAGCAGCCAGATCCAAAAGGCGCTTTAAGCGGTTATTACGGTTAATGACGCGACGGTACAGATCATTTAAATCTGAGGTGGCAAAGCGGCCGCCATCGAGCGGGACCAGCGGACGCAGATCAGGCGGCAGTACCGGCAGTACGGTCAGGATCATCCACTCAGGCTTGTTGCCGGAGCTGATAAAGGCCTCAAGCAGCTTCAGGCGCTTGGAGAACTTCTTGCGGTTGGACTCAGAAGTAGTAGTCTCCAGGGCCTCACGCAAGGTCTTGGCCTCCTGCTGCAGATCCATGTGCTGCAGGATCTCTAAAATGGCCTCAGCACCCATCTTGGCACTGAAATCATCGCCGTATTTCTCCAGAGCATCCATGTACTGCTCTTCATTGAGCAGCTGACGCTCATTAAGCTCGGTCATGCCCGGATCGGTAACCACATAGCTTTCAAAGTACAGCACGCTCTCAATGTCGCGCAGCTTCATATCAAGCACCAGGCCGATACGCGAAGGCAGTGACTTTAAGAACCAGATATGGGCTACCGGGGAGGCCAGCTCAATGTGGCCCATGCGCTCACGGCGCACCTTGGCCTGCGTTACTTCAACACCGCACTTGTCGCAGATGGTACCGCGGTGCTTTAAGCGCTTGTATTTGCCGCACAGGCACTCATAATCCTTAATCGGTCCGAAGATCTTGGCGCAGAACAGACCATCGCGCTCAGGCTTGAAAGTACGGTAATTGATGGTCTCAGGCTTCTTCACCTCGCCGTAAGACCAGGCACGGATCATTTCCGGGGAAGCCAGGCCGATCTTAATCGCATCAAAATCCTCAAGGCGCTGCTTGAAGGCATTGCTGCGGTTGGCCAGCTTCACCAGATTGTTGCTCAGCCCCAGATCCAGCAGATCATCCTGCTCAGCTGCCGGCTTGGGCTCGACAAAAGCCTCAAACAGGTTTTCATCATTCTGACCGTTTTGCTGCATACTCACAACAGTTTCTCCTGTAGAGTGAAGTCTAAGCTGCGGCACTCACGCTGCCGCAGCCTCTTTGCTGTTCTTAGTCCTTACGGACCAGGTCAATATTAATGCCAAGAGATCTAATCTCTCGGAGCAATACGTTAAAGGATTCCGGAATGCCGGCATCCATGCGGTACACGCCATCGACGATGTTCTTGTACATCTTGGTTCTGCCGTTGACATCATCGGACTTGACGGTAAGCATTTCGCGCAGGGTGTAGGCAGCACCATAGGCCTCCAGGGCCCACACTTCCATTTCACCAAAACGCTGGCCGCCAAACTGAGCCTTACCGCCCAAAGGCTGCTGGGTCACCAGACTGTAAGAGCCGGTGGAGCGGGCATGCATCTTGTCGTCAACCAAGTGATTGAGCTTTAACATGTACATATAGCCCACGGTGACCTTACGCTCAAACGGCAGACCGGTCATGCCATCGTA
The DNA here is from genome assembly GCA_944390085.1 of uncultured Succinivibrionaceae bacterium. Taxonomy (GTDB): domain Bacteria; phylum Pseudomonadota; class Gammaproteobacteria; order Enterobacterales; family Succinivibrionaceae; genus Avisuccinivibrio. The sequence goes on from CALXOT010000084.1 coordinate 8,704, forward strand.
CAGGGTCATTTGTCCGGACTCAGGTAGGCCGGCCAGGCGCAGCATTTCCTTAATGGAGGCCTCATCGGCGCCATCAAACACCGGGGTTGCCACCGGCATACCGTCGCGCACATTCTGAGCCAACAGCATCACTTCCTCATCAGAAAGATCAGCTAAGTTCACCTTCTGCGAGGTGCCACCCAAATCATAAACCTGCTGCAACAGCTTCCTGACTTCAGCCACCGCACGTTGCTCAATTAACATCTTGTTAATCAGATCGCCCACGCCCTTGGCCGCCAGACCCAAGTGCACCTCAAGCACCTGACCGATGTTCATACGTGAAGGCACACCCAGCGGGTTCAACACGATATCAACAGGATGTCCCTGCTCGTCAAAAGGCATATCCTCAATCGGGCAGATCTTGGAGATCACACCCTTATTACCGTGACGACCGGCCATCTTGTCGCCAGGCTGGATGCGGCGCTTGACCGCCAGATAAACCTTGACGATCTTAAGCACGCCCGGGGTCAGATCATCACCTTCGGTGATCTTACGGCGGGCTGCCTCAAACTTCTGGGCATATTCCTTGCGTGAGGCTTCAAGACGCTCAGCAAAGACCTCAAGCTGACGCTGGGCTGCATCATCCTTCAGGTGCATGGACAGCAGATCGGACAGCTCTTCCACACCCTCAAGATCCTTAGCGGCAACACCGTTGCGCAGCAAATGGCTCTTGACCTGAGCCTTAATGCCGTTGCACAGGAAGGAGAACTCTTCATCAAGATCATTCTTGGCCTTCTTGATGTGCATCTCCTCAATTTCCTTGGCCCGAGCATCCTTTTCCACCCCGTCGCGGGTGAAGATCTGCACGTCCACCACGGTACCAGAGACACCGTTGGGCACACGCAGGGAAGAATCCTTAACCTCGGAGGCCTTCTCGCCGAAAATGGCTCGCAGCAGCTTCTCTTCAGGGGTAAGCTGGGTCTCGCCCTTGGGAGTGACCTTACCGACCAGGATATCGCCGCCCACCACTTCAGCGCCGACATAAACGATGCCGGACTCGTCCAGCTTGGACAGAGCGGCCTCGCCCACATTGGGGATATCGGCTGTAATTTCCTCAGGGCCTAACTTGGTGTCACGGGCCACGCAGGACAGTTCCTGAATATGGATGGTAGTGAGGCGATCCTTGGCGGCCACACGCTCGGAGACCAGGATGGAGTCCTCGTAGTTGTAACCGTTCCACGGCATGAAGGCGATACGCAGATTCTGACCTAAGGCCAGCTCACCCAAATCAGTGGATGAACCGTCAGCCAGCACGTCACCGGCGCGCACCTTCTCATGCAAGGACACGCACGGACGCTGGTTGATGCAGGTGTTCTGGTTGGAACGGGTATATTTAATCAAATTGTAAATATCGATGCCGGCATCATGTCCGTCAGTCAGGATTTCATCCTCATTGACCCGCACTACGATGCGGGCTCCGTCCACGTGCTCAATCACACCACCACGTTTGGCGATAATGGTCACACCGGAGTCCACCGCTACGGCGCGTTCCATGCCTGTACCGACAAAAGGCTTTTCCGAACGCACAGTCGGCACGGCCTGACGCTGCATGTTGGCCCCCATCAGGGCACGGTTGGCGTCATCATGCTCCAGGAACGGGATCAAGGCTGCCGCCACAGAAATAACCTGCTGCGGGGACACGTCCATGTACTGCACGTCAGTGGCCTTACGCACCACGCTCTCGCCCTTGTAACGGCACTGCACGTATTCGTCAATGATGCGACCGTTCTCATCGAGATCGGTATTGGCCTGGGCGATTACGAACTGACCTTCATCAATGGCAGAGAGGTACTCAAAGTCCTCAGAGACCTGACAGTCCTTCACCTGACGGTACGGGGTTTCCAGGAACCCGTAATCATTGCAGCGGGCATAAACGGCCAGCGAGTTGATAAGGCCGATGTTCGGGCCTTCCGGGGTCTCAATCGGGCACAGGCGTCCGTAATGGGTCGGATGCACGTCACGTACTTCAAAGCCGGCGCGCTCACGGGTCAGGCCGCCCGGTCCCAAAGCTGAAATACGGCGCTTGTGGGTGACCTCGGACAGCGGATTATTCTGATCCATGAACTGCGAGAGCTGTGAGGAGCCGAAAAACTCCTTGATAGCAGCAGAAATCGGCTTGGCGTTAATCAGCTCCTGCGGAGTAGTATTGTCCAGATCGCCAAGGGACAGTCGTTCCTTGACGGCGCGCTCCACGCGCACCAGACCGATACGGAACTGGTTTTCTGCCATCTCACCCACTGAGCGGCTACGACGGTTACCCAGGTGATCGATATCGTCGATATTTTCCTTGCCGTTTCTGATCTTGATGAGGTAACGCATCACCTTGATGATATCGTTATGCGACAGCACGCCCTCATGCAGATCGTGATTGGGCAGGATGAAGTTTAAGGCCTTGCCCTTTACATCAGTAACCTTAACGTCATCAAGTTCCTTGAGATTGACTTTCAGATCAAGGGCAGCTACCGGTAACACCACGCAACGGTCAAAGACCATGGTCTCATCGCCCTTGTTGATCTTGACCTTCTGCACAAAGCGTTCGGCAGCGGTGACCATCGGATCATCCTTGAACTTGACCAGGGTGTTATCCAGGAAATCCAGCACCTTGTCGGCACAGCGCTCCGGCACGGTGTTGGGCATGCAGTCCACTTCACCGTCATCAAGATGAGCCTTGACCAGCTCAATTACCTTGGGGAAGCTGGCATAGATATAGCCGCCGGCAGCAACAATACCGCTTTGCTCAGTATTGATTTCAGTGGCCTCATCAGCCAACGCACGGGACAGCCCGAGGCGGAAGAACTTGTCTTCAGTAAAGCGGGTGTCAAACTTCATGCGGCCGACAGAGGATAAATCGTAACGCTCCTCGGCGAAGAATAAATTGTGGAACAGCGCCTCAGCAGCCTCAGCAGTAGGAGGCTCGCCCGGGCGCATCATCTTGTAAATTTCAAACAATGCTGCCAGACGATCAGCCTCCGGGGAGGACAGATCGCGGGTGGTGTCAGCACGCAGGGTGTCGGCAATGAATGAACCTTCATCGACCTGGCTGGTGTATAAAATCTCAAACTTCTTGATGCCGTTGTCACGGATAACGCCTAAATTGCCTTCAGTGAGCACGGTATTGGCAGCAAGCACCACTTCCCCTGCCTTGTTGCAGTAGTCGCGTGCCACCACCTTATCAAGCAGGTACTCAGCCGGCACCTCTAAAGTGGTCTGACCGGCCTTCTTCAGTTCGCGGATATGGCGGGCAGTGATCTTCTTGCCCTTTTCCACCAGCACCTTCTTGTTGAGCATGATGTCAAAGGAGGCGGTTTCACCGCGCAGCCTGTCAGGCACCAGCTCCATTAAAATCTTATTGCCCTTAAGATCAATCTCAACGGTATCAAAGAAAATATCCAGGATCTGCTCAGTGGTATAACCTAAGGCGCGCAACAGTACGGTTGCCGGCAACTTACGGCGGCGGTCAATACGCACAAACAGATTGTCGCGGTGATCGAACTCAAAATCGAGCCAGGAACCACGATACGGAATGATCCGGGCAGAGAATAAAATACGGCCAGGGTGAGTCTTACCTTTATCATTGTCAAAGAACACGCCCGGGCTTCTGTGTAACTGAGAGACCACCACACGCTCGGTACCGTTAATGATAAAGGTACCATTGTCGGTCATCAGCGGGATCTCGCCCATGTAGACGTCCTGATCGATGCGCTCTTTCACAGTCTTCGGCGCATCCTTCTCATAGCGCACCAGGCTCAGCTTCACCTTGAGGGGAGCGGAATAAGTCGTGCCACGGATCATGCACTCCTGCACATTGAATTTGGGCTCACCCAGATGGAAGCTGTTATAGCTCAGCTCAGCGCTGCCCGAGTAGCTTTTAATCGGGAATACGGACTTGAACGCAGCGACCAGGCCGTTTTCATTTAAGGGATCGTTGCTGATAAACTGCTTGTAGGAATCCAGCTGCACGGCCAGCAGATAAGGGGTGTCTAAAACCTTTACTCTCTTGCCGAAATCCTTGCGGATACGCTTTTGCTCAGTATATGAGTAGACCATGGATTTGTGGGTCCTCAGGTTGATTTGTTAGCGGGACGGATGCTTGCGCATCCTGCTATCTTATCAGGCACCGAAACCCGATCCCCCGCGGACGGAGGAATCGGGTCTGCAATAAGCAGCTTATCGCTGCAGACAGGCACTGGTGCCAGGCCTGTCTATATAAAGGCTGAATTAAGCCAGCTCAACCTTAGCGCCGGCCTCTTCGAGGCTCTTCTTCAGGGCTTCAGCGTCGTCCTTCGGCATGCCTTCCTTGATCTTGGCAGGAGCAGACTCAACTAAGTCCTTAGCTTCCTTCAGGCCTAAACCGGTGGCAGTACGAACAGCCTTAATCACGGCGATCTTGTTGGCGCCGACTTCCTTTAAGGTCACATCGAACTCGGTCTTCTCCTCAACGGCAGCGGCAGCACCGGCAGCAGGGCCAGCGACCACAGCGGCAGCAGCGGAAACACCAAACTTCTCTTCCATTGCCTTAACGAGCTCAACAACATCCATAACGCTCATGGAGGCAATTGCTTCAATGATTTCATCCTTAGATAAAGCCATTTTAATTTTTCCTTTATTAAACTCAGGCCTAAGCCCGATCGAAAATACAAAAAGTCAGTTTATGCGATAAGTCTTAAAGCCTGATTAAGCAGCAGCGCCGCCCTCAGCTTCGAGCTTGTCAGCGTATGCCTTAAGAGTACGGGCAAGCTTGCCAGCAGCTGCTTCCTTCATGGTAGCAAGCAACTTAGCCACACCTTCCTCGTAAGTAGGCAGCGAGGCCAGCACATCAATGTCCTTGCCTTCGTAGAATTTGCCTTCAAAAGCTAAGGCCTTGACCGCAAACTTATCATTGGTCTTGGCAAATTCCTTGAAGATGCGGGCAGCTGCGCCCGGATGATCGAGAGACAGACCGATGATGGTCGGACCCTTGAAAGCATCCTTCATGCACTCAAACTCAGTGCCTTCAACGGCACGGGCAAGCAGAGTGTTGCGCACAATGTGCAGGTACACATTGTTGTCGCGGCACTGCTTGCGCAGTTTGGTCATCTGCACGACCCCGATGCCACGGGAATCGGCAACTACAGCTGACACGGCTTTCTTGGCTACTTCGCTGACACTGGCGACAATCGCCTTCTTGTCTTCGATATTCAATGCCATTTTTAGCAGTGACTCCTGGAATGCCTGCAAAACTCAGGTTTTACAGGCGAACACCCTTACGGGTACCTACCGGAAATCAGTCCAAAGGAAAAATCCTTTAGGAGCTGTTCCGCCTGCGCAGGATGATTAAGGATACTTCCCCCTGCGGTCTTTGGTGGGAGTAAGCTCCCGGCCAAAATCTTTATTTACTGCCCGCAGTATCCAGGCGGGCAGGGCGCTTTAATTAAGCCTGAGCCGCAGAGGCGTCAGTCTTTAAGGTAGCCTTATCAACGGCAACACCGCCGCCCATGGTGGTGGACACATATACCTTCTTGATATAGGTGCCCTTGGCAGCAGCGGGCTTGGCTCTGATGATAGCGCCTAACAAAGCGTTCAGGTTATCGGTCAGATCAGCTACGGAGAAGTTGACCTTGCCGATGGAAGCCTGGATCACACCAGTCTTGTCATTGCGGTAACGCACCTGACCGGACTTGGCGTTCTTGACGGCAGCAGCCACATCGCGGGTGACGGTGCCTACCTTCGGGTTAGGCATTAAGCCGCGCGGACCTAAAATCTGGCCTAACTGGCCAACCACACGCATCGCATCCGGGGAAGCGATCACCACGTCAAAGTCCATCATGCCTTTCTTAACTTCAGCGGCCAGCTCGTCCATGCCCACTAAGTCAGCACCGGCGGCCTTAGCCTGCTCGGCCAGATCACCCTGGGTAAAGACGGCAACACGGACGGTACGGCCATTGCCATGAGGCAGAACGGTGGCACCGCGGATGTTTTGATCAGACTTGGTCGGATCAATGCCTAACTGAATGGCAACGTCCACGCTCTCCACAAACTTGGCGGGCGGGCACTTTAATAAGGTCTCGAAAGCCTCAGTAACGCCGTACTCACGGGTAGTATCGATGATGGAACGGATTTCCTTCATGCGCTTTGATAACTTAGCCATGGATTACTCCTCCACCTGAATGCCCATGGAACGGGCAGTACCGCCGATAGAACGGGCAGAAGCTTCTAAGTCAGCACCGGTCATGTCAGGCTCCTTGGTCTTGGCGATCTCAAGCAGCTGAGCATGGGTGATCTTGCCAGCACTCTCCTTACCAGGCTTGTGGGAAGCAGTCTCGATGCCCACAGCCTTCTTGATTAAGAAGGAAGCAGGAGGGGTCTTGGTCACGAAGGTGAAGGACTTGTCCTGGTAGACAGTGATCACCACCGGCACCGGAGCGCCTTTTTCCATCTTGGCAGTCTGGGCATTGAAGGCCTTGCAGAACTCCATGATGTTGACGCCGTGCTGACCTAAGGCCGGGCCGACGGGAGGAGCAGGATTGGCATTACCTGCACCAACCTGTAACTTGATATAGGCAGTTACTTTCTTTGCCATTTAAAATTTCCTCAAAATTGGGTATTATCGCGCTGTTACATCAGCGCTTCCCTGAAAGCAGCTGTAGGCTGCATTTTCGTATACTGCAAACAGCATACAGAAAACCTAACTATTATAACCTGTTTAATTTGCCTTGATCAAAATTTTTTCACTCTTTTTCTGAGCCGCCTCACGCCGCAGATGCATATTTTTTCTTTTTTGCGGGGTTCCCCGGATTAAGGGCAGATCTGGATCACTGCCATTTGCCCAAAACAGCCTGTCCTCACATTCCCGCTAGCCGTTGCCTGCACCTGTTACCACCCTGCTACCATCACTGACCGTTGGCATTACCATCCGTCCTGTGGGATTGAGCAGCAAGTCAAGACCTGACACTGCCTCAGAAATTCCTGCTTCCTGCTGCCCCTGCTACCGCTTAAACTTGAGCTTGAATATGTTTCTGCCTGACATCAAGAATTTTGCACAAATCTGCAAATTTATGCCATGGTCTGAACGTAGCTGCATTGTTTATTTGGGACAGGTAAACAGTCAGCTCTACCCTGCTGCAGCGCAAAACTGTGACTGATTTTTCCGGAGGCATGATGATTCACAAATTTCCCTGGCGGAGCACCCTTACCGTGGCTTTTCTGATTGGGATCAGTGCGCCAGCCGCGGCCGCACCTGAGATGAAATTGCGCCCGGGGCACCTTCACCATGGGCTCACCGGCAAGTGAAAGGCAGCGAGATCAAGATGAAAGACAGCATCAGGTAAGCTTGTCCCCTTTTTATCTGGCCACTGCCGAGACTACACAGGAACTTTATCAGCAGATAACATCTCAAAACCCTTCCTATTTTAACTAATGCCGCGTAATTCCCCTTGCGTGAGCCTGGGGATGAAAGCGGCTGATGTCGCACATTTTGATCATGTACAATACTCTCTAAGAATTCAGGAACGGGCTTTTTTGCTCCGACCTGATGGGGGCATTGTGGACATGCCCGTAAGTGCCCAGTAATGGGTGCTTACTAAAAGTG
>CALXOT010000085.1 GCA_944390085.1 uncultured Succinivibrionaceae bacterium
ACGCACGATATCGATGCCGGTGACAAGCTCAGTTACCGGATGCTCCACCTGTACACGGGTATTCATCTCAATGAAGTAGAACTGCCCGTTTTCGTAGAGGAACTCAAAGGTACCGGCACCGCGATAGCCTATATCGACACAGGCCTTGGCACAGCGTGAGCCGATTTCGGCGCGCTGTTCGGCACTGATGAAGGGAGCCGGAGCCTCCTCAAGCACCTTTTGATTACGGCGCTGCATCGAGCAGTCACGCTCGCCTAAGTACACAGCATGACCGTGGGTGTCAGATAAGACCTGGAACTCGATATGGCGCGGGTTTTCCAGGAACTTTTCCATGTAGACCGCCGGGTTGTTGAAGAACATGTCAGCCTCGCGCCTGGTCAGGGCGATGGCGTCCTCAAGCTCGCTTTCTGTGCGTACCACCCGCATGCCGCGGCCACCGCCGCCGCCTGCTGCCTTGATGATGATAGGGTAGCCTATCTTCTTGGCCAATTTTTTGTTTTCATTGATGTCATCCCCCAGGGCGCCGTCAGATCCCGGGACGCAGGGCACGCCGGCGCGCAGCATGGCGCGCTTGGCAGAGACCTTGTCTCCCATCAGGCGGATGGTGTCGGCAGTAGGTCCGATGAAGATGAAACCTGACTTTTCCACCATTTCAGCAAAGTCAGCGTTTTCTGATAAGAAGCCGTAGCCCGGGTGAATGGCGGAGGCACCGGTAGCCTCAGCGGCAGCAATAATGCTGGGAATATTTAAGTAAGATTCCTTGGGGCTGGCAGGGCCGATGCAAATAGTTTCATCGGCCAGCTTTACATGTAGCAGTTCGCGATCGGCACTTGAATGTACCGCCACGGTCTTAAGACCCAGCTGCTTGCAGGCCCTTAAGATACGCAGTGCGATTTCACCGCGGTTGGCAATTAAAACCTTTTCAAAATTCATACCGCCCTCTTATTCAAACTCAAATAAGGGCTGATCAAACTCGACGGTAGCACCGTTCTCCACCAGGATCTTCTTGATGACTCCAGCACGGTCAGACTGGATCTGATTCATCATCTTCATGGCTTCGATGATGCACAGGGTATCGCCTTCTTTGACGCTCTGCCCCTCTTCCACAAAAGGAGCGGCAGTAGGGCTGGCGGAACGGTAGAAAGTGCCGACCATCGGAGATTTCATGCACTTGGCCTCAGCCGGTGCTGTAGCAGGTGCCGGAGTCGCGGTCGGAGCCGGGGCAGCTGCGGGGGCCTGAGCGCTGGCAGCAGCCTGCATAGCAGCAACCGGTGCGCTCTGCACCGCTGCCGGGATGACTTCAGGCACAGCAACAGTGGTTACCTTGCTTTGCCTGGTGATGCATAATTCTTCCTCACCTTGCTTAATGTTGATTTCAGCTACGTCTGAATTGGAAACCAAGTCAATTAACTTGGCAATCTTATGAATATCAATCTGCATTGTTTTCACCTAAGTCATCGCCTTGCGGCATGAAAAATCTGTACGTCAGTCAGGGCGGGCAAGCTTTACAGCCTTGCGCAGCGCGTACTCATAACCGTCCGCGCCGAATCCGGCGATCACCCCTACCGCCTTGTCGCTTAAGAATGAATGGTGGCGGAAAGGTTCACGGGTATAGACGTTGGATAAATGGATTTCAATAAAAGGAATGGCTACACCGAGCAGGGCATCGCGGATGGCCACAGAAGTGTGGGTATAGGCCCCCGCATTAATCAGGATAAAATCAATACGCCCGCGGGCATTCTGAATGGTATCTACTATGCTGCCTTCGTGATTTGACTGGTAGAACTCAAGGTTTACCTTAAGTTCTTTGCCTATGTCAGAAAGGCGCTGCTCAATGTCTTTCAGGCTGTTCTTGCCGTACAGGCCAGGTTCGCGCAGACCGAGCAAATTAAGGTTGGGTCCGTTAATTACAAGGATATTTGACAAAATCTTGCTCCAACAAAATTTTCGCTATTTTAAGCTAATTTGCCTCGATTTTAGAACTTTTTCTGCAAAAAAACGCTGTTGTCATCAAAAACCTGTTAAAAATCCCAGAATCCGGTTTTAATGCTAAAAGTGCCCCTGCAGTGCCTGAAGAAGGCCGCAGAACGGCATTTCCTTACAGAAAATGCTGTGTTAAGGGTTGCAGTAAATTTTGTGAAATTGTGATGAAGTGCAGATTTTAGCAAAAAGCACTAAAGCTGGATGCAGTCAGGTAGGGCAGGTATTTTTCTGAACAGGAGAATTGAGCTGGTCAGGTGCGTCTTGTCAGGATGCAGGTATCTTTGTGGACACGCACAGACCACGAGACGGCAAGCCCCCCCCCTGATGCAGTGCCGGCAATTGCCTGGTAAGGCTCAGGCGGCAATGCAGTCCAGGAGGGATAGTCAGTTGCTTGGGATCAGGCTGTTTCAATCAGCTTTAAGGTTACCTGCAGGGATTTTTCAAAACTTTCTAAGGGCAGGAACTCAAAACGGGAGTGGAAATTGTGTGCCCCGGTGAAATAGTTGGGGGTCACGATACCGCGGGCTGATAGGCACGAGCCGTCCGTACCACCGCGCATGGCGTAGGTGCGGGCCTTGATCCCAAGGCTGTCCAGGGCAGCGTAGAGCCTGGCTATCGGGGCATCATCTGCACTTACGTTGTTGGCGATGTTCTCGTATACATCTTCAATCTGCAGCTTAATGACGGCGCGCGGGTGCAGGGCCTGCAGTTTGTCAATGCAGTCTTTGATGTACTGCTTACGCTTTTGATAGTTGTCCTTGTCAAAATCACGGATATGCATGCTGACGCGACAGTTCAGGGCATCCCCGGTAATACCGGTAAACCACCAGTAACCATCCTTGCCGGCGGTGCATTCTGGGGTTTGCCTGCGGTCAAACATAGCCATCAGATCGTGCGCCACCAAAATAGGGTTGACCAATACCCCCTTGGAGGACATCGGATGTGCGGTGACACCCTGAATGTCAATGGTGACGGTAGCGGCGTTAAAGGTCTCATACACCACCTCGCCTAAGGCACAGGAGTCGATGGTATAGGCGTAATCGGGTCTGAATTTATTCAGATCAAGTACCTTGGAGCCACGCAGGCCGATCTCCTCATCCGGCACAAAGGCGATATAGATGTCAGCATGTTCCCGCTTTTCCTGCTGCACGATGTGCAGGGCGGTCATGATGTTGGCCATGGCTGCCTTGTTGTCTGCTCCCAGCACTGAGGTACCGTCTGAAAAAAAGATCCGCTGCCCTTTATAGGCCTCAAGTTCCGGATGCTCGCTTGCCGGCATCACGATATTTTCCTTTACGTTGAGGATCACATCACCGCCCTGATAGTCAATAAGCTGTGCTCTGATCTTGGGACTTAGGCTTACATCCACGGTATCTAAATGTGAGCAAAAGCCGATGGCATTGCCAGAGCGCGTCCCGGCCAGCTTTGCTGTGACCACGCCATTTGAGTCCTGCTCTACCTCCTCAAGGCCAAGCTGCCTGAGTTCAGTACACAGCAGGCGGCCTAATTCCAGTTGTCCTTCTGAAGTGGGTAGGGTGTTTACAGTAGCGTCAGACTGGGAGGGAATGGCGCTGTAGCGCAGAAAATGCTCAACTAAAAGATCCTGATAGTTCATAAAAATTTTTCCTTTCTACTCCGGCAGACTAAGCTGTCTTGAGATCAGTATCCTGAATTGTACTGCCGTGGCATGCAGCCAGTGCTGCTGTCACAGCAGAACCCGCTGGCATGAGCGCCGGCGGGAGCGTAGTTTTTTGTTGTTCTCCTTAAGTTAACGGCTTAAGGCTGGGGAAACATGGTTGACGGATAGTCAAAACCGGAATTAAAGCCAATGGGTATGCCGATAAACCAGTAGGCATACAGTACCGCAGTCAGCACTATAAGCAGTGCCCCGGTATAAGGGATCATCATGGAGCAGAGCGTGCCCACACCGGCTTTGCTGCAATATTTCTGGCAGTACATGATAAGCAGCGGATAGAACGGGAACAGCGGGGTGGAGACGTTCACGGCTGAGTCAGATACGCGGAAGGCCGCCTGGGTCAGCTCCGGGGAGAGCCCCAGCATCATCAGCATCGGCACAAAGATGGTGGATAAAATTGCCCACTTGGAGGTAGCCGAGGTGATGAGGATATTAAGCATGCCGGTAAGCACGATGATGCCAAACAGGGTGAGCCCTGAGGGCATGCCCAGATCACGCAGGAACTCAGCACCGGCAATGGCCAGCAATGAGCCTATCTGGGACTGGCCGAACACATAGAGGAATTGTCCGGCAAAGAAGCAGAACACCATGAAGGAGATCAGCATGCGCATGATGTTTTCCATGGCATGGATTACATCATTGGCACATTTGTAGGTGCCGGCTGCAAAACCGTAGATCAGTCCTGGCAGGGCAAAGAAGATAAACAGGAAAGGTACCAGGCATTTCATCACTGCAGACTGCGGTGAGGTCAATGAACCGTCAGCAGCGCGCATGATGCTGTCCTCGGGGTAGCAGAGCAGGAACAAAATGACAAGCAGCAGGATGGCCGTTCCGGCACCTAAGGTGAAGGCCTTGTTTTCGCGAGCGCTGGGCTCGTGCATCTTGGTGTCATTGTCATCTGCAATCTTGTCATCCACCGGCATGAACGCGTTCAGGCGAGGCTCCACTATCTTATCGGTGACAAACCAGCAGGCTAAGATCACGAAGATGGTACCGCCTAAGGCATAGAAGTAATTGCACAGCACGTTGACTGAGTAGTCCGGATCGATGATATGGGCGGCACTTTCAGTAAAGCTCTGCATCACCGGATCGATCATGGACGGGGTAAAGGAGGCAGTGAATCCACCGGCAAGCCCTGCAAAGGAACAGGCAATGCCGGCCAGCGGATGACGGCCGCAGCAGTAGAACATCAGCGCTGATACCGGCATCAGCACTGTGTAGGCAGAATCTGAGGCCACATGGCAGAGGATGGAGATGAAGACTACGGCTGGGGTCAGGATCTTCTTGGGGGTAATGGACAGCAGTTTGCGCAGACAGGCATGGATAAAGCCTGAACCTTCGGCAATGCCGATGCCTAAGGTCACTACGATAGTGATCCCAAGAGGCGGGAAGCCCATGAAGTTCTTGACCGAGTTTTCAATGAAGGTCACCAGGTTTTCCGGGGCAAAGATGTTGAGGATCTTTATTTTCTCCCCGGTATTGGGATGGATATAGTCAAAATCGACATAGGAAAGGATCAGGGAAAATACCATGGCAATTATCAGGGCATAGATAAAGAGCATGGTAATGTGTGGCAGGCGGTTACCTAGGCGCTCAACCCCGTTTAAAAAACGGGTCAGCAGGCCTGCCTGTGGTTCTGATGCTGTGCTCATTTTAATTTTCAGATTTCTTGTAAATTTTCAGTCTTTTGCAGTTAACAACACAAAGTACTTACAAACAAGTACTTAACTTAATATGCAGGATCTGCAGGCGGCAACAACCTCCTGCCATGCTTAATGTGCCAGGATCTGGCAAAAATAAAGATTATAAAAGATTAATCCAAGTTATGGTGCAAAAAATGCAGCTTGGTTTGTATTACCGATCTGAGGGCTGCAGCCTGTACAGCAGAAGTTTTGTGCAGGCTAAACTTTTACAGGTCTGTAGCAAGCAGTAGATTTTTATGGAAAAATCTGCCGCTAAAAACATATGACTGCCGCTGTACGGATAAAAGGCTGACTGAGGGGCTGCTAACGTAACCTGCCCAAGCGCATATTCAAAGCCGCCTTGCCAGAGTGCATAAGCTTTAACAATAGATAGCCAGAAGTCTCCACCTTCTGTAAGGTGGAGATGAATGGCTTACATGACCGTTGCTCATTATATTCTTTGGTGTACAAT